>LNEW01000106.1 GCA_001464375.1 Rhodospirillales bacterium Ga0074136 | reverse complement strand
GTCACCACCACATCACCAGCCGCGCCGCTGAACCTTCCCGTCAGGCCGTCGGGCCCGAACGCCAGGCTGACCGCGACGCCGTCCTGCGCCTCGGTCAGCACCGTCGCGCCGTCCCGCGGGTCGGGATGCGCCGCCAGCCACAGCAGCGCCGACCAGGTACAGGCGCCGGGATCACGACGCGGCGCGCGCGGCACCACCGCGCAGGAGCCCGCATGGATCGCCTGGCGGCGACCCGCGAAGCTGATGTCGAAGCGGTGCGAAAGCTCCTCGAAGCGCAGGCCGGGGCCGTCCGGATTCGGATCGCCGGAGATCACACGCACCAACCGTGCGCGCGCAGGACCGCCGTCGCGCACGCTGGTCTTCACCGCGAAGCCTTCGCCCGGCCGGCGGGAGAAGCGGTCGAGATAGCCCGTGATTGGCAGTTCGGCGATCGGCGGCGGTGGCGACATGGCGGTGCTCCTGCGGGCGTCGCCAAGCCTCCGCCGCGGCGACGGGGTGCGTCAATCCGGCGGTGGCGGGACCGCGCGGATCGTGCCAGCCTTTGGGTTGACAATCAGCGAGGGCACTCATGGCGAACCTGGTTCACACCCTCACCGACAGCCGTGCGGAGGAGCGCGAATGGGCGCTGCGCCGTGACATGGCGGCGGTGTTCCGGATCGGCGCGCGGCTCGGCTGGAACGAGCACATCGGCAACCACAATTCGCTGATGCTGCGCGATGAACCGGAGCCGCGCTTCCTGATCAACCCGCGCGGCTACCTGTTCCAGGAACTGCGCGCCAGCGACCTGATCGTCTGCGACCTCGATGGGAAGGTGCTGAAGGGAAAGGGCGAACTCCGCAAGGTTGCGTTCCACATCCACTGCCGCATCCACCTCGCCAACCCACAGGCGGCTTGCGTGGTGCATGTCCATCCACGCTGGCTGACCGCGTTGTCGATGATCGAGGGCGCGGAATTCGCACTGTCGCACCACAACAGCCTGCTGCTCAACGACCGCACGGTCTATGACGGCGAGGGCGACCAGCCCGTCCACAGCAACGAGGAAGGCGACCGTATCGCGCGGCTGATGGGCGACAAGACCATCATGGTGATGCGTGGCCATGGCGTGACGGTGGTGGGCCCCACCGTCCACGACGCCTTCGACGAAACCTACATGGCCGAGCGCACGACCATGTACCAGATGACCGCGATGCAGACCGGCATGCCGCTGCACAAGCTGCCGGAGGGCCTGCGCCGCCACCACGCCGGGGCCTGGGGCGAGAAGCTGGATGCGCGCCTGCACCTCGATGCCTGGCGGCGCGTGCTGGACCGCGAGGAACCCGACTACGCCACCTGACCGCTACACGCCGAACAGCGCGCGGCCGGGAATGGCGTCGATCAGGCTGCGCGTATAGGCGCTTTGCGGATCGGCGAAGACGGCGCCGATCGGACCCGTTTCCTCGACCACCCCGTTGCGCATGACGGCGACCTCGTCACACAGCTGCGCCGCGACGCGCAAATCATGCGTGATGAACAGGATGGACAGGCCGAGCCGCGCCTGGAGGTCGCGCAGCAGCGCCAGAACCTGCGCCTGCACGCTGACATCCAGCGCGCTCACGGGTTCGTCCGCCACCAGCACCTCCGGCTTCATCGCCAGTGCGCGGGCGATGCCGATGCGCTGGCGCTGGCCGCCGGAGAATTCATGCGGGTAGCGACCCACCGATTCCGGATCGAGGCCGACGAGCGCGAACAGGTCGCGCGTCTCCTGGATCGCCTTCGCGGCCGGCGTGCCCGCGGCGATCGGCCCCTGCGCGACCTGCGCGCCGGCGCGTCGGCGCGGGTTCAACGACGCGTAGGGATCCTGGAACACCATCTGCACCAGCCGCGCGGCGTCGCGCCGTCGCTTGGGCAGGGGCGCGCCACCGATCACGATCTGGCCTCCATCGGAGCCCAGCAGTCCAACCACGCAGCGCGCCAGCGTGGACTTGCCCGAGCCGCTCTCGCCGACCACCGCCAGCGTCGCGCCGCGCTTGAGCTTGACCGACACATCATCGAGCGCACGCACCGGCTTGCGGCGGCGGAACAGCCCGCGCGAGACATAGGTCTTGGTCAGGCCACGCACCTGCAGCACCACATCCGGCGACAGCACGCGCGCCGTCGGCGCATGAAGCCCGGGCACGGCGGCGAGCAGCGCCTGCGTGTAGTCGTGCCGGGGGCGGGTCAGCACCTCGCGCGCGGTGCCTTCCTCGACCACGCGGCCCAGGCGCATCACCGCGACGCGGTCGGCGATCTCGGCCACCACGCCGAAGTCATGCGTGATGAACATCACCGCGGTGCCGTGGCGGCGCTGGAGGTCCTTGATCAGGGCCAGCACCTGCGCCTGCGTGGTCACATCCAACGCCGTTGTGGGTTCGTCGCAGACCAGCACCTCGGGTTCGAGCGCCAGCGCCATGGCGATCATGACGCGCTGGCGCTGGCCGCCGGAGAGTTCGTGCGGGAAGGCGCGCAGCGCGCCCTCGGGGTCGGGCAGGTTCACCTCGCGCAGCGCGGCGAGCGCCCGGCGCTCGGCCTCACGCGCATCCAGGTTCATGTGGACGCGCCACATCTCGCTGATCTGCGCACCAACGCTCATCAGCGGGTTGAGCGCCGTCATGGGTTCCTGGAAGACCATGGCGATACGCCGGCCGCGGACAGCGCGCCAAGCCTCGGGGGATTGCGCGCGCAGGTCCTCGCCTGACAGCGCCATGCTGCCGGCGGCGATGCTCAGCCCCGGCGCGAGCAGCCCCATCACTGCCGACGCCGTGACGGACTTCCCCGAACCGCTCTCGCCCACCACGCACAGGATCTCGCCGGCGGCAACCGACAGCGACACATCCTCGATGGCGTTCTCGCGATCCGCGCCGGGTGGCAGGCGGATGGTCAGGCCCTCGACGACCAGGCGGCTCATCGCCCGCTTGCCAGGCGCGGGTTCAGCGCGTCGTTCAGCCCCTGCCCCACCAGCGACACGCCCAGGATGGTCAGCAGGATCGCAACGCCGGGGATGGCGGAGACGTACCATTCGGTGCGCAGCACGCTGCGCCCGAGCCCGATCAGATTGCCCCAGGACGGCACGTTCGGATCGGACAGTTGCAGGAAGGCCAGGGCGGATTCCAGCAGGATCGCCACCGCCATCACCACCGAGGCATAGACGATCACCGGCGGCAGCGCGTTGGGCAGCACCTCGCGCAGGATCAGGTGCGCATCACCAAGACCCTGCACGCGGCAGGCCTGCACGAAGTCGCGCGTGCGCAGCGTCAGGAACTCGGCGCGCGTCAGGCGTGCGACCGGCGGCCACGAGACCAGGCCGATCGCCACGGTCACCGTCTCCATGGTGCTGCCGAACACCGCCACCAGAACCAGGAGCAGCAGGAAGTTGGGCAGGGTCTGGAAGGCCTCGGTCACGCGCATCAGCAGCGTATCGACGATCCCGCCATAGAATCCGGCCAGCGCGCCGATGGCGATGCCGATCACCACCGCGATGGACGTCGCCACCACGCCGATCAGCAGCGAAATGCGCGCGCCATGGAACAGCTGCGCCGCGATATCGCGCCCCGAGGGATCGGTACCCAAGGGAAAGCGCGGATCTGCGCCGGGCCATTGCAGCGGACGCCCAGCCAGCCCCAACGGATCGGCCGGATAGAGGAAGTTCGCCCCCAGCCCCATCACCAGCACGGCAAACAGGATGGCCGTGCCCATCAGCGCGGCCGGGCTGCGCAGATACGCCTTCGCCGCGCGCATCAGGTGTCCGACGAAATGCGCGGATCGAGCCGCGCATAGAGGATGTCCACCACGAAATTGATGCTGATGACCAGCAGCGCCGAGACAAAGACGATGCCCAGCAGCGTGTTGAGATCCCGCTGCACGACGCTTTCATAGGCCAGCCGCCCGAGGCCGGGCAGCGCGAAGACGCTCTCCACCACCACCGACCCGCCCAGCATGGTGCCGGCCTGCAGCCCGATCAGCGTCACCATCGGCAGCATGGCGTTGCGCAGCACGTGGCGCACCACGATGCGCGTCTCGTTGAGCCCCTTGGCGCGCGCTGTGCGCACGAAATCCAGGCTCAGCACCTCGAGCATCGAGGCTCGCATGATGCGCAGGTAGATCGCGAGGAAGATCAGCCCGAGCGTCAGCGTCGGCAGCACCAGGTGCTTCGCGATATCCAGCACCGCGGCGATGCCGGTCAGGGATTGCGTGATGTCGCCGAATCCGCCCGCCGGCAGCCATTGCAGGTAGACGCTGAACAGCACGATCGCCATGAGGCCGAACCAGAAGGATGGCGTGGCGTAGAACACCAGCCCCAACGTCGAGATCAGGGTGTCCGGCCAGCGGTTGACCCGCCGCGCCGCCACCACGCCGAGCACCAATCCGAAGAAGAAGGCGAAGGACAGCGCCGAGATCATCAACAGGATGGTCGGCGGCAGCCGTTCCAGGATCACCGTCGCGACCGGCTTGCCGTAGATGGCCGAGAAGCCGAGGTCGAGCGTCAGCAGCCGCAGGATGTAGCGCCCCAGCTGCGCCGCGATCCCCACGTCCAGCCCGTAGAAGCGGCGCAGTTCCTCGGCCAGCGCGGGATCGCCGCCGCCCATCTGCGCCATCAGCGCATCCACCGTGTCGCCCGGCGCCAACTGCAGCAGCAGGAACATCCCCGCCAGGATCAGCAGCAGCGTCGGCAACGACGCCGCCAACCGCCGCAGCGCGAGGCGCAGAACCCTCAAGACGCCAGCCAGGTGTCGTGCCAGCTCGACGACGCCCAGCGCGGATTGTTCCCCGCATTGCGGATGCGCCGGTTGAACACCGAGACGAAGATCTGCTCGATCGGCATCCACAGCGGCAGTTCGGTCTGCACGGAGCGCACGAAGTCGGCATACAGCGCCTTGCGCTTCACCGGATCGACCTCGGTTGCCGCGTTGTCGATGATCCCGTCGATGGCGGCGTCCGTCCAACCCCACTGGTTGGTCCAGGGAGCGCCGCGCGGGCTGCCTGAACGGTACCAGACCGTCGTGCTGACCGCCGGGTCGCTGCGGTACTGGTGCCAGCCCGACGCCAGGTCGAAGTTCCAGTCATTGTAGACGGTGCGCAGGAAGCCCGCAGCGTCGAGCCGCACGACCTCCACGCGGATGCCCACCTGGCTCAGCGACTGCTGGATGAAGGTGGCCCACAGCGCGATGTCCTCGCCCCAGGGCGCGGGGTTCAGGCGCAGGTTGAAGCGGACGCCGCCCGCGCCGCGCCGGTGGCCGGCCTCGTCCAGCAGGCGGTTCGCCGCCGCCACGTCGAAGCCGTATTGCGGCATGGCTGCGCCGGGATAGTAGTCGGTCGACACCGAGGGGACCGGCCCCGTACCCGGCTTGGCGAAGGGGCCGAGGAAGTTCTCGATGAAGAACGGCACATTGAGCGAATGCGCGATCGCCTTGCGCACGCGGATATCCGCCAGGATCGGATTGCGGAAGTTGAACTCCAGCGTGTTGGTACGGACGTTGCCCTCGTTGCCGCGCGTGGTGGATTCGAAGCGCGGGTCGCGCCCCAGGCGCTGCATGTCGGCGATCGACAGCGCCGAATAGGGGCTGAACAGGATCTGCCCGGATTCCATCTGGGCCGCCGCCGCCGCGCGGTCCCCCACCACGCGCCACACCACGCGATCCAGGTAGGGCATGTTGTTGCGCCAGTAGTTGGGATTGCGCTCGGCGATGATGTGCTGCCCGCGTTCGTACTGCACGAAGCGGAACGGCCCGGTGCCGATCGGAGCGGTGTTGGCGGGATTCTGGCGGATGTCGCCGGTCTCGAACACATGCTTGGGCGAGATGTAGCCGAGATCCGGCATGGCGCGCAGCAGCAGCCCCTGCGGCATCGGCCGGGAATACTTGAACACCGCGGTATGCGCGTCGGGCGTCTGCACTTCCGTGAGGAACTGCTGCAGCGTGGTGCCGTAGTTCAGGATCTTCTTCCACATCTCCATCGCCGTGAACTGCACGTCGGCGGAGGTGAAGGGCTTGCCGTCATGCCAGGTGACACCGCGGCGCAGGCGGAAGGTGTGCGTCAGGCCGTCCGGCGCGCTCTCCCAGGATTCCGCCAGCACGCCGACCGGATTGCCCTGCGCGTCGAGGTCGAGCAGCGCCTCCTGGATCTTGCCGCCGACGATGTAGACGCCCGTCGAGGCCTGCAACGACGGGTTCAGGATGCGTTGCTCGGTGGCGAAATGGACCGTCAGCACACCGCCGCGGCGCGGCGTCTCCTGCGCCATGGCGGTGGCGGGAATCATGGCGGCGGCGCCGAGCAGGAAGGTCTCGCGGCGGGTCGGTCCGGTCATCGTCTGTCTCTCCAATCGCGGGATCAGGCGGCTTCGAAGATCACGGCAACGCCGGTGGCGAAGCCCGGCGGTCGCGGCGTGGTGGTGCCGAGCACCATCGCCGCACCGCCTTCGCGCGGCAGCGCGGCCGCGTCGCATTGGGCGCGGCGCGCGATGACGTCGCGCGGCGCGAAAGCCACCGCGCCGCGCGACGGGGCCGTCGCCACCACATGGAAATCGCCATCCTGCCGCACGGCCGCATCGATCGCGCCGGCGAGCGCCGCCGCGCTGCCGGCAGGATCGTCGGTCGCCACCAGCACACGCAGAATACGCGTCGCGCCATTCGCATGCGTTTGCAGCGACGGCACCCAGACCGCATCGCGCGTATGATGCTGGCAGGCGAAGATGCCGAGGCCGCCCACGCGCTGGGCTACCGGCCATCGGAACACGCTGAAGCGTGCCTCGGTCTCGCCGCCATCGGGCAGCGGCACGGGGCGGCTGAAATGCACCGGACCCACCGCATCGACGCCGCCAGCACGCAGCGCATCGGCGCCCGCCGCCGCATCCGTCGTGGTGAAGGCGGCGCGGTCGAGACCCTCGCGCGCGGCGACAAAATCCCGCAGCGCCTGGTTGTGCGGCGTGGGTGTCACCACGCCCAGCAGTTCGAGGTAATCCTCCCCCAACATCATCGTATAATTGGCGCTGCCGATATGCGCGCTGTGCAGGCCGCGCGGCGAGAGCGTGAAGCCCAGCGCCGCCCATTCCGCCGCCGCGGCATCGAGGTCACGCACGGCGACGACGAGGTGGTCGAGCCCGGCAAGGGTCGGCAGCATGCCCGTCTCCCAATGTGACCGCGATACTAGGCATTCCCCGTGACGCACCGCAACACGGCGCGGCTATCCGAGGAAGGCGCCACCATTCACATGGAGGGTCTGGCCGGTGACATAGCCGCCCTCGGGACCCGCCAGCATCCGCACGACGGAAGCGATCTCATCGATCGTCGCCTTGCGGCGCATCGGGATGCCGTCCTCGCGCCCCAGCCCCTGGGGCATGGCGCCGGCGCTGGCGCCGCGCGTGGTGTCGACGGCGCCGGGGGCGACGCAATTCGCACGGATGCCCTGGGGCGCGAACTCCACCGCGATGGCGCGCATGAGCCCCTCAAGGCCCGCCTTGGAGGCCGAGACATGCGCGCGGTTCGGCGTGCCCACATGCGTCGAGATGCCCGACAGCGCGACGATCGACCCGCCACCGCGCGCCACCATGCCCGGCAGCACGGCGCGCGACAGGATGAAAGCACCATCCAGCGCGACCGACAGGATCTCCCGCCATTCGGCCAGCGACATCTCCAGGAACGGCGTCTGCCGCCGCAGCCCGGCGTTGCAGACCAGGATATCGATGGGCCCGGCCTGCGCCACCAGGCGCGCCACCGCGTCGGCGTCCGAGACATCGGCCACTACGGCTTCCGCGCTGCCTCCGGCGGCGCGGATCTCAGCGGCCACCGCGTCGATGGCGGCGGCATCGGACCGGCCATTCACCACCACCTTCGCGCCATCCCGCGCGAGGCTCAGCGCGATCGCCCGACCGATGTTCTTCCCCGCGCCGGTGACCACCGCGACCTTGCCTGCGAGCGTCCCGCCCATGCCCTACCCCCGTGACTGATGCCGGCGCGGCGATAGCACGCGGGGCGCCGCAGCCCCAGGGGGGCACGTCAGTGGAAGATGCGCCCGGCGTCGATCACCACGGTCTGGCCCGTCATGGTCTCCGTCCTGCACATGGTCACGACCATCTCGGCGCAGTCATCCTTGTCCGCGGGCTTCTTCAAAAGCGATGTCGCGGCCGATCGCTCGACCTGTTCCGGGCGCAGATTGGCGGTCGCGCGCGTGCCGTCGAGCAGGCCGGGTGCGACGCAGTTCACCAGCGTCTCGGGCGCCAGCGCCACCGCCATGCAGCGCGTCAGGTGGATCAGCCCCGCCTTCGAGACCGCATAGGCGATCGACGATCCCGTCGGACCCAACCCGGCAACGGAAGCGATGTTGACGATCCGCCCGCGCCCCTGCGCCTTCATCACCGGCGCCACAGCCTTGGTCAGGCGCATCGGGCCCGTCAGGTTCACCGCCATGATCTTCTCCCACACCTCCTCGGTCAGGCTGTCGAGGTCGGTGAAGGGGATCGCCTTGTTGAAGGCGGCGTCGTTCACCAGGATGTCGAGGCGCCCGAAGCGCGCCGTGACATCCGCCACCAGCCGCGCCACCGCGGCGCCATCGGTGATGTCGCAGCCGAAGGCCGCCGCCTGCACCTGGTGGCTTGCGGCAATGTCGCGCGCGACGCCCTCGGCCTGGTCGCGGCTTTGCGCGTACATCACCGCCACATGGGCGCCCTCGCGTGCCAGCGCGTGGCAGATCCGCTGGCCGAGCCCGCCATTGCCGCCTGTCACCAGCGCGACCGCACCCTTGAGATCCATGCGCATCCTCCGTTTCCGCCGGCACAGTGGCGCGCGACGCCGGTGGCGGGCAAGCGGACCCTCGACCGCGCGCGCCGCAGGGGCTAAGCGCCCCGCCATGCAAGGACGCCCCGCCCGCCCATGATCCGCCTCGACTCCATCAGCAAGCAGAACGGCCAGCAATTGCTGTTCGTCGAGGCCTCGGCCGCCCTGCAGAAGGGCGAGAAGACCGGCCTGGTCGGCCCCAATGGTGCGGGCAAGACCACGCTGTTCCGCATGATCACCGGGCAGGAGCCGCCCGACGAAGGCCTGGTCATCATGGAACGCGGCGTCACCATCGGCTTCTTCAGCCAGGATGTCGGCGAGATGGCCGGTCGCTCCGCCGTGGCCGAGGTGATGGACGGCGCCGGCGACGTCAGCACCGTCGCCGCTGAGCTCCGTACCCTGGAAGCCGCCATGGCCGACCCCGACCAGGCCGACGACCTCGAGGCCATCATCGAGCGCTTCGGCGAGGTGCAGGCCCGCTTCGACGACCTCGGCGGCTATGCGCTGGACGGCCGTGCGCGGGAGGTGCTGGACGGCCTGGGCTTCAGCCAGGAGATGATGGACGGCGATGTCGGCAAGCTCTCGGGCGGATGGAAGATGCGCGTGGCCCTCGCGCGCATCCTGCTCATGCGCCCCGATGTCATGCTGCTGGACGAACCGAGCAACCACCTCGACCTCGAAAGCCTGATCTGGCTGGAACAATTCCTCGCCGGCTACGACGGCGCGCTGCTGATGACCTCGCACGACCGGGAATTCATGAACCGCGTCGTCAACCGCATCATCGAGATCGATGGCGGCACGCTCACCACCTATGCCGGCGACTACGCCTTCTACGAACAGCAGCGCGCCATGACGGAACGCCAGCAGCAGGCGCAGTTCGAACGCCAGCAGGCGATGCTGGCCAAGGAGATCAAGTTCATCGAGCGCTTCAAGGCGCGCGCCTCCCACGCTGCGCAGGTGCAGTCGCGCGTCAAGAAGCTCGACAAGATCGACCGCGTGGAACCCCCGCGCCGCCGCCAGACCGTGGCCTTCGACTTCCTGCCGGCGCCGCGGTCGGGCGACGACGTGGTCAACCTGCGGCGCGTCCACAAGCGATACGGCCAACGCGTGATCTATGACGGCTTCGACCTGCTGGTGCGCCGGCGCGAACGCTGCTGCGTGCTCGGCACCAACGGCGCGGGCAAATCCACGCTGCTGAAGCTTGTGGCCGGCGCCACCGACCCGGATGACGGCACGGTCTCGCTCGGCGCCAGCGTGAAGATGGGCTATTTCGCGCAGCACGCGATGGAACTGATCGACGGCGACCACACCGTGTTCGAGGCGCTGGAACACGCCTTCCCGCGCGCCGGCCAGGGATCGCTGCGCGCGCTGGCCGGCTGCTTCGGCTTCCCCGGAGACGATGTGGAGAAGCGCTGCCGCGTGCTCTCGGGCGGCGAGAAGGCGCGCCTGGTGATGGCGCAGATGCTCTACGACCCGCCGAATTTCCTCGTGCTGGACGAACCGACGAACCACCTCGACATGGCGACGAAGGAAATGCTGATCGCCGCGCTCGCGACCTACGAGGGCACCATGCTGTTCGTCTCGCATGACCGGCATTTCCTGGCCGCGCTGTCGAACCGCGTGCTCGAACTCACGCCCGAGGGCGTGCACCAGTATGATGGCGGCTACAGCGAATACGTCGCCCGCACGGGGCACGAGGCACCGGGCCTGCGGAGCTGACGCACCATCACCCTGACCGCGACGCGACGCGACCCGTTCGGACGGCGCGTCGGCCACGGCCGCCAATCCGCTGGCCAGGACCAGGCTCCGACCCATGGCCCGTCGCGACGCGCGATCGTTGCAACGAACGTCGGCGCGCCTCAGGCAGCGGTCAGCCTCACGCCCTTTGCAGTTCCCGGCGCGCGGGCTCCACTTCGCGGTGGCGGGTCGGGCGCGATGGCATCACGCGCAACGCGATCTTCGTCCGGATGCGCTCCAGCGCCGGTCCATCCTGAACGAGCGGACGACACGCAGCCTGCGCGTAGCGGCCTGTCTTGCGCGCGACGGCGTAGTCCTTCAGCAGCGCCGTCACTGCCTGGTTGTCGAAGAACGTTCGATTGCCGTCGTCGTAGTAGGACTCCGAGATAGCACCCTCGGAAATCATCAGTCCGTGGGCCGGAAGCTCGATGTGCCAGTAGGTCTCCCGTGCACACCACAGTTCCTGCACGATGGTGCTCCCGTTCACCAGCAGGCGCGCCGGCACCAGGCCACCATCGAGGAACAGCGCGTGCTCGGGCGAAACGCGCAGATCGCGGTACGGGATGCCCTCGGCCAGCGCACCGGCCTTGATCAGGATCGGTGCCACCTTGGCACGCTCGCGGTGGTCCGCCACGTTCATGCGGGTATGGCCTAGCCAGACGATCGGCTGGAAGGGCCCCTGGACATCATTGGCCGTCACCACGTGATCGCCAACGCGCAGGTCTTCAACAGGGACTTCGCCGCGCACGGTCATGATCCGGGTGCCGGCCGCGAAGCAGGTGACGGACTCGAAGCCACTGGCGGAGATGGTCGCCGCGCCAGCCCCTGCCCGGTCGTAGATGAAGAGCGTCTCCCCGGCGCCACCGAGGACGGTGTCCCATGGATCCCCGGTACCGCCCGTCCAACCCGCCAGATCGAGGGTGTCGTTGCCGGTTCCCAGATCGATGGTGTCGTTGCCATCGCCCGGAGCCCAGATGACGAGGTCATCATCCTCGCCCACATCAATGATGTCATTCCCCTGGCCAGCCTCGACCGTATCCCTGCCCGGCGTCGAGATGATGCTGTCGTCTCCGCTGCCGCCAAGGACGAAGTCATCGCCATCGCCACCAAGGATCGTGTCGTTGCCGCCGCCGCCGACCAGGCTGTCATGGCCCGCGCCGCCCAGGATGCTGTCGGCGCCGCCGCCACCATCGACCGTATCGGCACCCGCGCCGGCGCTGATCGTCTCGGCAGCGCCGGTGCCGCTCACCTGGTCGTCGCCGCTGCCTGCCTGCACCGCCTCGAAGCCGGTGATGCTGTCCGCGCCGATCCCCGTCCCGATCGCCGAGTTGGTCGCGAGGTTGACGACCACCGCCACTGTCTCAGCAGCGTAGTTCAGCACGTCCGTGCCTTCGCCGCCGGTCAGCGTATCGTTGCCGGCGCCGCCGTTGAGCGTGTCGTTGCCGGCGCCACCTGTCAGCACGTTGGCATTGCCATCGCCGGTGATACGGTCGTTGCCGGCACCGCCCGTGACGTTCTCGATTGCCTGCAGGCTGTCGGTGCCGCCACCAAGGCCGTCGACGACGGTGCCCGCCACCAGGTTCGCGACGATGGACTGGGTCGCGCTGTTGGCGGAGTAGTCGGCCACGTCATTGTCAGAGCCGCCGACCAGCGTGTCGCTTCCCACGCCGCCCACAAGGGTGTCGTTCCCCCCGCCGCCGTTCAGCACGTTGCCGTTGCCATCGCCGGTCAGCGTGTCGTTGCCGGCGCCGCCGACGAGGTTGTCCACGCCGACCAGCGAATCCGTTCCGCCCAACCCGTCGGTGGCGACGCCGGTCGCGAGGTTGGCGGAGAGGTTGGCGGTGCCCGTGCTGTAGTCCGCCGTATCGACGTCGCCGCCGCCGCTCAGCGTGTCGTTGCCGGCGCCGCCGATGAGCGTGTCATTGCCGGCGCCGCCGGTCAGCACGTTGGCGTTGCCGTCGCCGCTGATGCGGTCGTTGCCGGCGCCGCCGGTGACGTTCTCGATCGTCAGCAGGCGGTCGGTGCCACCACCCAGGCCATCGACGACGGTGCCCGCGACCAGGTTCGCGACGATGGCCTGGGCCGCGCCGTTGGCGCTGTAGTCCGCGACGTCGTTGCCCACGCCGCCGATCAGCGTGTCGCTGCCCACGCCGCCCACCAGCACATCATTGCCGACGCCGCCATCCAGCACGTTGCCGTTGCCGTCGCCGGTCAGCGTGTCGTTGCCGCCACCGCCAATCAGGTTGTCCACGCCTGTCAGCGAATCCGTGCCGCCCAGCCCGTCAGTGGCGACGCCGGTCGCGAGGTTGGCGGAGAGGCTGGCCGTGCCAGTGCTGTAGTCCGCCGTGTCGACGTCGCCGCCGCCACTCAGCGTGTCGTTGCCAGTACCGCCGACCAGCGTGTCAGCACCGTTGCCGCCGGTCAGGCTGTCGTTGCCGGCGCCGCCGGCGAGCTGGTTCGCAGCGCCGTCGCCGGTCAGGCTGTCATTGCCCGAGCCGCCGATGAGGTTCTCGAGGCCGCTCAGCCTGTCGGTACCGGCGCCGGTGACCTGGCCGGTCGCGATGTCGAGGCTGACGGTGATGTTCACGGTCTGGTCGGAGTAGTCCGCCGTGTCGTTGCCGCTACCGCCGACCAGGATGTCATCGCCCGCGCCGCCGCGCAGCGTGTCATCGCCGCCGATACCGTCCAGCGTGTCGTTGCCGCCGCCGCCATCGATCAGGTTGCGATCGCCCGAGCCGCTCAGCAGATCGCCCTGCGCGCTGCCGACAATGTTCTCGAACCCAAGGATGTTGGTGAAGCCGGTGCCGCGATACGTACCAAGGTCCGCGGTGACGCCCGAGCCCGTCCAGAAGCTGTAGTCCAGCGTGTCCGTGCCGCCCGA
>LNEW01000105.1 GCA_001464375.1 Rhodospirillales bacterium Ga0074136 | reverse complement strand
CGGCACCGTGTACTGGCCGAACTTGCGCAGGTAGGGCGCGAGCAGGATCGCGACCAGCATGTAGCCGCCCGTCCAGCCCAGGATGAAGGCGAGGCCGCCGTAGCCGAGCGCGTACAGCGAACCGGCCATGCCGATGAAGGACGCGGCCGACATCCAGTCCGACCCGGTCGCCATGCCGTTGTACAGCGCGGGAACCCGGCGGCCGGCGACGTAGTATTCGGCCACCACCGCGGTGCGGCTGATGATGCCGATATACGCGTAGACGCCGATGGTCAGGAAGACGAACAGGTAGCCGATGACACGGTCCGGCACGCCCATCTGCTCGAGGATGGCGAGCAGCACGACGAAGACCGCGAAACCGCCCGTATAGCCGGCATAAATTTTGCCGAGCGAGGCGATGAAGGGGTCCTTTTCCTTTGCGGAGGCGCTCATGGCATCAATCCTCCTGCACGCCGAATTCTTCGTCGATCTGGTTCTGCCGGCGGGCGAACCAGAACAGGCCGACGACGAAGATGATCAGGCTGCCCTGCGCCGCCATGTAGTAGGCCAGCGGGAAGCCGAGGATGCGGATGCCGTGCAACTGGACGGCGAAGAAATGGACCACGAACCCGGCGAGGAACCACACCGCCAGGACCAGCAACATCAGGCCTGATGTCTTGGACCAATAGGCCCGTGCCGTCGCCGGATCGATCGCGACGTGTTGAGCACTCGCCGGCTCGCTGCCGGATTCGACCAAAGGCATCCGCTTCTCCCCCAAAGCCGTCGGACCTTCGTCCTCACGGCACCCCCCAGCCGGGACTCGGCTGGATGGGCATTCTTGCCGACATCTCACGCCCTCGTCACCAAATAAGGCGCTACCATGCGCATCCGGCATGGCGCAATATCCTTTCCAATCACGGGCGGAGCGCGGACATTTTCCCCTTCAATCTGCTGCGGCAGCGCAAGTCCGTGAGTCCGGACGGCTTCGGGACCTTCCTCCAGCGCCAGGCGGTGTTCGTCGCGCAGAAGACCGTCATCGACTATTGCCGCGTCAAGTCCGGCCGGCAGGAGAAGCGGCTGTTCGACGACGCCGACTTCCAGCGCGCCCTGCGCCATTGCCGCTGGCAGGTCTATTTCGCCGCCCTGGCCGATGTCTTCGCGCTGGCCGAGGCCTGGCTGCGCCCGCACGCCGCGGGGCGCGCCGACGCCCTGTCCGCCGCCATCATCGCGCTGCACGAAGCGGCGCTCGCGGTCGAGACGCCGCCGCCCGAGGAAGCCGCCGACGCCGCCCAGTCGCTGCGTGCCTTCCCCGGCCAATTGGCGGCACGCCAGCAGGCCGCGCCGATGCCCAGCAATACCGTGCCCCTGCTGGCCGAGGCACCGCTGTTCGCCACGCTGCCCATCCATCCCGACCAGCGCATCGGCGAGGCGCCGTCGATCCGCGGCGCGCTGCGCTTCCATATCGTCTCGACCGAGCAGGAGATGGAACGCCGCTTCGACGCGCCGGCGCTGCTGGCCAACCTGGTGTCCAGCCGGGCGACAGCGGCCGCGCTGCCTTGACGATGCGGCGGACGACCTGGCCCTGCTGACCGACATCGACGCCGCCGTGCTGGAAGCCCACGACATCCTGATCTGACCGCCAGGACGCCATTGGCCGGCGCGGTACCGGCCGCCATACTGCGGTGGTGGCAAACCCCGTCGGTGGCATGCGCCAGACCCCTTCACGCCCGATCGCGTCGCCGGCCGCGGCGCTGACCGGCGGGCTCGTCGCGGCGATGTCCGCGCCGCCCCCGGCCTTCGTGCCGGACACGCCGCTGGCCGTCGTGCTCGCCGCCATGGCGACGGCGCGCGCCTCGGCCGCGATCGCGGTCGACGGGGCGGGCCGCCCGATCGGCATCCTGACGGAACAGGACGTCACCCGCCGCATCGCCTTCCGCCTGCCGCCGGACGCGCCGCTTTCCGCCGCCATGACCGCGCCGGTCACCACCTGCGCCGAGGATGCCGGGCTGTGGCAGGCGGTGGCGCTGCTGCGCCCGGGGCGGCTGCGCCATGTGCCGGTGGTCGGCGCCGATGGGCGCTGCATCGGCCTGCTGCACCGGGCGGAGACGCTGGCCGCGGTTTCCGGCCGGCTGCTGGTGCATCTCGACGCGTTGGCCGGCGACGATGCCGCGGTGAAGCGTGCCCAGGCGGGGGTGGCCGTGGCGCTCCGCCACGAGGGCGTCGCCGCGCGCGACATCGTCGCGCTGGTCAGCGGCATCAACCTCGACCTGCATCGCCGCGTGCTGGACCGCGTGCTGGCCGACCACGGCACCCCGCCCGTCCCGTTCACGCTGCTGGTGATGGGCAGTGCCGGGCGCGGCGAGAGCCTGCTGCGTCCCGACCAGGACAACGGCTTCATCCTGGCCGACTACCCCGATGCCGAACACGACCGCATCGATGCCTGGTTCCGCCCTGTCGCCAGCGCCTTCAATGCCGGGCTGGACGCGGCGGGGTTTCCGCTGTGCCCGGGCGGGATCATGGCGATGAATCCGCTGTGGCGGAAAACCCTGCCGCAATGGCAGCGACAGTTCGCCTACTGGGCGCAGCGCCGCGTCGGCGCGGCGCTGCTGTCCTCGGACATCGCCTTCGACTTCCGTGCCGTGGCCGGGGACCCGGCGCCGGCCGACGCGCTGCGCGCGCATCTGGGCCGCGTGCTGGCGGCAAGCCCCGCCTTGCTGGCGGCGATGGCAGGGCAGAACCAGGCGCTGACGGTCGGGCTCACGCTGTGGGGCGGCTTCACGGATGACGAGCCCGGCCCCGGCACGCGTACCGACTTCAAGCTCCACGGGCTGATGCCGCTGGTGGCGGCGGCGCGGCTGATGGCGCTGCGCGACGGGATCGCCGCGACGGGCACCGTCGATCGGCTGGCGGCCCTGGCGCATCACGGCACGCTGTCGGCGCGCGAGGCCGCGCATCTGACCGACGCCTTCGACCTGCTGCTCGACACCGTGCTGGCCCAGCAGCTGGCCGACCACGAAGCGGGCGCGGAGCCCGGCAACCTGGTCGACACCACCGCGCTGCCCAAGCCGCAACGCGTGGCGCTGCGCGATGCGCTGAAGGCCGTGCGGTCGTTCAGCCGCGGATCCTTCGGGTCGTTCACCGGGCAGCTCTGGTAGTCAGAAGCTCTCCGCCGTCGCGGCGATCTGCGGCAGCATGCGCGTGCGTCGCATCAGGTCCGGCAGGTCCTCGACCCCGCGCGCCGCGGCGCGGGCGATCAAATGGACCCACAGCGCGGCGGTCGCCTCGGCATCGCCCAATGCCTCGTGCCGGCCTTCGATGACGATGCCAGCGCGCCCGCACAGCCCATCGAGCGAATGGTCCGGCTCGGTGGGGTCGAGCCAACGCGACACCACCATGCTGCACAGGAACGGGTTCGGCATCGCCGGCGCGCCGCGTTGTTCCTCCATGAACAGCAGCGTGCGGTCGAAGGCGGCATTGTGCGCCACCAGCACGTCGTCGCCGGCGAAATCGAGGAACGCCGCGATCGCCGCCGCCGGGCCGGGCGCACCGCGCACCCTGTCATCCGTGATGCCGTGATAGACGATGGAGCCGGGCGGGATCGGCCGGCCCGGATCGACCAGCGTCGTGAAGGTGGCGACCGGTTCGGTGTTGCGCATGCGCACCGCGCCGATGGACAGCAGCCCGTCGCCATTGGTCGGCTTCAGCCCTGTCGATTCGAGGTCGAAGACGACATAACCCTGGAAGGGCAAGGGACCGTCCGGCAGCGCCGCGTGGAAATGCGCCCGTGCGCGAACGAAGTCGCGCGCCGAGGGCTTCAGCCCATTGGCGATGGCAGCGGCAGTGCGGCGGAAGATCCCGCTCATGGCAACGACGCTGCCACGCAACGCCGCGCCATGTCACGCGCCAAGCGGCGCGGCAGTCGCCTCGCGCCGCCCCTCCCGCTTCAGCCTTTGTCCCCGCGCGGCCATGTCGCGCAACTGCACCCACATCATCGCCGCCATCAGCGCATCGGCGAAGGCATCGTGCTGGCCGAGATCGGGAATGCCGAGCTCCCGCCGGATGGAGGTGAATCGCAGGTCGATGTTCGTACCCGGCGGGGCCTTGCCGTATTTCCGGTCGTAGTAGAGCGATGAGACCTCGATCCGCCGGTTCGGCAGCCTGGCGCCGATCTGGTGCAGCGCGTAGCGGTCGATCATGCGCACGTCGAAGTCGATGTAATACCCGACCAGCGGGCGCGGCCCGATGAAGCGCAGCAGTTCCGGCAGCACCTCGGCCATCGGGCGGCCCTGCGCGACATCGCGCCGGCGCAGCCCATGCACCTTGATCGACCCGGCCCCGGGCATGCGATCCGGCTTCACCACCGCCTGGAAACGCGCGCTGGTGGCGATGCGGTTGCCGATGACCGGCACCGCGGCGATGGCGACGATCTCGTCCACCCAAGGGTCGAGGCCGGTGGTCTCGCAGTCGAGCGAGATCGCCTCGCCCACCGGCGGTTCGTCGAGCAGGAACAGGAAGTCCGGATCGGCGAGCGCGGCGCGCCAGAAGCGGCGGCGGAGCCAGGCGATCATGGCCGGCGTCCAGCCCGCGGAGCCCGGCCGCGAATGCAGCGGACCGGCAGACCGCCCACGACACGCCCTCGCGGGCCGGACACGAAGGCCGAAGCGCTTTGGAACCGGGGCACTAGAACACGCTCGTCTTGAAGCGCGTCGCGATGACCTCTCGGAACACGCGCACCACGCGCAGGCTGTCGCGCAGGATGTCGCGGTCGGCGGCGGTCAGGCGGGAGGGGCGGACGAGCGCTTCCTCCTCCACCGTGCCGCGGCGCACCGCCTCGATCTGGGTGGCGATGCGATAGGCCATGAAGACGCGCAGCGCGCCGAGCAGGTCGCGGCCCAGTTCGTCCTGCAACGCGCCGGCGGCGACCAGCGCGGCGATGCGCACGGCGGTCGGCGTGGCCGCGATGCCGCGGTCCAGCGCCATGGTGCGGATGCCATGCACGATCGGGAAGATGCCCGCCTTCTTGATGTCGATCGCATCCTCGCCCACGCCGACACTGGTCATCAGCGTGCTGAGCACACCCAGGGACGGGGTGGCGAAGCTGTCGATCAGGTGCGCGAAATGCGCCATCAGCGCGCTCTCGCCGCGCATCATCCGCAGCAGCGCCGCCTTGGTGTCGTCGAGCAGGCCGACCCGCCCGGTCAGCGCCACGGCATCGAGGAAGATCGCGATGTTCATCGCCGCCTCGGGCGTGCGGGCATCCACCCAGCGGCGAAGCTGGCGTTCCATGCCGGCGGCGGTCTGCGACCAGAGCGGGTTGCGCACCATGACGTTGCCCGGGCAGGGCGGGAAGCCGAAGCGGTCGAGCGCGCCGGAGAAGGCCTCGCGGAAGGTCGCCAGATCCGCCTGCGGCACCTCGGCGCCAAGCAGCAGGCCATTGTCCTGGTCGGTGCGCACGGTCTGCTCGGCGCGTCCCTCGCTGCCCATCAGGATCAGGCATCCCTCGGCCCGGATGCTGTCGGGCGCGATCAGGTCGAACAGCCGGACGAACAGGCGGCGATTGAGGTCAGAGGTGATCTCGGCGATCACCTCGACCTTCACGCCCTGGCGGTGCAGGCGTTCCACCTGGTCCTGGATGGCGCGGGCGGGCTCGGCCAGTTCCGCCACGTCGCGCGCGGCATCGATGCGGCGGGGGATCAGCTGCGAATTGCCGGCGAAGCGACCGAGCAGGTCGATATCCTCGAGGAAGCCCACGAAGGTATCGCCGTCGCGCACCGCCAGCCGCCGCTTGTTGTGGCGCGTCATCGCCAGCAGCGCATCGAGCAGCAGGTCATCGGCCTGCACCGCGACAATGTCGAAATGCGCCAGCGCGCTGACCGGGGTGCTCAGCGGCATCTGCCGCAGCACCGCCGCCTTGGCCAGGTTCATGCCGGTGACCACGCCGGTCTGCGCGGCATGGCGCACGAACAGCGCATTGATGTCGGCCGCCGCCATCGCCGCACCGGCCTGGCCGATCGTCGCCGCGCCATCGATGAATTCGGCGCGGTGGCGCATGGCGTCCCGCACGCGCGCGCGCAGCACCGATTCCATCCCGCCCTCCGGCAGGCGCGCCTCGGCGAAGGCTTCGAGCTTGCGCGAGACATCGGCGTAGAAGAACGCCGCGAAGGCCGGGTTGCGCGCGATCAGCCTGCGCACCAGCGCACCCGGCAGCAGGAAACACAGCGTCTCCTCGGCGGCGCGAAAATCCTCGCCGGCGGCGCCATGGACCAGGGCACGGCTGTCGAAACTGTCGCGCGGGCCGAGCACGCCCTGCAGCGCCTCGCCCTCGCGCGCCTCGACCGCGCCCTTGATGACCACGTGCAGCACGTCGGCGGCCGCGCCGCGGGCGATGATAACCTCGCCCGGGGCGAAGTAGCCGATATCGGCGGCGGCGCGCAGTTCCTCGGCCTCAGGCTGGCTGAGGCGATCGAAGGGCGGGTTCTGCGCGTCGAAGCCTGTGGCCATGGTGATGTGCCGGCGCGGCCCCGCGACGGGCCGCGCCGAGCGCCTCAGTGCACGTGCGCGGACGAAGCGCCGATACCGGTCTCGGAACGCACGTACTGCGCGTCGAAGCCGGCCTTCTCCTTGGCTGCCTGTGCGGAAGTGTCGGTCTTCGAGAAGAACCAGATGCCGACGAAAGCGATGGTCATCGAGAACAGCGCGGGGTTGTCGTAGGGGAAGATCGCCTGCGCGAAGCCCAGCGTCTGCACCCAGACCGCCTTCGACAGCACCACCATCGCCACCGCGCTGATCAGGCCGAGGAAACCGCCGATCAACGACCCGCGCGTGGTTGCGCCCTTCCAGAACACCGACATCAGCAGCACCGGGAAATTGCACGATGCCGCCACCGCGAAGGCCAGACCGACCATGAACGCGACGTTCTGGTTCTCGAACACATAGCCGAGCATGATGGCGACGATGCCGATCACCACGGCCGACAGCTTGGAGATCCGCACCTCCTTCTGTTCATCGGCGCGTCCGCGCGCGATCACCTCGGCGTACAGGTCGTGGCTGACGGCGGATGCGCCGGCCAGCGTGAGCCCCGCCACCACCGCGAGGATGGTCGCGAAGGCCACCGCCGAGATGAAGCCGAGGAACAGCGACCCGCCCACCGCGGTCGACAGGTGAATCGCCGCCATGTTGGTGCCGCCCAGCAGCCCGGTGATGCGGTTGATCACGCCCGCCGCGTCCGCCGTGTAGAAGCTGTCGTCGGTCATCAGGAAGGTGATGGCGCCGAAGCCGATGATGAAGGTCAGGATGTAGAAATACGCGATGAATCCGGTCGCGTAGAACACCGACTTTCGCGCCGCCTGCGCGTCCGACACGGTGAAGAACCGCATCAGGATATGCGGCAGCCCCGCCGTGCCGAACATCAGCGCGAGCCCGAGCGAAATGGCCGAGACCGGGTCGGACACCAGCGCGCCCGGCGCCATGATGGCATCGGCGCGCGGGTGCACGCGCACGGCTTCGGCGAACATCGCCTCCGGCGAGAAGCCGAAGCGCCACAGCACCATGAAGGCCATGAAGGACGCACCCGCCAGCAGGAGGCAGGCCTTGATGATCTGCACCCAGGTGGTCGCCTTCATGCCGCCGAAGGCGACATAGACGATCATCAGGATGCCCACGATCACCACCGCGTACAGGTATTCCAACCCGAACAGCAGCTGGATCAGCTTCCCCGCGCCGACCATCTGCGCGATCAGGTAGAAGGCCACGACCACCAGCGTGCCGGTGGCCGACAGGATGCGGATCGAGGTCGGCTCCAGCCGGAAGGACGCCACATCGGCGAAGGTGAACTTGCCGAGGTTGCGCAGCCGCTCCGCGATCAGGAACAGGATCACCGGCCAGCCCACCAGGAAGCCGATCGAATAGATCAGCCCGTCGAATCCCGATGCGAACACGAGGCCCGAGATGCCGAGGAACGACGCCGCCGACATGTAGTCGCCGGCGATCGCAAGGCCGTTCTGGAAGCCGGTGATGCCACCGCCCGCGGCATAGAAATCCGCCGCCGAGCGGGTCTGCATCGCCGCCCGCCAGGTGATGCCGAGCGTGCCCAGCACGAACAGCAGGAACATCACGATCGCGGCCCAGTTCAACGCCTGGCGATCGACCTGGCCTTCCAGCGCGCCGGCGGCATGCGCCACCGTGCCCGTCGCGGCCAGCAGCGCGGCAACCCAGAGCAAGCGCCTCATGACTGCTGCTCCGCCTTGAGCCGGGCGGTCATCTCGTCGAATTCGCCATTGGCGCGACGGACATAGATGCCGGTCAGCAGGAAGGCCGCGACGATCACGACCAGGCCCAGCACGATGCCGAGCGAGGTGACGCCGCCGCCCACCTTCATCGCCAGCAGCGGCTTGGCGAAGGCGACCAGCGCGATGAAGCCGAAATAGATCACCAGCATGATGATCGAAAGGGTCCAGGCGAAGCCGGCGCGTCGCCGGACCAACTCGTGGAATTGCGGGCTGTTCAGCACCCGCAGGTGCGCATCGTCGCTCATGGCCTGGCCTTCCTGTTGCCTGGCGCCTGTCCCGGTCGCAGCCGCGCGGCACCCATAGACGCGCCGCGCGAAGCGAATCTTGATCTGGCGCAACAGGCGCGCGGGCCTTGCCTGCCGCCGCTCAGGCGGTCCAGGCTCGGGTGAACCAAGGGAGATGCGCATGACCGCGGGTGCCACGCGCTACGACGAGACCTATGCGCGCTGGAAGCAGGACCCGGGCGGCTGGTGGCAGGCCGCCGCCGCCGGCATCGCCTGGGACACGCCGCCTGCGCGCGCCTTCGACCCGTCGCTTGGCATCTATGGCCGGTGGTTTCCCGGCGGGCGGCTGAACACCTGCTTCAATGCCGTGGACCGCCATGTCGCCGCCGGGCGCGGCGACCAGGCGGCGATCATCTGGGACAGCCCGATGACCGGGCAGGTCGAGACCATCACCTATGCGCGATTGCTCGACCGCGTGGCGCGGCTGGCCGGCGCGCTCGCCGCGCGCGGTGTCGCGAAGGGCGACCGCGTCGTGATCTACATGCCGATGGTGCCGGAAGCGGCGATCTCGATGCTCGCCTGCGCGCGCCTCGGCGCGGTGCATTCGGTGGTGTTCGGCGGCTTCGCCGCGGCCGAACTCGCGGCGCGCATCGCGGATGCGAAGCCGCGCGCCATCCTCACCGCCTCCTGTGGGCTCGAACCTGGGCGGGTGGTGAAGTACAAGCCGCTGATCGACGCCGCCATCGCGCTGTCGCCGCACAAGCCGTCATCCGTGCTGATCCTCCAGCGCGCTTCATCGCCGTGCGACCTGACGCCCGGGCGCGACGAGGACCTGCTGGAAGCCGAGGCCGCCGCCACGCCGCACCCCTGCGTCAGCGTCGAGGCGACCGACCCGCTGTACATCCTCTACACCTCCGGCACGACGGGCGCGCCCAAGGGCATCCTGCGCGACAATGGCGGGCACGCCGTCGCGCTGCACAATTCCATGGCCATGGTCTATGGCGTCGGCCCCGGCGACGTGTTCTGGGCCGCATCCGATGTCGGCTGGGTGGTGGGGCATTCCTACATCGTCTACGCGCCGCTGCTGGCCGGCTGCACGACGGTGCTGTTCGAGGGCAAGCCGGTCGGCACCCCCGATGCCGGCACCTTCTGGCGCGTCTGCGCCCAGCACGGCGTGAAGGTGCTGTTCACCGCGCCCACCGCGATCCGCGCCATCAAGAAGGACGACCCCGAGGGCGCCTTCCTGAAACGCCACGACCTGTCGCGGCTGGAGGCGCTGTATCTCGCCGGCGAGCGCTGCGACCCCGACACCATAACCTGGTCGCAGCGCCTGCTGGACAAGCCCGTCGTGGACCATTGGTGGCAGACCGAGACCGGCTGGACCATCACCGGCAATTTCCGCGGCCTCGGCCTGTTCCCCACGAAGCCGGGGTCCGGCGGCAAGCCCGCGCCCGGCTATGACGTGGTGGTGCTCGATGAGGCGAACCAGGAAGTCCCGCGCGGGCAGATCGGCAGCCTCGCCATCCGCCTGCCGCTGCCGCCATCCTGCCTGCCCACGCTGTTCAATGCCGACGACCGCTTCCGCGACGCCTATCTCTCGGCGCATCCCGGCTACTACAGCACGGCCGATGCCGGGATGATCGACGCCGAGGGCTACGTCTCGGTCATGTCGCGCACCGACGACATCATCAACGTGGCGGGCCACAGGCTTTCCACCGGCGGGATGGAGGAAGTGCTGGCATCGCACCCCGATGTCGCCGAATGCGCCGTGGTCGGCGTGCGCGACACGCTGAAGGGCCAGATCCCGCTCGGCCTGGTGGTGCTGAAATCGGGCGTGACGCGCGCCGATGCCGATATCGCCGCCGACCTGGTCGCCATGGTGCGCGACCGCATCGGCCCGGTCGCCGCCTTCAAGGAGGCGCGTATCGTCGCCCGCCTGCCCAAGACGCGCTCCGGCAAGATCCTGCGCGCCACGCTGCGCCGGATCGCCGATGGCGACGACTACGTGGTGCCGCCCACCATCGACGACCCGATGATCCTGGACGAGGTGACGCAGGTCCTGAAGGCGGCGATGCGCTGACCCATCACTCGAGCACGGCATCCTCGACCAGCAGCACCAATTCGCGGCCCGTTCCGGGTTCCCGCACCGCCCCGCTGAAATCGAGCGCCAATTCGTTCAGCCCGGCGCGCAGCGTGATGTCGAGCACGAGGTCATGCGCATCGCGCAACCCGCTGCCGGTGGCCTCCAGGTCCAGCGGCGCGGCGCCGTTGACGCCGGCGCGCATGCCTTGCCGCGGCAGCAGGCTGCGGTAGCGCAGCCGCAGGCGCGCCGGCCCCGCGGCCAGGGATTCCAGCACCAGGCACGCGCTGCGCGCCACCACCCAGCGCACGCCCGGCGGAATGCCCAGATCCTCGAAGGGGCCTTCCTGCGGACCGATCCCGGCCGACAGGTCCCAGCGGATGCGTCCTCCCTCCGGCAGCGCGGCGGCGGACGTGTGCGGCGTCCCGGCGTCAGGCACGACCGCCTCCGCCGGCAGCGCCGTCCCGGCCATGGGGGCCGCGGCCACGCTGCGCAGCACCGGCGCGCTGCCTTCGGCTGCCACCAGGTCCCAGGCCAGCGGCGCGCCCTGGCGCAGCAGCGCCGGCGGCAGGGTGGCGGTGGCCAGCCACTCGGCGCCGGCCGCGCTGATCTCCATCGGCACCGGCACGGCGTTCACGTGCAGCGCCAGGCCGCGCATCGCGGGTTCGCCCGGGGCCGCAAAACGGAAGGCCAGCACGCAGGGCGTGGCTGGATCGGCCGCCACCTCGCCGCTCAGCGCCGGCGCCACCGGCCAGCCACCGCTCCCGTCGGCTGCGCCGAGCACGCGCGCCACCGGGCCGTCCTGCGCACGCGCCTGTCGCGCCGCGGCATCCCGCGCCACCGGCCCGACCTGCACGCCGGCCACCAGCACGCCCAGGTCGCGCGCTTCGTTCGCCGGGCGATAGGTGAAGGGCAGCCGCAGCTTCAGCGTCACCCGCGGCTGCGCCCGGCCTGGTCCCGGCCCCTGCACGGCCAGGCGCGCGCCGCGGCCGATGCGCGTGACGGACAGCACCACGGGCGCCGTGCCCGCCACCGCCTCGCAGCGGTCGATCTGCTCGGCGCCGAAGAAGGACAGCAGCGTGACCTCGGTTTCCCACGGCTCGTCGAAGGGCCAGTCGAAGGCGATCACGGGTTCCTGCGCGGTCCAGCGCACCTGGCGGCCATCCACCGTCTCGGGCCGGTGCCAGCCGGACTCCATGCGCAGCAGGTCGAGCGACGTCGGCTGTGCGCGGCGCACCAGCCCGGCCGTCGCCTTGTGGCGCACCCACAGCGCCGCGACCTGGTCGATCAGCGCGCCCGCGCCATTGGCGGCGCGATAGCGCGCGCCCGCCTCGGCCGAGCGCGCCGCCAGCGCCGCGATGCGCGGCAGCGCCTCGGCGAAGGCTCCGGCGATCGCCTCGGCGCTGTGCGCCGGATACGCGACATGCCCGGCGCCCCAATGCCGCGCCTCGTGTTCGAGCCAGGTGCCCTCCGGCACCACCACCGGCAGGCCGAGGCTGATCGCTTCCCACAGCACGCCCGAGGATTTGCGTCGCGACAGCGCCGGGTCGTAGGGGAACAGGGCGATGCGCGCGGCGCGGAGCACGTCGAGATACGCCTCGGGCGTCAGCCGCCCCGCCGCCACCTCGATGTTCGGCGCGCCGACCCGGAGCGCTGGCAGGGCCTCGGCCGCCGCGCGCGCCTCGCCCCAGGCCGAGGCCGCGTTGACATGCGCGGCGAAGGTCCAGTCGGGATGCGCCTCCGCGAGCCGGGGCAGCAACGCCGGCAGCAGGGCGATGCCCTTGTCGAGCCGCGCATCGCCGGCGAACAGCAGCGCGCGCTGCGCGCCCGCGGCGGCGCCGGGCTCGGGTCGGATCGGCAGCGGATGCGGCGCGATCGGCCGGCCCAGCAGCGCCGAGAATTCCGCCGCGTGCTGGCCGCCGCTGGCGAACAGATGCACCGGCGGCCCGCCCTCCTGCGCGATGCGGTCGGCCAGCCGGTAGAACAGTGCGCGCAGCGGGTCCTCCACCACCGCGCGCCCCGCCGCATCCACCGCGACGCCGGAGGGGAACATCAGGTGCACGACGAACAGCGGCGCCTCGAACGGATCGAAGCCCTTCATCCAGCCGAGGAAGCCGGCCAGGTGGTGCTCGGTGGTGGTGGGCACCAGCACGCAGTCGGTGGGGCGGAATTCGCCGCGCGGCAGCGCCGCCAGTTCGTCCTGCAGAAGGTCGTTGAAGGCGCGATAGTCGTCGAGACGGCCGGTGACCGGGTCGGTGCTGCGCACGGCATAGGTGGTCTCGGTGAAATGCGGCAGGATCCGCACGCCCTCGATGGTGATGGCGGCGAAGCGGCGATGCGCGATGATCGTCGCCGCCTCCCCGCGCGCCAGCGCTTCCTTCGCGATCGCCAGGTCGTAGGCGAGGTGGTGGCCGGCCTCCCCCTCCAGGTTCGGGTCCAGGATGATCAGCGTCATGCGGGCACCTCGGTCAGGGCTGCGGCCAGCGCGCCGAGTGCCGGGCCGCGCAGCATCGGGTGGCGTGCCAGGTGGCGCAGCAGCACGGCGGCGGCCTCGCCCGTCACCGCGTCGGCGCGCGCCAGCACCAGCATGTCGGCCAGCGCGGCCAGCGCGCCGTCGAGGTCTTCGCGTGCCAGGGCCGCATCCATCCGAGCGCGCGTGGCCGCCAGTTCGGGCGTGCTGCGCGGCGCCTGGCGCGACACCGCGCGGGGCCAGGCGCCGGCCAGGCTCGGCGACGGCCCATCCGTCGCGCGCAGCAGCACCAGGCAGCGTTGCGGCGGCACGGCGGCGACAAGGCGCAGTGCCTCGTTGGCCGTGACGTCGCAGCCGGCGAAGGCGCAGCCGCCCAGCACCGCGAAGCCCACCGCCTGCCCATCGGCACGATGCAGGCAGGCCGTGGCATCCGCCCCCTCGGCCCAGACCGCGAGCCGCCCGGCACCCGGGGCGGTGAAACACGCCTGCACCGCCGCACCGTCGCTGCGCCAGGCGCTGCGCGGCAGCAGGACCGCGCGGCTCATGCCCGCCCGGCCGCGATCGCCGCGTAGAGCGCGGCATGGCGCGCGGCAATCCGCCGCCAGCCCAGCGCTTCCGCGCGCGTCCGCGCGGCCCTGCCGAGCGCCGCCGCGCCGGTCGGGTCGGTCGCCAACGACAGCACGGCATCCGCCAGCGCGCGGGCGTCGCCGGGCGGCGCCAGCAGGGTGGCGCCGGCGGTCATCTCCGCCACGCCGCCGACATCGGTGCTGACCACCGGCCGGCCGCAGGCCATGGCTTCGAGGATCGCGTTGTTCGCCGTGGCATCGGTCAGCGGCAGCAGCAGCGCATCGGCGTCGCGATAGGCGGCGCGCAGGGCTTCGTCCGGCAGGCCGGCCTCGACCTCGACACCCGCCGGCACGCCGCGCGGCGGGTTGTGCGAGACGATGCGCACCCGGGCATCGAGCCCCGCATCGCGCAGCAGCGCCAGCGCGGCGAACAGCGTGTCGAAGTCGCGCAGCCAGTGGCCGACCGCCAGCAGGCGGAAGCCCTCGCCCGGCGCCTGCGGCCCCGGGGTGAAGAAATCGGCGTCGATGCCATGCGGGATGATGTGCAGGCGTTCGGCCGGCAGCCATTGCGCCAGCGCGGCGCGCTGCGCCTCGCACAGCAGCACCACGGCATCGAGCCCCGCGAGCAGCCCCGCATTCACCATGCCCGCCAGCAGCGCCGGCGGCTGGTGGAAGGTCGCGGCCATCGCCGGCCGCCGCCCGCCATGGAACAGCGCGGCCGGCATGCGCGGCAGCAGCCAGAGCGCGAGCTCGCCATCGATCGCATGCACCACGTCGAAGGGTTCGGCGCTGCATTCGGCCAGGATATCGGCCTCGGCCAGCCAGGCATTGCCCTGCTGACCGAAGGGCACGGTGCCGAGCAGGCGCCCCCAGTCGCGGAAGGCACCGGATTGCGTGCCGGCCAGCGTGGCACCGAGCGGCGTCGCGCGGATGGCGGCCTCGACCCCGGGCGGCAGGTGTCGCAGATACTGCCAGGGGCCCGACCGCGCGCCGTGATGGGCGTGCTGCGCGCGCAGCGCCAGGACGCGCAGCGCGCCGGTCGCCGATGGCTGCGATGCCGGCACCGCCACGCCCGCCACCGCAGGGCCGGCTTCCTGGCGCAGCAGCAGGTTCACCGGGAAGCGCAGGAACGCCGCGCCGGGCACCGCGGCGACATCGACCGGCGCCTGCGCGAAGGCGCGCAGCGCGCGGCCATGGGTCGCGCCGGACGGCGCGCGGGCGCCGGACGGCGCGCGGGCGCCGGCGGCCGCATCCGTCGCGCGGCCCTCCCCCGCCAGGTCGCGGTACAACGCCGCCAGGCGCGCGCCGATCACGGGGATCGCGTTCTCCGCCTCGACCTGCGCGCGCGCGCCGGCGCGCAGCGCGGGATCGGCGCGGTGGCGGGCGGCGAAGCGCAGCAGCGCCTCGGCCAGGGCATCGGCGCTGGCGGCTTCGGCCAGCACGCCGCTGCTGCCCTCGCGCACCAGCTCCGGCAGGCCACCGACCGGCGTGGCGAGGCAGGGCGTGCCGCAGGCCAGCGCCTCGAGCGCGACATTCGGGTAGTTGTCCTCGATCGAGGGAATGCAGGCGAGGTCGGCGGCGGCCAGGATATCGGCCAGCACGCCATCCTCCGTCACCTCGCCGAAATCGAGGCGGCGCAGTCCCGGCACCGGCGGCAGGGCGGATTTCCCGAAGCCCGCCAGCGCCACCTGCGCGCCGGGCGGCAGCAGCGCCGCGAGGCGGCCATCCGCGGCCAGGCCGCGCAGGGCGTCCATCAGCAGCGCGCCACCCTTGCGCGCCTCGCGGTTGTCATGCGCGCCGGCCACCAGCAGCAGGTCATCCGCGCCAAGGCCCCAGGCGGCGCGCAGCCCGTCGCGGTCAGGCCGCGGGGCGAAGCGGTCGGTCTCGACGGCGTTGGGAATCACCTCGATGCGGCAGGCGCGCAGGATGGCGCTCTCCGCCGCGCGCGCCGCCATCCAGGCCGACGGCGCCACCACCACCGGGCCGGGGGCGGACCAGGCGGCGCGCTTCTCGGCGAAGGCGTTCGGCACCAGCGACCAGGCATCGGCCAGCTGCGGGCATTGCAGGCAGGCGGTGCGGTACTGCTCGCAACCCGCCGGATAATGACAGCCGCCGGTCATCGGCCAGAGGTCGTGCAGCGTCCAGACCACCGGTCGCCCGGCCGCCAGCCAGTGGCGCAGCGTGGCCGGCGCCACCGCCCAGGAGGTCCAGTGCAGGTGGATCACGTCCGCCGCCGCGGACAGCGCCTGGCCTTCGAGCGCCAGCGCCGGATGCGCGATCGAGAACAGCGTGTTGGTCGCCGCGCGCCGCGCCGACTGCACGACGCCCCACTGCACGCGTTCGCGCAGCGCGGTGGCGAGCGCGGCCTCGCCCGGCGCCTCCGGTGGGCGTGGGTGCAGCAGGATGTCGTCCGGTTCGGAAGCCTCGCCGTCGAGGAAGGCGAAGGCGGAAAGCAGGCCGGCGTCGCGCGTCGCGCGATGCGCGCGGCGGGCGGCGCGGCCGGCGCCTCCGTCGGCACCGTGCGAGACGTGCATCACCGTCAGTGTCAAAATCGCGCCGAGCCCCCGCCACGTCCGGAGACCGCGGCGCTTCGGCGGTATACCGCGCCCCCGGGATGGTCAAGGCGGGCGGCGGGAAATCCACACACGGAACCGTGCGCCTGTTGTAGTCTGATGACAAAGGCTAGAAGCCCGGGCCGCCAGCATGGCCGGTACCCGAGCCCGCCATCCCGGAGGCCGCCCTGTCCGACGACCGCCCGCCCTTCCTTGTCACCATCGCCACGCAGCGCAGCGGCACCAAGTTCCTCGGCACGTCGCTGTCCGCCGGCACGCTGGTCCGTTCGTTGGGCGAGGTGTTCCAGCCCGGCCCAGGCGGCGCCGATTTCCGCGGCTTCTTCGGCGAATTCGTGGCCGGCCGCGGCGGCTTCGGCTTCGAGGCGGAGGAGATGGGCGCCTGCCTGGATGCCTTCGTCGCGCGGCTGCGCCAACGCATCGCGCCGGCGATGCTGCATGTCGACCTGATGTACAACAACCTCGGTTGCTTCGCGCCGATCTGGACCATGCCGGTTGCCGCGCCGGGGGCCAATTTCCTGGCGAACTGGCTGAAGTCGCGCCGTGCGGGGGTGATCCACCTGGTCCGCCCAGACCTGGCGGAATGCTTCGCGAGCCACGTCATCGCGGAGACCCGCGGGGTCTATCACACCGGCAACGACGCCGATGCGGCGCGCGACATGCAGGTGAGCCTGGGCGCCGAGCAGGCGCTGGCCTACATGCTGCCCATCCTGCGGACGCGGCGCTTCGTGCAGCGCGCCTTCGGCGGATACTCGCGCTTCCTGGAAGTGACCTATCCGGAGATCATCGGCGGGCAGACGGTGGCCCCGCCGCAGGCGGAGCGCATCGCGCGCCTGGCCGGCTTCGGCCCGTCCGACGTGCCGAACCTGTTCGGCGCTTCCCCGCTGCGCCAGACCGCGAAGGACAAGCGCGCGCTGGTGACCAATTTCGACGACATCGACCGCATGGCGCAGAGCCTGCAGCGCACCGTCAACGACGGGTAGTGCCGGCGCCATCCGTCGCGGGAAGTCGGTCGACGCTGGCGTGCGCTCCCGCGCAAGCCGAGGCGATCGCCGCCGCGGCCTGGACGGGGTCGGCGAAGCGCAGCAGCGGCGCGCCCGGCCCGCCCTGCGACCACGTCAGCAGGCCGGGCGCCGTGGTCAACGCGATGCCATGGGCGCCGCAGATCAGTTGATGGTTGGCGCTGATGCCGCGCCCGTTTGCGCGCCGCGCCACCATCACCACCTGCCCGGTGAAGCCGCGCAGCAGCCCCAGGGCGTGGAAGGCCGAACCATCGACGCCGGCCACCACGCGGGCACGCGCCAAGGCGGCGATCTGGTCGGCCACCGCATGCGCTTCCGGCCGGAAGATGCGCCAGCCGGCATCGGCCAGGATGGCCTCCACCGCCGCCTCCCCGTCGATCCGCTTGCGCGCGGGGCGCAATCCGCCGCGCGACAGCCAGAGCCGCGCGCCCTGTGCGTTCTCAGCCGCGGGCATGGCGGCCTCGACGGCCAGCGCGTCGACCTGGCGTGAATCGAAGTGCTGCCCGATGACGAAGCCGGGTTCGGGCAGCAGCAGGCTGCGAACCCGCAGCGGGCGGTCGATCGTGATGAACCGCGCGGGATCCAACCCGACGCGGCTCACCAGGTCGCGCTGCCAGGGTGCAGCCGGCGACCCGTGCCACAGGATCGGCAGGTCCGGCAGGCGCCGCAGCGCCCACAGCCGGGCCAGCCCCTCCAGCAGGAAATGGCCAAAATGATCCTGAACGAAGCCGCCATAGACGCAGGGCGCCGTGATGGTGTCGGTTATCGCCTCGGGCCATGCGGGATCATGGCTGACCAGGGCGAAGCGCCGCAGGCGCATGTCATCGAGCACCGCCCCATCGGCATCGAAGCCGCCGAACCGGAACGGGATGCCGCCCGCGCGATGGATCCGCACGGGCACCAGGACGGCATCGCGAACATGGCGGACCGGCCAGGGCGGATGCCGCCCCGCCGTCTCCCCCATGGTCAGCGCGCCGAGGCGCTGGCGTCGGACCGCGTTGCGCCGACCCGTTGCGCCAGGGCCGCTGCCATGAATTCATCGAGGTCGCCATCCAGCACGGCGGCGGGGTTGCCCTTCTCCACGCTGGTGCGCAGGTCCTTCACCATCTGGTAGGGCTGCAGCACGTAGCTGCGGATCTGGTGGCCCCAGCCGATGTCGGTCTTGCCGGCTTCCACCGCATCCGACACCGCCTCGCGCTTGCGCAGCTCCAGCTCGTACAGCCGGGCCTTGAGCATATCCATGGCGATCACGCGGTTGCGGTGCTGGCTGCGGTCCTGCGTGGAGGCCGCCACGATGCCGGTCGGGATATGCGTGAAGCGCACGCCCGATTCCGTCTTGTTCACGTGCTGGCCGCCGGCGCCCGAGGCGCGGAAGGTATCGGTCTTGAGGTCGGCCGGGTTGACCTCGATCTCGATCTTGTCGTCGATCACCGGATAGACATAGACGCTGGCGAAGGATGTCTGGCGCCGCGCGGCCGCATCGAAGGGGCTGATGCGCACCAGGCGATGGACGCCCGATTCCGTCTTCATCCAGCCGAAGGCGTTCGGGCCGGTCACCTGAAGCGTGGCGGACTTGATGCCGGCCTGCTCGCCCTCGGACTGTTCGGTCAGCGTGACCTTGAAGCCGCGCTTCTCGGCCCAGCGCATGTACATGCGCAGCAGCATCTGCGCCCAGTCCTGCGCCTCGGTGCCGCCGGCGCCGGCGTTGACTTCCACATAGCAGTCATTGGCGTCGGCCTCGCCGGAGAGCAGGCTCTCGATCTCCAGGCGCTTGGCTTCCTCGGCAAAACGTTCGAGATCAGCCACGGCGGCATTGGCGGTGGCGTCGTCGCCCTCGGCCTCGGCCAGTTCGATCAGGTCGATCGCGTCGGCGACGTCGCGTTCAAGCCGCCGCACGCCATCCACCTGGCCCGACAACCGCCCGCGTTCGCGCATCACACGCCCCGCCTCGGCGGCATCGCTCCACAGCGCCGGGTCCTCGGCGCGGGCGTTCAGTTCCTCGAGGCGGCGGACGGCGGCATCCCAGTCAAAGATGCCTCCTCAGCAGGGACACCGACGCGGTGATCTGCTCGTTCAGGGATTCGGCTTCGGCGCGCATGGCGCGTTCCATACGGCGCGGCCCGCGGGCTGTCGAGTAGACCGTTCGAGAAGACCGGCACCGGCCTGCTCCTGCCGGCGAATCGCCTGGAGCGGGCGCTGCCGGTAGTAGGGCGGCGCAGTCCCTGACGATCGCTCAGTAAAGCCCGCCCAGATTGCTGTCGACGCGCCCGGCCGAACCACCGCCTTCGGGGTCGCCCTCCGCGCGCCAACGCCGCGCGGAATTCTCAGTGCCCGGCCGGAAGGCCTCGAGGATCGACCCGCCGCCAAGATTGACGCGCACCAGCGCGACACCGGGCGGCGCGCGGAAGGGCACCGGCGGGCTTTCGCGCAGCGCGGCTGCCACCACCTCGCGGAAGATCGGCGCGGCATTGCCGCCGCCGGTCTCGCCATTGCCCAGGCTGCGCGGGTCGTCGAAGCCGATCCACACCGCCACCACGATGTCGGGCGTGAAGCCGACGAACCAATTGTCCTTGTAGTCGTCGGTCGTGCCGGTCTTGCCGGCCACGGGGCGGCCCAGACGGTCGCCAATGGCATTGGCACCGGTGCCGCGCTGCACCACGCCCTGCAGCAGGGAGACCATCTGGTAGGCCGCGATCGGGTCGGTCACCTGGCGGCGCGCGGGATCCACGAGCTCGGGCGGCCCAGCCTCCGGCCCCGCGCTACAGGTCGCGCAGGCGCGCCTGTCGGCGCGCCAGATCACGCGGCCACGGCGGTCCTGCACGGAATCGATCAGCGTCGGCACCACTTCCCGCCCGCCATTGACGAAGGCGCCATAGCCCGCGGCCATGCGCATCACCGTCGTCTCGCCGGCCCCCAGCGACAGCGCAAGGAAGCGCGGCATGTTCGGGATGACGCCGAAGCGGGCGGCGGAATCCGCCACCGCATCGATGCCCATCTGCTGCGCCAGCCGCACGGTCACCAGGTTGAGGCTGCGCTCCATCGCCGTGCGCATCGTTACCCAGCCATAGGTTCGCCCCGCGGTGTAGTTCTGCGGCCGCCACACGCGCCCGCCGGATGTCACCTCGATCGGTTCGTCCAGAAGTTCCTGGTTGGGGGGAATGCCCTGCTCCAGGGCGGTGATGTAGACGAAGGGCTTGAACGACGACCCGGGCTGGCGCATCGCCTGCGTCGCGCGGTTGAACCACGACCGTTCGAAGGACCAGCCGCCGGCCATGGCCAGCACACGCCCGGTCTGCGGGTCGAGTGCGACCACCGCGCCCTCGACCTGCGGCATCTGGCGCAGTTCCAGGCGTTCCGGGCGGGCCGCGCGGCCCTGCGCCGGCAATTGCGTGGCCATCGGCTCGACGAAGACCACGTCGCCGACATTGACCACCTGCTGCATGCGCCCGGGCGCACCACCCACCCGGCCATCGCGCGCCGGGCGCGCCCAGGCCAGGTCCTGCAGGTACATCAGGCCGGTGCGCGCCTGCGGCGCCCCGCGCCCATCGCCGCGATCGACCCAGCCGAGCCGCGCATCCGCCTGGCGCACCTCCAGCACCACCGCGAGCCGCCAGTCCGGCAGGCCGCCAGGCGGGCGCTGATAGGCCTCCAGCGCGGGCATCCATTCGGTTGCGCCCGCGGCGACCTGGCCGAAGGCGCCGCGCCAGCCGCCGCGCCGGCGGTCATAGGCCATCAGGCCGTCGCGCAGCGCGCGCTCGGTCGCTGCCTGCAACGTGGGGTCGAGGCTGGTGCGCACCACCAGCCCGCCCATCGTGGTCTGCTCGGCGCCGAAGCGTTGGATCAGTTCGCGGCGCACGTCCTCGGTGAAGTACTGGCCGACCGGGATCACCTCGGGCCGGCGCGTGGGCCGCGGCACCACCGCCTCGGCCTTGGCGTAGCGGGCTTCCTCGCGGGTGATGTGGCCGTCCTCGGCCATGCGGTCGAGCACCCAGTCGCGCCGCGCGCGGGCGCGGTCGGGGAAACGGGTCGGGTTGTAGTTGTTGGGCGCGCGGGGCAGCGCGGCCAGGAAGGCGGCCTCGGCCACCGTCAGGTCATCGAGCCCCTTGTCGAAATACGCCTGCGCCGCGGCCGCCACGCCATAGGCGGATTGCCCAAGGAAGATCTCGTTCAGATACAGTTCGAGGATGCGCTCCTTGCTGAGCGCCTGCTCGATCCGCACCGCCAGGATCGCCTCGCGCACCTTGCGCATCAGCGTGCGGTCCGCACCCACCAGCATGTTCTTCGCAACCTGCTGGGTGATGGTGGACGCCCCGCCCATGCGCCGGCCGGAGCCGTAATTCTCCAGCGCCGTGAGAAGCGCGCGCCCGATGCCCAGCGGATCGACGCCGGCATGGTCCCAGAAGCGCTGGTCCTCGGCCGACACGAAGGCCTGCTGCACGCGGCGCGGGATCGCCTCGATCGGCACGAAGACGCGCCGTTCGGTCGCCAGTTCCGCGCTCAATCGGCTGTCGGCCGCGTAGATGCGGCTCATCTGCGGCGGGTCGTAGTCGGCCAGCCAGCGATAATCAGGGAGGTCCTCGGCGATCTGGCGGTACAGGCCATAGCCGGCAACCGTGCCGACCAGCCCGCCGCCGATCAGCAGGACGAACAGGAGGCGGAACAGGCCGATGCCGCGGCGGCGACGGCGCGGCTTGGCGGCCTTCTCGCGCTTCCGGCGATCGGCGGGCTTTGCCTCCTCGGCCGGGGCATCGGCGGCGGCGGGCGGCGGCGCTGGCGCGGCAGCACCATCGCGCCGGCGCTTCATGCGGGCGGGGTCGAGCGGCGCGTCGGCGCGTAACGGATTCGAGGACACGGGCGGCAGATACACGATTTCCTTCAACCTTGCGACCATCCCGCGGCGCGAAAACCGCGCTGCAAAACGGCTCGCGCGGGCGTGATCGCGCGGCCCGTTCCGGCAATGGGGTCTGAGTCGCAGGCCGATGGCCCGCCCCCCACCCTGCCACCCGCCGCCCGGGTGCTGCGCGGGCCGGCGCCGGCAGGCCCGAACAGCGTTTCAGCCCGCCGCCGCCTGCACGCCGGTCGCCTCCAGCCAGTGCCGCACCGCCCGCGCCAGCGCGCTCGCCAGCCGGGCGCGGTGGTCCGGCCGGCGCAGCGCCGCCTCGTCGCGCGGGTCGGACAGGAAGCCGAGTTCGATCAGGGCGGAGGGGATCTCCGGCGCCTTCAGCACGACGAAGGACGCCTCGCGATGGGTATTGGGCAGCAAGGGCACTTCCTCGCCCAGTTCGCGCACGGCCAGGCGCGCGATCCGCGCGGAGCCCGCCCGCGTCTCCTGCCGCATCAGGCTGATCAGGATGCGCTGCACCTCGGGGCTGACCGAGGGCAGCCGCAGACCGCCGGCGATATCCGCACGGTTCTCGCGCCGCGCCAGCGCCTCGCTCATGGCATCCGAGGCCGTCTCGGACAGGGTATAGACCGACGCACCGCGCGCCCCCGGCGCGCTGTCGGCATGGAGCGAGACGAACAGCGCCGCATCGCGCCGGCGGGCGAATTCCACCCGGTCGGCCAGGGGCACGAAAACATCGCGCGTGCGCGTCAGCACCACGCGGCAGGTCCGCGCCGCCTCCAGCCGGGCCTTCAGGTCCAGCGCGGCAGCCAGGACGATGCGCTTTTCCTGCGTGCCGGCAGCGCCGATGGCACCGGGGTCACGGCCGCCATGGCCGGGGTCCAGCACCACCAGCGGCAACGCGGCCGGCGTGCGCGCCACACCGGCCAGCACGTCGCGCCCGGCCCGCACCGCAGCGGCGAAATCCGCCGCCGGGGCGCGGCGGATGTCGATGACGATGTGTCCGGCACGCGCCGGCCCGCCGCGCGGCAGCGCCGGGGCCGCCAGGTCGATCAGCAGCATGTCGTCGGACTCGACGAAGCGCGCCGCGCGCACCGGCCCCGCGCCGCGCAGGCTGGCCGGGCCGCGCCAGGTGGCCCCCGGCAGGTGCAGCGCCAGGCGGCGCGGGTCGTCCAGCGCGCGGACCGACCAGCGCTGGTCGCCCTGCACCGGCAGGGCCAGCCGCGCAGCCGGCCCGGCGGCCGCGATGCTGCCGCCGACGATGGACCCGGCCCGTGCCGGCGCAGCGCCCAGCGCCGCAAACAGCCCCAGCCCCAGCAGGGGGCGTCGCCCCAGACCCGACATTCAGACTTCCCCTTGCGCCCCGCCCCCGCGCGGCGCGCCGCACTTATGCCATTTACGCCAGCGGTTTGCCATGGAAAGCCTGATGTAACGCTTCAACGCCGCGCCAGGTTCGCGGCAGGGTTGTGACAAGCCTCCCGCATGACTATGGTGCCCTGCCCCGGCGGCTGCCGCTGCGGGCGGAGTCCCGGGCGGGTTCGCCCGGCCAGCGACCCCAGGGCCTGAGGCGGGGCGCGGCCGGCGCGGATCATCGGGTGCCCGGCCTGGAACCGGGGTGGCCATCACGGCCCCCAGCGTTCCGTGGCCTCGCCGGGCGCCCCTCCTGCCGTCTCCGCCGGCGCGGAACCCGGTGCGCGCATTGCCCGACCCGCCCCTTTGCCGGCGCCGGGCACGCCGCATCGACTGCCGGCCCGCCTGCGCCTGTGACCGCCGCATCCTGCGGCCGTCCGAGGGCATCGGGGCAGAGACCAGGCGCGCCCACCCCGGGCCCGCACCGCGCCACGCGCGGTTGGGCCCGCCGAGCGAGGACGACGGACGGCGCATGCCGAAGGACGCAGCGCCGCCGCCCCGCCAATTCCATGCGCCGCCGGCCCTGCCGCGGCGCGGAGACCCGCCACCCATGACCAAGCGCATGCTGATCGACGCATCCCACCCCGAGGAAACCCGGGTGGTGGTGCTGGACGGCACCCGCATCGAGGAATTCGACCTCGAGACCGCCACCCGCCGCGCACTCAAGGGCAACATCTACCTGGCCAAGGTGGTCCGGGTGGAACCCAGCCTGCAGGCCGCCTTCGTCGAATACGGCGGCAACCGCCACGGCTTCCTGGCGTTTGGCGAAATCCACCCCGACTACTACCAGATCCCGGTCGCCGATCGGCAGCGCCTGATCGACATGCAGGCCGAGGACGCCCGCGCGGAGGAGGAGGCCGACATGCCTCCCGAATCCGCCATGGACCGCGCCGCCTGGAACGGCGAGGGCACCGAGGGCTGGACCAATGGCGAGGCACCGGCCGAGGGCGAGGCGCCTGGCGAGACCGAGGCCGCCGCCAACGGCGAGACCGACGCTGCCGCCGCCAGCCAGGCCGACCCGGACGACGCCGCGCCACACGCGGCACCCGAGGCGACCGACGCAGGCGACGATGCCGTGGCTTCGGCGCCGCAGGCCGCCCTGCCGCTCGACATGGCGGATGACCGCATCACCAGCACGCCCGATGCCGGCCTGCCGTTCGACGCCGCCGAGCCCGCCGATGCCGCCGAACCGATCGACGCTCCCGAGAGCATCGATGCCGGCCACATCGAGAGCCTCGCGACCGACGAGCCCCCGCCCCCGCCCGAGACCATCGGCGGCGAGGACATGCCCGCCGAGACCGAGGATGAGCGCCGCGAGCGCCGCATCCCGCCGCGCTTCCTGCGCCACTACAAGATCCAGGAAGTCATCAAGCGCCGGCAGATCATGCTGGTGCAGGTCGTCAAGGAGGAACGTGGCGGCAAGGGTGCCGCGCTGACCACCTACATCTCGCTGGCCGGGCGGTTCTCCGTACTGATGCCGAACTCGCCGCGCGGCGGCGGCGTGTCGCGCAAGATCACCTCGGCGGCCGACCGCAAGCGCCTGCGCGAGGCGGTCGAGGAGATGAACATGCCCGACGGCATGTCGCTCATTGTCCGCACCGCCGGCGCGCAGCGCCCCAAGCCCGAGATCAAGCGCGACTGCGAATACCTGCTGCGCCTGTGGGACAGCATCCGCGAACGCACCCTGGCCAGTTCCGCCCCGGCGCTGATCTACGAGGAAGCCGACCTCATCAAGCGGTCGATCCGCGACGTCTATGGCCGCGACATCGAGGAAGTGGTGGTCGAGGGCGAGGACGCCTACGCCGCCGCGCGCGAATTCATGCGCATGCTGATGCCGGCCAATGCCGGCAAGATCCGCGCGCACCGCGAGGCCGTGCCGCTGTTCGCCCGCCACAGCGTCGACCAGCAGCTCGATGCGATGCACTCCCCGGTCGTGCAGCTGAAGTCGGGCGGCTACATCGTCATCAACCAGACCGAGGCGCTGGTCGCCATCGACGTGAACTCGGGCCGCGCCACGCGCGACCGGCACATCGAGGACACCGCGCTGCGCACCAACCTCGAAGCGGCCGATGAGATCGCGCGGCAATTGCGCCTGCGCGACCTCGCGGGCCTCATCGTCATCGACTTCATCGACATGGAATCGGCCAAGCACGACGCCATGGTCGAACGGCGCATGAAGGATGCGCTGAAGCAGGACCGCGCGCGCATCCAGGTCGGCCGGATCAGCCATTTCGGCCTGCTCGAGATGTCGCGCCAGCGGCTGCGCCCGTCCATCGCGGAACAGACCTTCGTGGCCTGCCCGCATTGCCAGGGCCGCGGCCTGGTGCGCAGCGTGGAATCCAGCGCCTTCCAGGTCCTGCGCGCGATCGAGGAGGAGGGTGCGAAGCGCCGCGCCGCCGAGATCGTGGTGCATGTCGCGAGCCCCGTCGCGCTCTGGCTGCTCAACCGCAAGCGCGAGCGACTGGCCGAGATCGAGCAGCGCTTCGGCATGGCCGTGATGTTCGAGCCCGACGACACGCTGATGGGTCCCGCGCTCAAGATCGAACGGACCCGCGCGGCTGAACCGGGCGCGATCCCGACCGCGCCCTCCGCCCTGCGCATGGACTACGCGCCCGTGCCAGCAGCGCGCGAGGCGGATGACGAGGACGAGGCGCCCGACGCCGACGACGTCGCGGAGGCGCCCCGCCGCGCAGGCGGCAACGCCCCGCGCCGTGCCGACACCGTCGCCCCGCGCCGGACCGACACCATTGCCCCGCGCCGGACCGACGACGATGCCGTCGACGATGCCCCGCGCGCGCCCGGCGACGAGGATCGCGCCGAGACCGCCGAGGAAGGCGAGCGCCGCCGCCGTCGCCGTCGCCGCCGCCGTGGCGGCCGGCGCGAGGATGGCCGCGAGGGCGCGCCCGGCCAGGAAGCCGATGGCGAGGCCGGCCCCGAAGCCGAGGGCGACGACGCCCCCGACTCCGAAGCCCCCGCCGAACCCGCCGCTGCCGCGGCCGAGGGCGAGGAAGCCCCCGATGCCGGCGGCGCCGATGGTGGCCTGGATGCCGATGGCCGCCGCCGCCGTCGTGGCCGCCGCGGTGGCCGCCGCCGGCGCGAGGACGGCACCGCCCCCGATGCCGCCGAGCCCGCGGCCGAGGCCGCCGAACCGGCGCCCGCGCCGGTCCCGGCTCCGCGCCCCGCGCGCTATACCGGCCCGACCCCGGCCGACCCCTTCGCCGGGCAGATCGACGACATCTTCGAGGCGATGGAAGCCGCCGAGGCCGCGGCCGAACGTGCCGCCGCCGCCCGTCCGGCCCGCGGCACCCCCGCCACGGACCCGGCCGACGCGCCGAGCGGAGACGTGCCCGACATCGCGGTCGCGTCGTCGGTGACGGTCGTCGAGACGGTTGCGGCCGCGGAACCGGTGGGCGAAGCGCCCGCCGCGCCGCTGGACGAAGCCCCCCTGCCGCGCACGCCGGCCATCGTGGACACCGCGCCCGAGGCCCCGCCCGCCGCACCGGCACCGCAAGCCCCCGAACCGGCAACGCCGGCACAGGCGGCGCCTGCCGAACCGCCGGCACAGGGAAATTCGGCCGAACCGGTGATCGGCGCGCCGGTGCAGCCCGTGCAGGCCGCGCTGCCGAAGCGCCAGGGGTGGTGGAAGCGCTGAGGCGAAGCGGGCGGCGCCTGGCGCCGCCCGTCCTGCACGAGGCGACCCCGCACCGACAGTGATCGGGCGCGGGTCGTCGGCTGCAGCGGGGCCGCGGTCCTCCCGGAGGCCGGCGTGGACCGAGGGCAGTGCCGCCGCGCGTTGCCCTATGGGGCTTCGGCCGAAGCCGCGGCAATCGCCAGCATCATCTCGTCGCGCAGGCGCTTGAGTTCCAGCGCCCGCAGCGCCGTCTGCTCGAGCCGGCACGACAGCCGGTTGGCCTCCGCCTCAACATCTGCCGACAACGCCGCCTCCGCCGCGCAGACCACGTCGCGATAACCGGGGAAGGCACGTTGCGCGCGGCGCAGCGCCTCCAGCGCCGCACCCGTCGCCAGCAGCCCCAGCTCGCGCTGCCAGCGGTCGAGCTGCTGCTGCCAGATCACGGTCTCGATCGCCGCGCACAGGCGCGGGGGTTGCGGGCGGTCGGGCAGCGTCGGCAGGCGGGCAATCAGCAGGCCCTCACCCGGTTCGCCCTGGCAGGTCGCGGCAATGCGCCAGGCGCAGCGGCCGAAGGCGGCGCGCGGCGGATGCGCCTGCGCGGCCAGGATGCAGGCCTCGACCCAGGCGCGCTCGGCGGCGTGCGGGCGGGCCGGGTCGGGGGCGCGCTGCGCCGCGGCGGGCATCGCGACGCACGGCGCCAGCAGCAGCGCGCGCCAGCCCCGAAGCATCCACCGGCCGCGACGCGCCATGCCCTCCACGTCCCTTCCCCCGATCAACGCCTCGTTCACCCCGGCCGCGCCATCATGGCGCATCCATGCGCCGCCTGCCTGCCCTGTTCGCCGCCTTGTTGTTCGCCGCACCGGCGGTGCGCGCGGAGGACACGTCGCCGCGCCTGTGCATCGCGCGCTTCGTCGCCAACGACCCGCTGCCCTTCGAACGCCGCTTCATCGGGCTGCTGACCGGCGATGGCTGCACCGCCGGCGACCTGCTGCACTTCACCTTCGTGGGCGAGAGCCTGGCCGCCGCCGTCGCGGCGCGGCACTGCCGCTTCGACCGCCCGGTACTGCTCGACCGCGGGCAGGAGACGCACCTGGTCTGCGTCTGGCAGGGCACAATGCGCAGCGCACGACCCTGACGCATCATCGCGCCCGGCGGATTCGCCCCGCGCCTTGAAGCATGGCGGGCGAACACGGCCGGGAGCGCCGCCGCGCCTGCCGCGCGCTACCCCTCGGCGCAGCGCCCCGCGCGCCGCAGCACCGCACAGAGCCGCGAGAAACCCAGCCAGAACCCGCCATGCTCCGGCGCCTGCTCCGGGCGCCCGCCATAGGCTGGTTCGCCACGCCGCAGCAGCGCGAGCCGCGCCTCGAACCGCCCGCGCATGTTCTCGAGGAAGGCGCCGGACGCGCCGAGATACTGTTCGAGCATCTCGCTCGCCAGCGCGATCTCGACCGCCGCGCGGCCCTCGGTGGTGAAGCGCTTGAAGCCGCGGCTCTCCTCGGCCAGCGCCAGATGCTGCAAATGGCGGGCGATGCGCGCGCGGGCGTCGCGCTCGTCCTCGGTGATGGCGCCGGGCTGGTCCATGGACGTTCTCCAGGTTCGAGCATGCCAGCGGCGGATGAAGCGCGGGTGAACGCCGCCGGACGCGCGGGCCGGTCGCCCGTCTTTCCGGCGCAGCGGAGGCCATCGCAGGACAGCGCGCTCGGCCGGGGCGCAGCCCAAGCGGGTCGACACCATCGCGCAGCTCAAGGCGCTGTGCGGCACGCCCCCGGCCCGGGCGGCCGTGACGATGTGGTGACGAAAGCCGGACCTCCCCGCCAGGGGGCAACAGCCCGCTGGACCGCGATCACGCCAGCCGGGCAGCCACGCGCGCGACCAGCGCCTCGCGCTCGGCCCGCATCCCCGCGCCGCGCGCCTTCGCCGTGGCCAGCACGCCAGGCGGCGCGGTCAACGGCGACCCGGCATCGAAGGGCGGCGCCGGCGCGTATTCGATCTGCAGCTGGATCGCCTGCGCCACCTCGGGCGAGGCCAGTTCCGCCGCCAGCGACA
>LNEW01000104.1 GCA_001464375.1 Rhodospirillales bacterium Ga0074136 | reverse complement strand
ATTCCAGCGATTGCCCGCGATAGGAGATGCGCGCGTCGCTGGGCAGCACCTCCCGCGCCACGCCATCCATGTAGGCCAGCGCATCGCCCAGCGAATAGCCCGGCGCCAGCGATGCGGTGATGGTGATGGCCCGAACCCGGTCCTCGCGCGACAGCGTCTGCGCGCGCGCGCGTTCGGACAGGGTCACGATATTGGACAGCGGCACCAGCCCGCCCGAGGCCGTGCGCACGAACACATTCTGCAGGTCATAGGGGGAGATGCGCGCCTCCTCCGGCGCCTGCAGCAGCACCTTGTATTCCTGGCCGCCGACGACGTAGGTCGTGACCTCGCGCGAGCCCATCATCGTCTCGATGGTGCGCCCCACCGCGGCGATCGAGATGCCGAGGTCGGCCGCCTTGCGTCGGTCGATCTCGACCCGCACCTCGGGCTTCGTCTCCTTGAAGTTGTGGTCCAGGTTCAGCAGCCGCGGGTTCTCCCGCGCGCGCGCCAGGAACTGGTCGCGCCAGCCGATCAGCGTCTCGTAGTCCGGCCCGCCGATGACGAACTGCACCGGTGGCTGGAAGCCGCGCGCGCCCAGCGAAGGCGGGTTCAGCGCGAAGGCGCGCACGCCGGGGATCTGCGCGACGACCGGGAAGACCTCCGCGGCGATCGCCTGCTGCTTGCGGCTGCGCTGCGCCCAGGGTGCGAGGCGGATGAACACGTTCGCGACATTGCCGACCGCCGGGCGCTGGAAGCCGCCGACCGTCGCGAAGACCGCAACCGCCTCGCCGCTGTCGACATAGCGTTGCAGCAGGCGCTCGATCTGCAACACGTGCTCCATCGTGTAGCCGAAGGACGCGCCCTCCGGCCCGCTGGTCGGGATGATGACCACGCCACGATCCTCGGTCGGCGCGAATTCCTTCGGCAGCGCATTGTACAGAAGCACCGCGAAGGCCGACAGCAGCGCCGATGCGCCCAGCACCAGCAGCGGCGCGCGCAAGGCCCGGTCCAGCGTCCAGCGCAGCGCGCCGTTCATGCCCAGGAAGAACGGCTCCGTCTTGCGGATCAGCCAGCTCTCGCCCTGGTGCGGCTTCAGCAGCTTCGAACACATCATCGGCGTGAGCGTCAGTGCGATCAGCCCGGAGAACAGCACCGATGCCGCCAGCGCCAGCCCGAACTCGGTGAACAACCGCCCGGTATTGCCGCCCATGAAGGACAGCGGCACGAACACCGCGACCAGCACCAGCGTAGTCGCGATGACCGCGAAGGCGATCTCCCGCGCGCCCAGCAGCGATGCCAGCAGCGGGTCCTCGCCTTCCTCGATGCGGCGGTGGATGTTCTCCAGCACCACGATCGCGTCGTCCACCACCAGGCCGATCGCCAGCACCAGCCCCAGCAGCGTCAGCACGTTCACCGAGAAGCCAAGTGCGGCCGTGGCAATGAAGGACGCGATGATCGACACCGGGATCGCCACCGCGGGAATGATGGTGGCGCGCACGGATCGCAGGAACAGGAAGATCACGCCCACCACGAGGGCCAGCGCGATCATCAGCGCGTGCTCGACCTCGTAGATCGACTGGCTGATGAACAGGCTCTCGTCGTAGCCAACCAGGGTGTCGATCCCCTCGGGCAGGGTCGGGCGGATGCGGTCCATCTCCGCCTTCACGCCATTGGCGACCGACAGCGTATTGGCGGTGGATTGCCGCAGGATGCCCAGGCCGATGGCCGGGCGGCCATTGATGCGATAGGCGCCGCGATTGTCCTCGGGGCCGATCTCGATGCGCGCCACCTCGCCCAGCAGCACCTGCGCGCCGGTCGCCGCGCGCGTCACGACAATCTCGCGGAACTGCTCGGGCCGGCTCATGCGGCTGTCGGTGCGCACGGTCAGCTCGCGCTGCGTGCTCTCGATCCGCCCACCCGGCAGCTCGATGTTCTCGCGGCGGATCGCGTCCTCGACATCCTGCACGGTCAGGTTGCGCGCGGCCAGAGCCTGCCGGTCGATCCAGACGCGCATGGCGAAGCGTCGCTCGCCGGAGATGATGACCTGCGCCACGCCCTCGACGATCGCCAGGCGATCGACGATGCGCCGTCGCGCGATATCGGTCAGGTCGAGCGGCGTCAGCCGGTCCGACGCCAGCGCGATCCACAGGATCGGCCGGCTGTCGCCATCGACCTTCGCCACCACCGGCGTATCCGCCTGGTCGGGCAGCCGGGCGAGCGCGCGCGCCACGCGGTCGCGCACATCGTTCGCCGCGCTGTCGACATTGCGCGACAGCAGGAATTCCATGGTGATCTGGCTACGTTCGTCGCGCGACTGCGACGACATGACCTTGATGCCCTCGATCCCGGCGACCGCGCCTTCCAGGATCTCGGTGATCTGGCTGTCCACCACGGGGGCCGACGCGCCGCGATAGGTGGTGGTGATCTGGATGATGGGCGGGTCGATCGCCGGGTATTCGCGGATCGGCATGCGCTGCAGCGCGAACAGGCCGAGCACCGTCAGCATCAGGGACAGCACGGTCGCGAAGACCGGCCGCTTGATCGAGACGTCCGAAAGTACCATCGCCGCCCTGCCCCCGGATCAGCTCGTGGGTCGCGTCAGGGTCTCGACCACCCGCACCGGCAGGTCGTTGCGCAGCCTCTGGATGCCGCGCACCACCACCGGTTCGCCGGCGTTCAGCCCTTCGCGGATCTCGACCTCGCCGGGCAGGCGCAGGCCAAGCCGCACCTCCTGCCGCCGCGCGCGCCCGTCGCGCACGACGAACACGAAGGCGCGGTCGCCCACCGGGTCGATCGCTTCCTCGGCCACCAGCAGGGCGCGGTCGCGTTCCTCGAGCACCAGTTCCACGGTCAGGAACAGGCCGGGGCGCAGCGCCTCGTCGGCATTGTCGAATTCGCTGATCACGCGCACCGACCGCGTGGCCGGGTCGATGCGCGTATCGACCACCGCGACGGTCCCGCGGAAACGCCGGTCGCCATAGGCGATGCTGCGCGCCGTCACGGCGCTGCCCACGCGGATGCGCGCGAGATGCACTTCGGGAATGGAGAATTCGACGCGCACCCGCGCCGTGTCGTCCAGCGTCGTGATCACCGTCCCCGGCTGGATCAGCGCGCCGGGGCTGACCAGCCGCAGGCCGACGCGGCCGGCGAAGGGCGCGGTCACTCGCACTTCCTCGAGCCGCGCCTCCGCCTGCCGCACGCGACCCTCGGCCTGGCGCGCCAGCGCCTCCAGCGTCTCGAGCCGCTGCGCGGCGATGGTCTGCCCGGCCTGCAGCTGGCGCGCGCGCACGAGCTGGTTGCGCGCATCGTCCATCAGCGCCCGCGCCTGGTCGAGCTCCGCCCGCAGCGCCGCGGCATCGAGCTGCACCAGGGTCGACTGCGCCGCGACCAACTGGCCTTCCGTGAAACCGATGGTCTCGACGATCCCGGAGACCTTGGTGGTGATCGTCACCGCCTCGCGCGCACGCACCGTGCCCACGCTCTCGACGCGGTCGACGACCTGCGCGACGCGCACCGGCTGCACGATCACGCCGACCGGCCCGCCAGGCCCGCCGCCGCGTCCGCCGCCCTGCGCCACGGGCTGCGACAGCCCGAGCATGTCCATGGGCGGCCTGAGGCCGACCTTCTCCCCATAGAAATGCCAAGCCGCACCGGCGCCGCCGATGACGGCCAGGACCGCAAGCTGGGTTGTCGTCCGCATCTGCTACCCGCTACCCGTCACGCCTATGTGACGCCGCACCGTACATTCGGCAAGACTGCCGCGCAGGCTTCACGGGGCCCCGACCTTGATGCAGCGCGTCATCCGCCCCGGCCCTGCCGGGCGGGGCGCCGGCACGCCGTCCAGGCAGGCGGGTTCGGCCAGCGCGCAGCGCGGTGCGAAAGCACAGGTGGTGGGCGCGGTCTCCAGGCTCGGCGGCGCGCCGGGGATGGTCGTGAGCCGCTTGCCGCGCATGCCCGGATGCACCGTCGCGCCAAGCAACCCCTGCGCATAGGGGTGCAACGGACCGCCCATGAAGGGCCCGACCTCGCCTTCCTCCACCACGCGCCCGGCGTACATCACCGCCACGCGGTCGGCGATCTCGCCGGCCACGCCCAGGTCATGCGTCACGAAGATCACGCCCATGCCGAGCCGTTCCTGCAATTCACGCAGCAGCAGCAGCACCTGGATCTGCACCGTGGCATCGAGCGCGGTTGTGGGCTCATCCGCCAGCAGCAGCTTCGGCTTGCACGCCAGGGCCACCGCAATCATCGCGCGCTGCCGCAAGCCGCCGGACAACTCATGCGGGTAGGCCGCCAGCCTGCGCTTGGCCGACGGGATCTGCACCAGTTCCAGCAATTCCAGCGCGCGCGCATCGGCGGCGGAGCGCGAGGCACCCTCGTGCCGCTGCACGGCTTCCGCGATCTGCCGCCCGATGGTGAAGACCGGGTCGAGCGCGGTCATCGGCTCCTGGAAGATCATCGCGACCTCGCCGCCGCGGAAATCCGACAGCTGGCTTTCGCTCATGGCCTGCACGTCGCGGCCGGCCACCTCGATCGACCCGCAGACCTTGGCCTGCTTTGGCAGCAGCTTCATCAGCGCGCGCAGCGTGACCGACTTGCCGGAACCGGATTCACCCAGCAGGCACAGCACCTCGCCCTGCGCGAGGTCGAGGTCGACGCCGTTCACCGCATGCACCGTGCGGTCGCGGTTCTGGAACAGCACGCTCAGGTCGCGTGCGCGCACCAGCGGCTGCGCGGCATCCGGCTTCAGCGCCGCGCTCATGCCGCGATCCTCGGCGCCGCGGTATGGCCGCTGCCGGGAATCACGGCATGGCAGGCCGCCTCATGCCCGGCCGTCAGGGCCGAGACCGGCGGCTCGCGCTCGGCGCAGATGGATTCGGCCATGACGCAGCGCGTGCGGAAGCGGCAGCCCGAGGGCGGGTTCACCGGATTGGGCGGGTCGCCCGTCAGCGGCGGTTCCGTACGCCGCCGCGCCGGGTCCATCGACGGGCGCGAGGCCAGCAGCGCCCGCGTATAGGGATGCGCCGGGCGGTCGTAGATCTCCTCGACCGGCCCCTGCTCCGCCACCTTGCCCAGGTACATCACCAGCACGCGGTCGCTGATGTACTGCACCACGTTCAGGTCATGGCTGATGAAGGCATAGGTCAGACCGAACTTGTCCTTGAGGTCCACCAGCAGGTTCAGCACCTGCGCCTCGACCGACTTGTCGAGCGCGCTGACGGGTTCGTCCAGGATCACCAGGCGCGGCTGCAGGGCCAGGGCGCGCGCGATGTTGATACGCTGCCGCTGCCCGCCCGAAAGCTCATGCGGATACCGCCGCGCGAATTGCCCAGGCGCCAACCCCACCGCGGACAGCAGGTCATGCGCGCGCTCCCGCGCCTCATGGGCCGACACGCCATGCACCTTGGGCGCGAAGGCGATCGTCTCCTCGATGGTCAGGCGCGGATTCAGCGAGGCATAGGAATCCTGGAACACCATCTGCACTTGGCGGCGATAGTCGCGGATCGGCAACCCGCCCGTCTGGTCATTGGCGCCGACCTTCTCGCCATCGAACACCATCTCCCCCGCATCGGGGTCGAGCAGGCGCATCAGCAGCCGCGCGGTGGTGGATTTCCCGCAGCCGGATTCGCCCACGATGCCCAGCGTCTCGCCCTTGCGGATCGACAGGCTGATCCCGTCCACCGCGCGCACATCGGCAACCTTGCGGCCGAGCAACCCGCCACGGATCGGGAAGTGCTTCACGAGGCCGGTGACCTCGAGCAGCGGCTGGGCCGGTCCGCCCCGGTCGGGCGCCTGGGAGAAGTCTGTCATGTCGTCGGGACTAGCAACTGTCATGCCGTGTCTCCCCGCGCTGCGACTCCACACCCTGCCGCAGGCCTGCCCAAGCGTTAGGCAACAGTTTGGGCCAGCGACCGCACCGAGGCACGAAGTGTTTCGCGCCGATGCGGACCGTGCCGGCCAAACGCCTGGCACCGGCCGATCCGACCGCACCGCGCCCATGCGGACGCGAACCGCGCCATGCTGTACAAGCGCGGGACCTGACCCCACCCGGCCGCGCCACGCCAATGGCCGGGCCTGGCCAACCGGAGGGCCGCGATGCGCGCCATATTCGTCATGATCAAATGCGAGATGGGCCAAGCCTACCGCGTGGCCCGCGAAATGGCCGACGGCATCGAGGAACTCTCCGAGATGCATTCCGTCTCCGGCCAATACGACCTGCTCGGCAAGTTCTACCTGGCGCCGGACCGCGACATCGGCCTGTTCGTGGTGGAAAAAATCCAGACCGTCGCTGGCGTCAAGGACACCTACACCCTGCAGACCTTCAACGCCTTCTCCGGCGCCCAGGCCTGATTAAGGCGTGGTGCCGCATTGGCGCCGCAACGAAAACATGGACGGCAGGCAATCTCCCTTTCACCAGGAGGACCTGCCCCATGCGCCTGCTCCCCGCCATCGCCCTGTCCGCCAGCCTCGCGCTCGGCGCCTGCACGAATTACGACGGTTCGCCCGACTACGGCGGGACGGCAGCGCTGGGCATCGGCGCGGCGGCACTGGTCGGGCTCGCCGCCGTCGCGGCCAGCAACAACAACAACCGCAACGACCGCTACTACGACAACCGGCAGTACAGGCGGCACGGCCACTACCGGCAGGACCGCTACGCGCATCGCGGGGATCGCGGCTACAGGCGCTGGTAAAAGAGAAGGTCGGGGGAGCGAACTCCCCCGAACCCCCTCCATTTTTCTGGAACGTCAATCCCAGCCCAGGGCGCCGGGCACCTCGCGGATCGGCGGCGCGGCGCGCAGCGCGGCCAGGTCGGGCACCGGGCGGCGCAGCGCGGCATCGCCCAGGAACGCGTCCTCGATCGCAGCAGCCACACGCAGCACCAGCGCATCGCCCCCGCGCGGACCGACGATCTGCAGCCCGAAGGGCATCCCCAGCGCATCCACGCCCATCGGCAGCGAAATCGCCGGATGGCCGCACAGCGTCACATAATACGCGCAGGCCAGCCAATGGAAATAATTGCGCGTCGGCGCCCCGTCGATCTCGGCCGGATACAGCTCCTTCCACGGCCGCGGCGACAGCGTGATCGCCGGCGTGATCAGCACGTCGTGCCGCGCGAAGAAATGCTGCCAGGCGCGATACATCCGCGTTTGCGACGCCGCCGCCCGCGACCCGTCCTCCAGCGAGTAGCGCAGCCCTTCCTCGACATTCGCGCGCACATTCGGGCCGACATCCTGCGGCCGCGTCCGGACCTTCTCCGCATGCGCCGTCAGGAACGCCTGCGCGCGCAGCACCTCGAAGGCCTCGTCGCCACCGCGGCAATCGGGGTCGGCTTCCTCCGCCACGCCGAACAGGGGCGCGATGGCGCGCGCACGGATGGCAAACGCCTCCCGCACCAGCTTCTCGACCGGCGCCTGGCCGAAATCCGCACTGATCGCGAGCCGCAGCGACGCCAGATCGACCGGCGCCAGCGGATGATACCGCCCCGGCACGCCGCGCACCGCCTCGTGCGGCAGCGTATAGGCCAGCGGGTCCATCGCATCGTCGGACGCCATGGCACTCAGCAGCAGCGCCGTATCCGGCACGTTGCGAGCCATCGGCCCGAGTACCGGCAGCCCCGACCAGCCATGGCCGCGCTTCTCGGACGGCACCACGCCCGGCGAGGGCCGATACCCCACGATCCCGTTGAATGCCGCCGGGTTGCGCAGCGACCCGCCGGTGTCCGAGCCCGAGCAGATCGGCGCCATGCCGCAAGCGAGCGCCACGCCCGACCCGCCCGAGGACCCCGCCGCCGACTTCATCGGGTCGAAGGGATTGCCCGTCACGCCATAGACGGCGTTGCGCGTATTCGCCCCGGCGCCGAATTCCGGCGTATTGGTCTTGCCCATCACCACAGCGCCGGCGCGGCGCAGGTTCGCCACCATCCCGCAATCGGCCTCGGGCACGAAGTCGGCGAAGATCGGGCTGCCATAGGTGGTGCGCAGGCCCTTGGTTTCCTCCAGGTCCTTGATGCCCACCGGCAACCCGTGCAGCGCACCGAGCGGCCCGCCGGCCATCACCGCGGCCTCGGCGGCGCGGGCGGCGGCGCGCGCGGCGGGTTCGTCGATCGCGACCATGGCGTTGACCGCGTGGTTCACCTCGCCGACGCGCTTCAGGCAGGAGTCCAGCAGTTCCACCGGCGAGAGCGCGCGGCGCCCGATCAGCCGGCGCGCATCGAGGGCCGTCAGGTCGCAGGGTTCGGTCATGCGCCGAGTTCCTTTTCGTACAGTGCAAGCGTGTGCTGGTCGAAGCAGGCGAAGACCACCTCCACCCCGCCGCGACTTTCCTCCCGCACCGTCGCGACGGCAATCCGCGCCGCCGCATCGACCGGGTAGCCGAAGATGCCGGTCGAGATCGCCGGGAAGGCGACCGACCGACCGCCTGCCTCGCGCAGCAGACGCAGGCTATCGCGATAACAGCCGGCGAGCAGCGCCGCCTCCCCGGCCCCGCCGCCGTGCCAGACCGGGCCGACCGCATGGATCACGAAGCGCGCCGGCAGCGCGAATCCGGGGGTGATGCGCGCCTGCCCGGTCGGGCACGGCGCGACCCGGGCGCAGGCGGCGGCCAGCGCATCGACGCCGGCGGCGCGAAAGATCGCGCCACACACGCCGCCGCCCATCGCCAGGCGCTCATTCGCGGCGTTGACGATGGCATCGACGCGCAGCGTGGTGATGTCGGCCATGATGGCGCGCAGGGCGGTGGTGCTGGACATGGCGGGCCCCCGGACCCTACCGCGTGCCGCGACCCGGGGACATCGCATGCGCGCAGCGCCAACCATTCCGCCAGGGCCGCCGGGTGCCGCGCCCGACACGGTGAAGCCGCCCGTCATCGCGGGCCGCGGCCGCATCGCGGCCCTTGCCGACACGCCGCGGCGCCGCAACCATCGCCCGATGCAACGCAGCCGACGCGCCCCGCGCCTGCCCGCCCTTGCCGCGCTGGTCGTGCTGGCCGTGCTGGCCGGGCCGGCCGCGGCGCAGGACCAGGCCGCGCTGGAACGCCACGTCACCGAGGTCGCGTACCGCGGCTGCACGCTCAGTATCCTGCGCGTCGTGCATCGCGGCCCGCTGCCCGGGACCGAAGGTCCGGTGGTGGTGGCGACCTACGACATCGAGGGCTGCGCCGGCGGCAACAATTCCGCCCAGCGCCTTGGCGTGTTCCGCGACACCGGCGGGTCCATCGACCTGATCCGCCCGCCGCTGCCCGAACCCGTCTCGGTCGACACGGCGCGCGTCGAGGGCGGGCGCATCATCATCGAAGGCCAGCGCTGGTCGCGTGAGGATGCGCGCTGCTGCCCGTCGATCCCCGTCACGCTCGCCTTCCGGCTGCGCGACGGGGTGCTGGTGACTGACCCTGCGCCTCAATAACCCAGCGCACACCCATCCTTGCGCGGGTCCGACCCACCCACCAGGCAGCCCTTCTCGCGGTCGATGAAGATCGCCTGGCCGCCGCCATGCGGCTTGTCCACCAGCACGCATTCGTGGCCGAGCCGGTTGAGCCGGTCGACCACCTGTCCCGGGATGCCCGTCTCGACCTGCACCTTCCCGTCCTGCGGCATCAGCCGCGGATGGTCGATGGCTTCCTGCACATCCAGGCCGAATTCGAAGTGGTTGGTCAGGAACAGCGTCTGCCCGGTCGGCTGGAAGCGCCCGCCCATTACGCCATAGGGCATGATCGCCTGGCCATCCTTCATCACCATGCCGGGGATGATGGTGTGCAGCGGCCGCTTGTCCGGCGCGATGCAGTTCGGGTGGCCTTCCTGCAGGCGGAAGCCGAAGCCGCGGTTCTGCAGCATCACGCCGGACTTCTCCGCCAGGATGCCCGTGCCGAAGCCCTCGAACAGCGAGTTGATGAAGGAACAGGCGTTGCCGTCCTTGTCCACCACGCAGAGGTAGACCGTGTCCTTGTGCTTCGCGAGGTCGCTTTCCCCTGCCGGCGGCAATTCGGGCATCGCCGCATCGTCGCGGATGATGCCCGCCAGGCGCTTCAGATAATCGGCGGAGAGCAGCCGATCGACCGGCACATCCACCTGGGACGGGTCGGCCAGGAAGGCATCGCGGTCGCGATACACCAGCCGCGCCGCCTCGATATGGCGGTGGAAGCGTTCGGCGCTGAACGGCCCTTGCTCGGGCGTGTCGAGGTTGCCGAGGATGCCCAGGATCTGCAGCACATGCATGCCCACGCCGTTCGGCGGGCACTGGAACACCTGCATGCCGCGCCAATCGATCGAGATCGGCTCGACGAATTCCGCCACATCGGCGCCGCGGGCGAAATCCTCCTCGGTGTGCAGCCCGCCGGCCGAGCGCAGCGTCGCCACGATGTCGGCGGCGACCTCGCCCTCGTAGAAGGCCTTCTTGCCGTGCGCGGCGATGGCCCGCAGCGTGCGCGCCAGTTCCGGCTGCACGAACCGCGTGCCGAGCTTCGGTGCCTCGCCATCGCGCAGGAAGCGCCGCGCCGACGCCTCGTGCTTCATCAACTTGCCGACCGAACCCTGCCAGTCCCACGCCACGCGCGGCGACAGCGCGAAGCCTTCCTCGGCATAGCGGATCGCCGCCTGCAGGATGACATCGAGGCCCAGCCGCCCATGCGTGCGGTTCAGCAATTCCCAGGCGCTGATCGCCCCCGGCACGGTCACCGAATGGGCCGAGGTATTGACCATCGCGGTCATCCCGGCCGCGCGCAGCGCCTCGGGCGTCGCACCCGCCGGCGCGCGGCCCGACCCGTTCAGCGTCACCACCTTCGACGACCCGGCGGGGACATAGAGGCAGAAGCAATCCCCGCCGATCCCGGTCGAGGCCGGTTCGATCACGCATTGCACGGCGCAGGCGGCGATGGCGGCATCCAGCGCATTGCCGCCGGCCCGCAGGATGTCCAGCGCGGCGAGGGTGGCCTGGGGCATGGACGTTGCGGCCATGCCGTTCACGCCATAGGCGGGGCTGCGGCCAGGCAGGTGAAAATCGCGCATCTCGGGTCCGTTTCCGTGAGGTCTTGGACGCTTCCATGCAACGTCGCGGGCTATGGGGAAAGCCCCCTGCCCCGCCGGTCAGCCATTCGCGGACGCAATGGCAGCGCCCCCGGGTTGCGCCCCCGGCCATGAAAGCGTCACGGCACGCCGACCGCGCGCGGCAGCAGGCCCGCGGGATAGACCAGCCTCGCGCGGTCAGCCCGAGGCCAGCGCCAGGTCGATCTGGCGCATCGCCTCCGCGCGGTCGCGCCGCTGCACGGCCTCGCGCGCCAGGGTGATCTGGCGCAGGCGCAGGTCGTGCATCGGCACCTCGGCGCGCGTCGCAACCACGCTGCGGCTCATCATCCGCGTCGCGGCGCGTTCAAGGAACTCGTTCGCCGAACCCAGATTGCCCTGGTTCACCGCCTCGCGGGCCTCGGCCAGCCATCGCCGCGTATCGACCCACTCGGCGTCCATGGCGTCGGCCAGGGCGCCTTCACGGTTCTGGTTCGGCACCGCGGGCACGGCGGGGTTGGCCCGCTGCTGCTGCTGCATTTCGGTCACGGCGGCGTCACCGGTCGACTTCACCGTCTGTGCATGAGCCACGGCAGGCACGCACAGGGCCATCGCACCGAAGGCCGCATACCGCCAGGATGTCGCTCGCATGGGATGGTTCCTTCAGGATGTGCCGAGCATGGCAGCGAGGTCATGGCGCGTGGCCCTGCGCTGCGCGGTCACGCACCGACCTCGGGGCCACGCGAGCAGCGCGCCGTCCGGCAGGCGCGTACCGCGGCCTAGTAGGCCGGCTGCACCAGGATGGTTGCCGGGGCGGTGGGCACCTGGCGCGTGACGACCACGGGCGCCGGCGCCTGTTCGCGGACCACGACCTGCTCCGGCGGTCGATTGTTCACGGTGCAGCCCCCGAGCAGCAGGGCGCCGAGCGCAGCGGCCTGCGCCGCGCGGATCGAGATTCGCATGTGAGTACTCCGTGTGGCCCGCCGGCGCCTCACTCTGCGCCGTCAGGCCGATGGGTCGACTTACGCCCGGGACCGAGCGAACATGAGGAGAACGCGTCGCAGGCGTCCAAGTTGCACGCCTACTGCGTGCCCCTGGCGCGACGGCTGCCGGCGCCGCCCAAACCGCGGTCGAACGCCCGGGGAGTTTCCACGGCCCGGCGTTCTGCTCTAGACGCTGGGCATGGACAGCACGGCCACCATCGAGGATTTCGACCGCCTGGACATCCGCGTCGGCACCGTCGTGGACGCCCAGCCCTTCCCCGAGGCGCGCAAGCCCTCGATCCGCCTGTGGGTGGATTTCGGCGGCACCATCGGCGTGAAGCGATCCTCCGCCCAGCTCACGGTGCACTACGCGCCCGACCGGCTGATCGGCCGCCAGGTGATCGCCGTGGTGAACTTCCCGCCGCGCCGCATCGCCGGCTTCGAGAGCGAGGTCCTGGTGCTCGGCATGCCGGACGAGGCCGGCGCGGTCGTGCTGCTGAAGCCCGACATGCGCGTGCCGGACGGCGGAAGGATGTTCTGATGGCGCAGAAATACTACACCGTCACCTGGGACCAGCTGCACCGCGACAGCAAGGCGCTGGCCTGGCGGCTGCTCGAACGCGGCCCCTATGCGGGGATCGTCGCGATCACCCGCGGCGGGCTGATCCCGGCCGCCATCATCGCCCGCGAACTGGATTGCCGGCTGATCGAGAGCGTGTCGATCGTCACCTATGACGAGGAGACGCGCGGCGAGCCGCGCGTGGCCAAGCCCCCGGCGGCCGCGGGCAATGGCGAAGGCTGGCTGATCCTGGACGACCTGGTGGATACCGGCACCACCGCGCGCGTGGTCCGCGGCCTGTTGCCGCGCGCGCATTTCGCCACCGTCTATGCCAAGCCGGCCGGCAAGCCGACGGTCGACACCTTCATCACGGAGGTGTCGCAGGACACCTGGATCCTGTTCCCCTGGGACACCGAGCCGCAGTTCATCGCGCCGATCGCGAGGACCGCCGGGAAGTAGTCACGCCGCCACCTCCTCCTTGCTCGCCAGCACCTTGTCCACCCGCCGCCCGTCCATATCGACGATCTCGAACCGCCACCCCGCCCAGACGATCCGGTCGCCCTCCTTCGGCACGCGGTTGAGCAAAGCCAGCATCAACCCCGCCACCGTGTGGTAGGTCCCCGCCCCCGGCAGTTCCGGCAATTCCAGCCGCGCGCGCAACTCGTCCGACGGCATCGACCCATCCAGCAGCAGCGACCCGTCATGGCGTTCCACGGCATCGCCGCCGGGCACCACCTCGGCCACGCCCAGTTCGCCGACGATCGCCTCCAGCAGGTCCGATGCGGTGACCACGCCCTCGAACGACCCGTATTCATCCATCACCAGCGCCATGCCCAGCCTGTCGCCGCGCAGCCGCTCGAGAGCATCGAGCGCGGTCAGCGTATCGGGCAGCACCAGCGGCTGGCGCAGCACGGCATCCAGCGCCATCGGCGCGCCCTCCAGCATCTGGTCCAGCAGGTCCTTGGCCACCACCACGCCGACCACGTTGTCGACGCGGCCATCCGCCACCACGAAGCGCGTGACATCGCTGGCGCGCAGCGTCGCGGCGATGTCCGCCGGCGTATCGGAGCGGTCGAGCCAGGCCAGGTCGTTGCGCGGCGTCATCAGCGCGCGCACCGGCTTGTCGGCCAGGCGCAGCACGCGCTCGATCATGTGGCGCTCCTCGGATTCCAGCGCGCCGGCCTGCACGCCCTCGGCGACCACCGCCTTCACTTCCTCTTCCGTGACCGACTGCTCGCCCGGCCGGGCGGGGCCGAAGAAGCGCAGCACGAAGGCCGAGGACCGCCCCAGCACCCAGACCACCGGCCCCGAGACGCGCGCCAGCATCGCGAGCGGCCGCGAGACGATGACCGCGACGCGCTCGGGGTTGCGCAGCGCGACCTGCTTCGGGACCAGTTCGCCCAGGATCAGGCTGAGATAGGTGATCGCGATGACCACCAGCGCGAAGGCGATCTCGAGGCCATAGGGAGCGACGCCGGGGATGGCGTCCAGCGCCGCCCCCAGCGTGCCGGACAGCCGCGCGCCACCGAAGGCGCCGGCGAAGATGCCCACCAGCGTGATGCCGACCTGCACGGTGGGCAGGAAGCGCTGCGGGTCGTCCGCCAGCGCCAGCGCCGCCTCCGCGCCCAGGCTGCCCTGCCGTTGCATGGCCATCAGGCGCGACCGCCGGGATGACACGATGGCGAGCTCGCTCATCGCGAAGCCGCCATTGATCAGGACAAGCAGCAGGATGACGCTGATTTCGAGAACGGTGCCCATGGCCGACGGATAGAGCATCGCGCCTTGCGCCGGAACCGGGGAATGCCAGTGCAGCCTGGGCGCGCACCCGGTGACTCACGGCACCGTGATGCACCAAGAGATTGCGTACGGGATGGGTCGCCCACCACCAGATATGGGGTATTCTGTTCCGAATTCAGTCACAGAATAGGCCGTAAATTTCTGATTTCAAATCATAGCCAGACCCACACTGCCATCACGACCCAACCGTTTCGGTTCGCATTTTTTCGCGACATTTTCGCGAAAGAGAGACAAATTCCACTCGCCTCAGGCCGAGAGATTCACTAAGAGAATATTAACACGCTCCCCCGAGGCCCCATGTCCGCAAACCCCCCGCCGACACTGTCGCCCGCCACCATGGTCCCGCACGAAACGCAGGCCGCGGTCGCCCTCTTCCCGCTGCGACCGGAGGATCGGCTCCGGCTCGCGCTGCGCCGCCTCGACGAAGCCGTCGCCGACCAATCCGACGCCACCGCCGGCCTGCGCGCCGCCATCGGCGACCTCTCGACCACCATGGCCCGGCTCGGCCAGAGCGTCAGCGGATATCGATCGGCCCTGGATTCCACCGCCGCCGAGATCGAACGCGCCCTCGCCTCCTCCCGCACCCTCAAGGCCACCGCCGAGCGCATGGCGGTCTGAACCCGGCGGGCCAAGCACCCCGCCCGCGTCGCGGGGCCTTGCCCCCGGCCCGGCATCGTCCAAGCATGGCGGCCACGGAGGCCCGAACGCCATGCACCCCCTGATCCCCCGCCTGCGCCAGGCCCGCATCATCCCGGTGGTGCGCGCCAGCACCGCCGCGCGCGCCGCCACCGCCGTCGCCTGGCTCCAGGAGGCCGGGATCACGGTGTTCGAGATCACCATGACCGTGCCCGAGGCCCCGGCGCTGATCCGCGCGCTGTCGGCCGACCCTGCCCTGCTGGTGGGTGCCGGCACCGTCCCCGATGCGCGCACCGCCCAGGCCTGCCTCGATGCCGGCGCGCGCTTCATCGTCGCGCCCTGGGTGGACCCCGCGCTGGCCGCGCCCGTCCAGGATGCCGGCGCCTGCCTGATGCTCGGCGCGCTGACGCCGACCGAGGTGCGCGCCGCGCTGGCCGCCGGCGCCGACGTGGTGAAGATCTTCCCCGCCGGTTCCGCCGGCGGCCCCGCCCACATCAAGGCGCTGCGCGCGGTCTTTCCGGACGTCGCCTTCTGCCCGACCGGCGGCGTCGATGCCCGCAACGCGCCGGACTACCTGGCCGCCGGCGCCGCCTTCGTGGGCATCGGCGGCAAGCTGGTGGATGAATCGCTGGTCGCCGCGGGCAACCGCCAGGCCGTCATGCAGGCGGCCGAGGACGCGCTCGGCATCATGCGGGCCTGACGCCGATGCCCGACCTGCTCTGCCTCGGCGAACCGATGCTGGAATTCAACCGCCAGTCGGCCGGGCCCTACGGCCGCGTGCTGTATCTCGAAGGCCATGGCGGCGACACCTCCAACGCCGCCATCGCCGCGGCACGGTCGGGTGCCTCGGTCGGCTATGTCACCGCCATCGGCACCGACGCGCCGGGCGACAGCTTCATGGCGCTATGGGCGCGCGAGGGCGTCGATACCGCCACCGTGCGCCGCGCCCCCGATGCGCCCACCGGCCTGTACGTCGTCACGCATGACGACCAGGGCCACCACTTCACCTTCTACCGCACCGGCAGCGCGGCGGCGCGCCTGCGCCCCGCCGACCTGCCGGAGGACGCGATCCGCAGCGCCCGCATCCTGCACCAGGCGATCTCCGACACCGCCTGCGACACCGGATTCCGCGCCATGGACCTGGCGCGCGGGGCGGGCGTGCGGGTGTCCTACGACACCAACCTGCGGCTGCGGCTGTGGCCGGCCGCGCGCGCCGCGGCCGTCATCCATGCCGCGATCGCCATGGCCGACATCGCCCTGCCATCGCTGGACGACGCCACCGCGCTGACCGGCCTCACCGACCCCGACGCCGTGGCGGATTTCTACCTGCGGCTGTGCCCGACCGTGCTGCTGAAATGCGGCGCCGCCGGCTGCCTGATGGCAACGCGCGATGGCCGTACGCGCATCCCGGCGCATCGCGTCGACACCATGGATGCGACCGGCGCCGGAGACACCTTCGCCGGCGCGCTGCTGGCGCGGCTGCTGGCAGGGGATGACGCCGTCACGGCCGCCCGCTACGCGAATGCCGCCGCGGCGCTGTCCACCACCGGCTATGGCGCCGTCGCGCCGATCCCCCGCGCGGCGGCGGTGCGCGCCCTGCTCGCCACGGCAGCCTGAGCGGCAGACGTCCTGGCGGCCACGTCGCGCATCGCGAGGCTGGCGCCGAGGCGCCGGATGCGCCGGTCCCTGACCGTGCCGCCAGGAAGGCCGGCACCGCCGCGTTCGTACCCCCGCGCGCAGCGGGATCCGTGCCGGTCGTCACCGGCTGCCCGTTCGGCAGCAGGCACGGCCGCGATGGCGCGGAGCATCGTGCCATGCTCCGCCGCGAAACCGGCCTCCTGCCCACCGGCCGCGCCGGACGGCGCAAGAGCCATCACCCGGCGCATCAGCGATTGGCGCCCGGCCTCAGCCGCAGGCCGGGCCGCAGGTTGGTGAAGGGCAGCACGGCCGGGTCCGCCACCACCGGGCCGGGTGCGGTCACCACGATCACCTCCGATGCGATGGGCTGGAAATCGGCGCGGAAATGCACGCTCGACTTCACCGCGACGATGCGCTGTTCCGCCGGCTCCACGCCGATGTGGCGGAACAGCGCCTGGTCATGCGCCTGCATCTTCCGGGTGACGATGATGACGCGCACGCCCGGCGCCACGCGCACCAGCGCGCAGGGGCCGAGATTGGCCGGGTTGCCCGCGCCCATCGGCCCGGTCAGCGTGAAGCGGCCATCGGACAGGCGTTCCACCCGCGCGCTGACGCGCAGCGGCACGCCGTCGCTCTTGCCGCCGAGGTCGAGGGTGATCGTCGCGCCCTCCCCCGCCGCGTGGCAGGCGCTCGCGGCCTCGGCGTCGTTCATCGGCGCCAGCACCGCGCCCTGCGCGCCCTGGCGGACCAGTTCCGCCAGCAGGCCGGTGGTATCGCCATGACCGCCGCCGCCGGGATTGTCCTGCGTGTCGGCCAGGATGACCGGGCCTTTCCCCGACGCGGCCATGGCGCGCGCCACGCCCTCGGCGGCCGGCAGCACACCCAGCGCGAATTCCGTCTCCTTCGCCGCGATGAAGGCGGCGAGTGCATCGGCGGCCCCGGCGGCCTGGTCCGGCGTATCGGCGAAGGATGCGATGGCCATGCCGCAGCCGGGGAAATCAGCGTAGGGAAAGCCGAAGCAGAAACCGAGTTCCCACACGCCCGGCGCCTCGGCCAGGCGCGCGCGTTCGGCCATGACCTCGGCCATCGGCGCGACCATGGTGCATTGGCCCGGCAGGGGCGTCCAGAAATCCAGTTCGCGGAACGCCTTCGCCGGACGGCGACCGTCACGGATCATGCGCAGCAGCAGCCGCGCGGCCTGCGCGCCGGCCGGCTTCATGTCGATGTGCGGATAGGTGCGGAAGGGCACCAGCACATCCGCATGCAGCACCATGAGCGCGGTCTTGTTGGCGTGGGGATCGAGGCTCGCGGCGATCGGCACGTCGGGGCCGACCACGGCGCGCACGCGGCGCAGCACCTCGCCCTCCGCATCGTCGAAGCCGATGGCGACCATCGCGCCATGCAGGTCGAGGTAGACGCCATCGAGCGGGCCATCCTCCAGCGCGTCCGACAATGCGGCGACCAGCAGCGCGGCGATGCGTTCGAAGGCCTCGGCGGTGACCGGGCCGGCGGGGTTGGCGAAGCCCCAGGCGAGCGGTGCGATCTGCACGCCGGCTTCCTCCGCCACCATGATGGCGCCGGCGGCGGGGCAGGAGGTCGGGCGCAGCGCGTCGAGGCCGCCGGGCTTGATGAAGTCCCCCCAGCCGGTGGGCAGCGGAGCGAAGGAATGGCTTTCGTGCAGGAAGCCGCCGATGGCGATGCGGGTCATGGGGTGTTCCTTCGTGGGCGGCCGGTTCAGACCATCGCGCCATAGGACGCTGCGGCCATCAGGCGCTTGATGCGCGCGGTCGATTCAAAACTTCGCGCCATCCGGCGCTGCGGTCATCGGGCGCGTCAGCCCTTCGCGACGCCCGCCGTCGCCAGCACCGCATCGGCCAGCACGCGCAGCCCGGCCTCCGCCCATGCCGGCGTGATGCTCTCGGCCTCGTTGTGGCTGACGCCGCCATGGCAGGGGCAGAAGATCCGCGCAACATAGACCGCGTCGTGGCCGATGCCGGTCGGCATGTCCATATGCGCGTAGCCCAGGCGCTGCGCCGCATCGCGCACGCGCCCGACCAGCGCCAGATCGAACGGCGTGAGCGGCGAATACCAGAAATCCGCGACCGTGATCCGCACGCCGCGCGCCGCGGCGATGGCGGTGGCGGTGGCGCGGATCTCCTCGGCCATCTGCGCCAGCAGCGCCGGGTCGTGGTGCCGCGTATCGATGCTGAACCACACGCGCGAGGGCGCGATGTTGCGGCTGTCGGGATAGACGGTGAGCCGCCCGACCGTCGCGCGCCCCGGATCGCCGGCGGGTGTCACGGAAGCGAGCGCGATCGCCTCGATCGCCGCGATCAGCGGCGCGGCCGCCATCAACGCATCGCGCCGCCCGGCCATCGGCGAACCGCCATGCGCCTCCTCGCCCTCGATCGTCACTTCCAGCCAGTTCTGCGCGAGTGCATGAGTGACGACGCCGACCTCCAGGCCGGCATCCTCGAGCAACTTCCCCTGTTCGATATGCAGTTCGAGATACGCGCCGATGTCGCGCAGCGCGGCCGGGTCGGCATCGCCCTGCCAGCCGATGCGCGCGAGCTCCGCGCCGAACACCGCGCCCTCGCTGTCCTGCTTGGCCAGCACCTCGGCCTCGGTGAACATCCCCATCGCGCCACCGCTGCCCATCATGGGCGGCGAGAAGCGCGCACCTTCCTCATTGGTCCAATTGATGAGCATGAGCGGGGCCTCGGTCTCGATCCCCGCCTCATGCACCGCGCGCAGCAGTTCGAGCCCCGCCAGCACGCCCAGCACGCCATCGAACTTCCCGCCCGTCGGCTGGGTGTCGAGGTGGCTGCCGAAGGCCACCGCCTTGCGCGACGGATCGCGCCCCGGCCGCACCAGCGCCATGTTGCCCAGCCGGTCGGTGCTGAGCGTGCACCCCGCCGCCTCCGCCCAACGCACCAGCAGATGCCGCCCTTCGGAATCGAGGTCGGTCAGCGTCTGCCGGTTCGACCCGCCCTTCGCGGTGGCGCCGATGCGCGCCATCTCCATCAGGCTGTCCCACAGGCGCGCGCCGGAGAGGGGAATGTTCATGCCAAGCCTCCGGCGGTTTCAATCACGGCGGGGCCGAGCGCGGCGAGGCCCGCCGCCGACCATGCGGGCGCGATGCTCTCCGCAGGATTGTGGCTGAGCCCGCCATGGCAGGGGATGAACATCATGGCGGAAGGCACCACGCGCCCGACATGCAGCGCATCATGACCGATCGGCGTCGGCAGGTCGCGATACGCCAGGCCCGCGGCGCGCGCGCCGGCGCGCAGGCGCTCGAGCAGCACGGCATCGAAGCGCACCGAGGGATAGCCCGAGACCGTCTCGATCGTGATCGGCATGTCGCGGCGCGCGGCGATCTCGGCGCAGGTGGCCGCAAGCGCTGCACACATGCCATCGAGCCCGGCCTGCTCGATGTTGCGCAGGCTCGCCACCAGCACGACGCGCGAGGGGATATTGCCGCGCGCATCAGGCTCCAACGCCAGCCGCGTCGCCGAGGCCAGGCCACGGCCCGCGGTGCCGAGCGCGATACGTTCGAGCGCGAGGATCACCTCCGCCGCGCCCAGCAGCGCGTCGCGCCGGTCCTCCATGCTGCCGCCGATATGCCCGTCGCGCCCCTGCACCGTGATGGTGCAATAGGTCACGCCATAGCCATGCGTGACGATGCCGACGGGCACGTCCTCGCGCTCCAGCACCGGGCCTTGTTCGATATGCGCCTCGAAATACGCGGCGAAGCGGCGCGCCTCAGCCGGGTCGCGCGTGCCGCGCCAGCCGCAGGCATCGAGCGCGGCGCCGAAGCTGGTCTGCCCAAAGCGATCGGGGGTTGCGAGCAGGCGTGCCTCGTCCGCGAAACCCATCGCCGCCTCGCTCGCGGCCATGGGCGGGGCAAAGCGCGCGCCTTCCTCGTTGGTCCAGTTCACGACGCAGATCGGCGCGCGGGTGCGCCGCCCCGCATTATGCAGCGCGCGCACCACCTCAAGGCCGATCAGCACGCCATAGGCGCCATCGTACTTCCCGCCGGTCGGCACGGTGTCGAGGTGGCTGCCCACCGCGACCGCCGGCAGCGTCGCATCCGCGCCGGGATAGGTGAGGAACATCGACCCCAGGCGATCGACCTCCAGCGTGCAGCCGGCCGACTGCGCCCAGTCGCGCAGAAGCATGCGTGCCTTGCCGTCGGTCTCGGTCAGCGCGAGGCGATCCACCTCGCCATCGGGCCGTGCGCCGATGCGCGCCATCTCGTGCAGGCTGTCCCACAGCCGATCGGGGGAGAAGGTGATGGTCATGCCGCTGCCTCCAGCCCGCACCATTCCGCCATGGTCAGCGCGATGGTGCGGGTGATGTCGTGCATGGAATCCAGCCCCACGCTCTCGTCGATGCCATGGATCTC
>LNEW01000103.1 GCA_001464375.1 Rhodospirillales bacterium Ga0074136 | reverse complement strand
CATGCAACCTGCCGGACCGTCGACCCCCCGGCCGACGCTGGCGGCAAACCGACCGTCGTCGCTGCGAGTGGAAGCGAAACACCATCGGACCCGCAGGATGGCCTGGCACAGGCCCGTGGCTCGTCGGGCGATCATTCATCCGGTGCGCCCGCGCGCGGGGCGAATCGCGGCAAGGAGAAGCGGGATGCTCGCGCGTGATCATGTCGACCGGCCTGCTCACCTTCTTGCCGGACATGGGCCCGGGTCGGAAGCGTTCTGAGCGTGCTCGTCCCGGTGCTGGTCGGTGCTCCTGCGAGGATCGCTGCCGCAACGCTGGCACTGGGCGAAGGACGTCACGGGCATCCGCGTCGCGGCAGCCAAGCGCGGGATCCAGCGACCTCCGCCGATTGCCAGGTGGCACGCACAGGTGAGATCGATGCCACGATGGAACGAGCGCGCGCCCTCAGGCTCCGTCGACTCCTGCGCCTCTGGACGCATTGTGGAGGGTCGTCCCGCGCTCCAGGCCGGATGCAGCCGCTGAAGGCCGCAGGCCTTTGCGGAGACAAGAATTGTGCGGTGGAGCAGCGGTGGGACTGGGTTCCATTCTCCGGCTGTCATGAAACGGGTCTGGCTGGCTGAGTCACCCGCCGCCGGGGGCTAGCCGCCTCCGCTGCAATGTTTTGTCATGATTGGGCAACGCCCATGACGTCCCGTGCCGCCAGATAGAGACCTTAGTGGTCAGGATTTGAGGGGCGCGCGCGTGCTGATTCGTACTTTGCTGCTCGTCACGCTGCTGGCCGCGTCTGGCGTCCGCCCTGCGCTCAGCCACGAAGGCCATTCCCATGGTGACGAACCCGCGCCGCCCGCGGCGGCGGCACCGCGTGCCGAGGCGCATTCCGATCTGTTCGAGATCGTGGCGGTCCTGGGTCCAGACCGCCGGCTTTGGCTGTACCTCGACCGGCACGCGACGTCGGAGCCCATCGATGGCGCCACGGTGCAGGTTACCCTCGACGGCGAGGATATCGGAACGGCTACGCGCGCCAGCGAGGCGGTCTATGTCCTGGCTAATCCCGCCCTGGAACAACCGGGTCAACGGAACCTGGTCTTCACCATCACCGCTGGAGAGGAGATGGACCTGCTGCCGGCGATGCTTGAAATTCCCGCTGCCGCCGGCACCCTGACCGCAGCACCAGTTTCGTCGGACCTGCTCGGGCTGGCGTTGCGCGAGCCCATCCTGTGGGCGGCGGGGTTCATCCTGCTGCTGCTTGGCGCCGTTATCGGCCGTGCCGCCGCTCCACGACGGTTGCCGCCGCTGGTTGTCGCTGAGCCGCCGGCAACCGGCACGCGCCCCCACGCCCTGCCATCCGGCGCGCCATTGCCGGACCGTGCGGCCGCTGCGCCGGCCGTGCTGGCCCTGGCCGCAATCCTGATCCTGCCCGTGACGTCCTGGGCGCAGCCCCTGGACGCGCCGCGCCGCCAGCCGGATGGCAGCATCTTCGTGCCCAAACCCTCACAGCGCCTGCTGGGCCTGCGGACCGGCCCGGCCGAGTTGGGCGAGGCCTCGGTCACCATCCGCCTGACCGGACAGGTTGTGGCGGACCCCAACGCCTCCGGTCGCGTGCAGGCCTCCGAAGCAGGACGCATCGAGCCACCCGAAGGTGGTTTCCCGGAGCTGGGCCAGCGCGTGTCGCGCGGCGAGGTGCTCGGGTACGTCGTGCCGATCCTGGCGGCGCAGGACCGCGTCGGCGTGCGCGCCAGCATCGCCGAACTCGATGCCCTGATAGTGATCGGCGAGGCACGGGTTCGCCGCCTGACGGCGCTGACCGGTACCGTCGCAGAGCGGGAGATCGGCGATGCCCGCGCCGACCTCGAAGGCCTGCGTCAGCGCCGTGCCGCGAACCTGCCGGCGGTGACGGGGCGCGAGCCGATCGTGGCACCCTCGGCCGGCCTGATCAGCGTGGTGCGCGTCGCCGCCGGCCAGGTGATCCAGGCGCAGGAGGCGCTGTTCGACATCGTCGATCCCGCCCGGCTCTGGGTCGAGGCCATCGCGTTCGACCCCGCCGCCGTGGCCGATGTCTCGGCCGCATCCGCCATGACAGCGGGCGGCCAGGCGCTGCGGCTCGGCTTCGTGGGCCGTGGCATGACGCTGCGCCAGCAGGGTCTGCCCCTGCATTTCCGCATCGAGGCGGGTGCCCCTGGGTTGGCCGTGGGGCAGCCCGTGACGGTTCTGGTGGAGACGCCGCGCCGTGCCGCCGGCATCGTGCTGCCGGCCGAGGCGGTGGTGCGCAACCCCGAGGGCGGCCAGGTGGTCTATGAGATGCCGAGCGCCGAGCGCTTCCTGCCGCGGCCCGTTCGGGTCCAGCCTCTCGACGGCCAGCGTGTGCTGGTCACGGCCGGGCTGGAACGCGGGGCGCGGGTGGTGACCAGTGGCGCCGGGCTGATCGCGCAGGTTCGCTAGCCGTGTTCAATATCCTCGTCACGGCCAGCCTGCGAAACCGGATCTTCGTCTTGGTGGCGGCCGCGATCCTCGTGGTCTATGGCGCCTTCACGCTGCAGCGCCTGCCGGTCGATGTCTTTCCCGACCTCAACAAGCCGGTCATCACCCTGATGACGGAGGCCGAGGGCCTGGCGCCGGAGGAGGTCGAACTTCTCGTCTCCTACCCGATCGAGACGGCGATGAACGGCATGCCGGGTGTGACGCGCGTGCGTTCCGTCTCCGGCGTCGGGTTGTCGATCGTGTTCGTGGAGTTCGACTGGGGCACCGACATCTGGGTGAACCGCCAGCAGGTGGCGGAGCGCCTCTCGCTGGTGCGGGCGCAGTTGCCGGCGAATGTCGCGCCGCAGATGGCGCCGATCTCCTCCATCATGGGGGAGATCATGCTGGTGGCGATGTCCACCGATGGCCGCGCTAGCCCGATGGAACTGCGCGAGTTGGCGGATTGGGTCGTGCGGCCGCGGCTCCTGACCATCCCGGGCATTTCCCAGGTGATCCCGATCGGTGGCGAGGTACGGCAGTATCGCGTCACGCCCGATGTCGTACGGATGCATGCGCTGGAAATCACCGCGGAGCAGGTCCATGCGGCGCTGCGGCAATTCGGCGGCAATACCGGCGGCGGCTACGTGGATCAGGCGGGGCGGGAATACCTGATCCGCAACATCGCCCGCACCACGCGGCTCGAGGACTTGGCGAACACGCCCGTGGCCGTGCGGGCTGGACAGCCGATTCCGCTGCGGCAAGTGGCAACGATTGACTATGCCGCCCGCCTCAAGCGCGGCGAGGCCGGCAGCATGGGGCGGCCGGCCGTGATCCTGTCGATCCAGAAGCAGCCCTCGGCCGATACGGTGGCGCTGACGGCCCAGGTGGAAGCGGCGCTGGTCGAATTGCAGCGCGCCATGCCGCCCGGTGTCACTGCAAACAACGTGCAGTTCCGCCAGGCCGATTTCATCGCGGCCTCGATCGGCAATGTGGAGAAGGTTCTGCTGGAGGCGGTGGCAGTGGTGGCCGTGGTGCTGTTCCTGTTCCTGCTGAACGGGCGCACCACCTTCATCTCGCTCACCGCCATTCCGCTGTCCGTGCTCATCACGGTCGTGGTGTTCCAACTGCTCGGCCTGTCGATCAACACCATGACGCTGGGTGGCCTCGCCATCGCGATCGGGGAGTTGGTCGATGACGCGGTGGTGGATGTGGAGAACGTCTTCCGCCGCCTGCGGGAGAACCGGGCGCGGCCGGACCCGCAGCCTGCCCTCATCGTGGTTGCGCGGGCGAGCCAGGAGGTCCGTTCCGGCATCGTCTATGCGACGATGATCGTCATCCTCGTCTTCGTGCCGCTGTTCGCACTGACCGGCATAGAGGGCCGGTTGTTCGCGCCGCTCGGCGTGGCCTACATCGTCTCGATCCTGGCGAGCCTGGTTGTGTCGATCACCGTCACGCCAGTGCTCTGCTACTACCTGCTGCCGCGCATGAAGCGGATGGACCACGGCGACAGCGTTCTGGTCCGCGTCCTCAAGCGGTGGAACGAGCGCGCGCTGCTTTGGGCTTTCGCCCGCGCCCGCCTTGTATATGTGCTGGCGGGTGTCGGCGTGGCGGGCGCGCTGGCGACCGTGCCCTTCCTGCCGCGCTCCTTCCTGCCGCCCTTCAACGAGGGCACGCTGACCATCAGCCTGCAATTCCAGCCGGGCATCAGCCTGGCCGAGGCCAACCGCCTCGGCCGCCAGGCGGAGCTGCTGATCATGCAGGTGCCGGAGGTCCGCACCGTGGGCCGCCGCACCGGCCGCGCCGAACTCGATGAACATGCCGAGGGCGTGCACTCCTCGGAGATCGACGTCTCCCTCCATGCTTCCACACGCGGCAAGCAGGCGATCTCCGCCGATATCCGCGCCCGCCTGGGTGTGCTGCCCGGCAGCGCCAATATCGGCCAGCCCATCGGGCACCGGCTGGACCACATGCTCTCCGGCGTGCGTGCCGAGATCGCGCTCAAGATCACCGGCGATGACCTGGACACCCTTCGCACCCTGGCCGAGGGCATGCAGCAGCGCCTTGCTTCCATCCCGGGCCTGACCGACCTGCAGGTGGAGCGCCAGGTGCGCGTGCCGCAGCTTCAGGTGGCGGTGAACCATGAACGCGCGGCGCTGTACGGCGTCTCCGCCGCGTCGGTGGCCGAGGCGCTGCAAGCCCTGTCGGGCGGCCAGGTGGTCAGCCAGGTGGTGGACGGCGCGCGGCGCTTCGACGTGGTGCTGCGCCTCGGCGACACGGACCGCACTGGCGCCGGGCTCGCGGCCGTGATGATCGAGACACCGGGTGGGCGTGTGCCGCTGTCCTTGCTGGCGGAGTTGCGCGACACCGACGGGCCCAACCAGATCCTGCGGGAGAATGGCCGGCGCCGGATCGTGGTGCTCGCCAATACCGATGGCAGCGACATGGCCGCCATCGTTGCGCGCATCCGGGCGGAGATGGACGCTGCCACCTTGCCCCCCGGCTACTTCTTCACGCTGGAGGGCACCTTCCAGGCGCAGGAGGAAGCCGCGCGCCTGATCGCCGGGCTGTCGCTGGTGTCGCTGTCGCTGATCTTCATGGTGCTCTACAGCCGCTACAAATCGACGGTGCTGGCGCTGATCATCATGGGCAATGTGCCGCTGGCCCTGGTGGGCGCGATCGCGGCGCTGTGGATCGCGGGTCAGCCGCTCTCGGTCGCCTCGATGATCGGCTTCATCACGCTGGCCGGCATCGCGACGCGCAACGGCATCCTGAAGGTCAGCCACTATCTCAACCTCGCGCTGCTGGAAGACGAGCGCTGGGGGCTGGCGCTGGTGATCCGCGGCAGCCTCGAACGCCTGACGCCGGTGCTGATGACAGCGCTATCCGCTGGCTTCGCGCTCATTCCCCTGATGATCGGCGCGAGCGAGCCGGGCAAGGAGATCCTGCACCCGGTCGCAGTGACCATCTTCGGCGGGCTGATTACCGCGACACTGCTCGACACCTTCCTAACGCCGCTGCTGTTCCACCGCTTCGGCCGCCCCGCGCTGGAACGGCTGCGCGCCGTGCAGCAGGAGACGAAGCTGGCAGAGGCCTATTGATCCATGAGGACCCTGACCATGACCCCACGCCGCATGTTGCTCGCCAGCTTCGTCCTTGCCCCGTTCGCCGCCGTCGCGCACGAGCCGCGTCGCGGCCCGAACGGTGGCCAGAAGGTGGATATCGGCACCAACCACGCCGAGCTGGTGGCGGCCGGCAACACGCTGCGGCTGTTCCTGTTCGACGGCGCCGACCGGCCGATCCCGGCCGCGGGGGCCACGGCACAGGCTGTGATCCTCGCCGGCGGGCGCCAGGCCACCATCGCGCTGGCGCCCACGGGGGACAATGTGCTGGTGGGCACCGGTGACTTCACGGCCGCGCGCGGCATGCGCGCGGTTGTAACGCTGACGCTGCCCGGCCAACGTCCGGTGCAGGCGCGTTTCACACCGATGGACCAGAATTGAGGAGGGAAGGATGCGCTGGACATTGATGGCCGTTGCCCTGCTCGTCGCGGGTCCCGCCTGGGCCAACGCACCGTCGCCCTATGCCGGCATGACGGACCGCCCGATCCGTGCGCTGTCGGCCGAGCAGCAGGCCGATCTGCTGGCCGGTCGCGGCATGGGCCTGGCGCTTGCCGCCGAGCTCAACGGCTGGCCCGGACCCGTCCATGTCATCGAACTGGCTGGGGCGATGCGGCTCACGCCCGCCCAGCTCGCGGCGACGCAGCGCCTGATGACCCAGATGCAGGCCGAGGCGGGCGCGCTCGGCGCCCGCGTCATCGATGAGGAACGCGCGCTCGACACCGCCTTCCGCGACCGTAGCATCACGCCGGCCGACCTCTCCGCGCGCACGTCCCGCATCGCGGCCCTGCAGGGAGAGATCCGGGACGTGCATCTGCGCACGCACCTGGCGCAGGCGGCGCTGCTGAACGCGGAACAGATCGCCGCGTATGGCCACCTGCGCGGCTATGCCGGCGGCGCGCCGCAGCATGGCGGCGCGATGCCGGGCAGCCACCGGCATCATTGACGTGATCGCGTCCGACAGCCTGCAGCAGGAAGCCCACATCCTGGTCGTCGAAGATGATGGGGAGATGCGCGCACTGATCGCCAAGTTCCTGCGCCAGAACGGCTTTCGCGTCACAGGCGCGCGCGATGGCCGCGAGATGTGGGAAGTGCTGGCGGGCGCGCCGGTCGATCTCGTGCTGCTCGACGTCATGTTGCCCGGCGCCTCCGGACTCGATCTGTGCCGGGCACTGCGCGCCAAGTCGGGCGTGCCGATCATCATGGTGACGGCGCGCGGTGAGGAGACGGATCGCGTCCTGGGCCTGGAACTCGGCGCCGACGACTACATCCCGAAACCCTTCGGCCGTGCCGAATTGCTGGCGCGCGTGCGCGCGCTGCTGCGGCGGTCGCGCGGCGAGGCAGGTGACCCGATGGCGGGCCAGGCGGGCGAGCGCATCCTCTTTGCCGATTGGAGTCTCGACACGCGGCGGCGCGAGCTCAGCGCGCCCGATGGCACGGCGGTGGATCTCTCGGGCGGTGAGTACGACCTGCTTCTGGCCTTCTGCGAACATGCGCAGCGCGTGCTGAGCCGCGACCAGTTGCTCGATCTCGCGCGCAACCGGATGGCCTTCAATGGCACCGAACGGTCGGTCGATGTCATGGTCAGCCGCTTGCGGCGGAAGCTCGAACCGACCGACGAGAGTCCGTCGATCATCAAGACGGTGCGCGGCGCCGGCTACATGCTGGTGCCGCCCGTGAAGCGCGGGGCATGAATCCACTGCGCCGCCTGCTGCCGGACACGCTGGGCGGGCGCATCGTGCTCGTGCTGCTGGTCGGTCTGATGGCCTTCCATCTCGGCAGCTTGTGGCTGCACCAGATCGGCACCGAGGCGGTGCTTGGCACGACCCGGGAAGCGCAGCTCGCGGAGCGCCTTGTGGCCGCCAAGCGAGCAGTCGCCGAACTTCCGGTCGACGAACGCGACCGGACCGCGCATGCGCTCTCCACCGCGAGCCTCGACATGCACTGGACCCGCGCGGCGACCGTGCAGCCGGTGCAGGCGAGCAGCGCCCGCATCGAGGCGCTGCGCAGCCGGCTCGGCGAGCTGGTGCCGGAATTCGACATCACCGGGCTGCGGCTCGGCTATGGCGAGGATGGCGTGGCGGGGCACCAGCTGCTCGGCGCGCTGCCACTGCCGGATGGCAGCTGGCTCAACTTCTCCGCCGCCCTGTTCCGTCCGCCGGCGGCGGAACACGCCACGCTGCTTTCGACCACGGCCATGGCGGTCGGGATCCTGCTGCTCGGGCTGCTGGTGGTGCGGCTGATCGGGCGGCCCTTGCGCGCGCTCTCGGATGCGGCGGATCGCTTCGGCGGCCCCGGCCCCGTGGTGCCCGTGCCCGAGGAAGGCCCACACGAGGTGCGCCACGCCGCGCAGGCCTTCAATCGCATGCAGGGCCGCATCGACCGCCTTATCGCCGACCGCACCCAGGCCCTCGCCGCCGTCAGCCATGATCTGCGCACGCCCATTGCCCGGCTGCGGCTGCGCGCCGGGTTCGTCGAGGATGGCGAGGCTGCACGCGCCATCGATGCCGACCTCGACGAGATGGAGGCGATGATCGATTCGACGCTGGCCTATCTGCGCGGCGAGACCGAGAGCGAGCCCCGCAAGCCGGCCGACCTTGTCGCGATGATCGAGACGCTGTGCGATGCGGCCGCCGATGCGGGCGCGGCCGTAACCTATGGCGGTCCATCCCAGGCCAGGCTCGTGTGCAGCCCGGTGACGCTGAAGCGCGCCTTCTCGAACCTGATCGACAATGCCGTGAAGTACGGCGGCGGCGCGCGTGTGGCGCTTCAGGATGAGGGGCGCGAGATCCAGATCCGCATCGAGGATGATGGTCCGGGCATACCGGAGGCCGACATGCAGGCCGTGTTCGAGCCGTTCCGGCGCCTCGAGACGTCGCGCAATCGCGGCACCGGCGGGAGCGGGCTCGGCCTCACCATCGCGCGCCGCGCGGTCGAGCAGCATGGCGGCACGGTGCAGCTGGGCAACCGACCAGGCGGCGGACTTCTGGCGTTCGTTCGCCTGCCAAGAAGCTAGAATCGAAGGAGCATACCGCGATGATGGTTCGAAGGCGTTTTGTGGCGGCTGGTCTTGCCGCAATGACCCTGCCGACGCGTGCCTGGGCGGAGGCCCTTCCGCGCCTTCAGGTCTGGCGGGACGAGAATTGTGGCTGCTGCGTCGCATGGGTGGACCACATGCGCGCTGCAGGATTTCCGATCGAGGACAATGTCGTGCGCTCCGTGGCAGCCGCGCGCCGTATGCTGGGCACGCCATCCGATCTGCTGTCCTGCCATGCGGGGCTGGTCGGCGGCTATGCGCTCGAGGGTCATGTGCCCGCGGCAGCGGTGATCCGTCTGCTGGCCGAGCGCCCCGCCGGGATCCGCGGCCTCGCAGTGCCGGGCATGCCCGTGGGCTCACCGGGCATGGAAGTTCCTGGCCAGGCGCCGGATAGCTACGACGTCATGGCCTTCGACGCGCGCGGTGGTCGTGCGGTGTTCATGCGCTTCCGCGGCGGCACGCCGGTGTGAGGGCATCACGACGTGCGGAAGGGGCTGCGTGCAGCCCTTGACCCTCCCATGGGGGCAATCACCACGTCCGCGGTCAGGCAAGAACCCATGAGGAGGGCGTGATGCATCGCTTTCGGATCGCGAACATGAACTGCGGCGGCTGCGCGAAGGGCGTCACGGCGTCGCTCCGGCAGGCCGACCCGCAGGCGGGGATCGACATCAAGCTGGACACGCGGGAGGCGGCCGTGACGTCGGCCGTGGACACAGCGCGCCTGGAGCAGGCGTTGCGCGATGGTGGTTGGCAGGTCGAGCGCATCTCAGCCTGATCCCGCGCTGACATGCTTTGTCATGACGGCGTGACGCTGGCGACATGCCGGGGCGCCAGTCTTGGGAAACCCGAAACAAAGGAACCCAGCACATGACGCGCCTTGCTCGCTCCCTTGCCCTTGCTGCCGGCATCGCCACCGTCTCCGCGGCAGGCTTCGCCATCGCCCAGGGCACCGCGCCGCAACCGCACCCGGCACAGCCTGGGCAGCCCGGCATGATGGGCCAGATGCCCGGCATGCAGCAGCACATGCAGCACATGCAGCAGATGCAGCAGCGGATGATGCCTGGCGCGCAGGCGCCGGGTGCAGGTGCCGCGCCGGCGACCAACCCGCATCAGCACGGTGCCGCGGCTCCGGGAACCGCGGCGCAGTCCCCCTCGACCGCCGCCTTCATGGCCGCGAACGAGAAGATGCACCGCGACATGGCCATCACCTTCACCGGTGATGCGGATCGCGATTTCGCCGCCTCCATGATCCCGCACCACGAGGGCGCGATCGCAATGGCCCGGGTCCAGCTGGCGCATGGCCGGGATCCGGGGATGCGCAGCCTGGCCGAAGCCGTGATTCGCGCGCAGGAGAGCGAGATCGCCACGCTGCGCGCCTTCCTGGCACGGCCGCGCTGACATGGGCGACGAGGCCAATCCCGGCTCGCCTGCCAGGCATCTCATGTCGGGCAGTCGGCCGGTTTGGTGGCGCACACGCGCGGGGGTCGCCGTGCTCGGCTTCGTGCTGGTCGCGGCCTTCTACGTCCTGCGGGAGCATTGGGGCCACGCGCTCGGAGCGCTTCCGTACCTCATACTCCTCGCCTGCCCGCTGATGCACCTGTTCATGCACCACGGGCATGGCCACGGCGGCGGCGGACGAAACGCTGGTTCCGATCGTGGAACCGGCGCCAAGTGATCGACCAGGTGCCGCGAGGGTGGGCCGGATCGGCTGCTCCCGCGGCCCGCTACCTCGCGGCCATGCTCGCCTTGAACCTGGCCTGGGAAGTCGCGCAGCTCCCGCTCTATACGCTGTGGGTGGAGGGGACGCCGGGCGAGATCGCCTTCGCCGTCCTTCATTGCACTGGCGGGGACGCGTTGATCGCTGCCGCCGCCCTGGCGGTGGCGATCCTGCTGACCTGATCCTGGCATTGGCCGAGCCAGGGATGGGCGCGCGTCACGCTGGTCGCGACGCTGATTGGCCTTGGCTACACGGTGTTCAGCGAGTGGCTGAATGTCGATCTGCGCCAATCCTGGACCTACACGGCCGCCATGCCGCGCCTTCCGCCGTGGGGAACCGGGCTCGCCCCTTTCCTCCAGTGGCTGCTGTTGCCGCCGCTGGCGATGCTGGCCGCGCGCCCGCCTGCGTGACCTTTCGCGCGCTGAGGAGTTAGACGGACATGGAACATCACGGCCCCCACACAGCCCACGACAAGCACGATCCCGAGCTTACGGGGGCTGCGCCGGCATCGGGCACCGTGAAGGATCCGGTCTGCGGCATGACGGTGGACCCGGCAAAGACCGCGCACCACGCCGACCATGCCGGGCACGCCTACCATTTCTGCTCGGCCGGTTGCCGCACCAAGTTCGTCGCCGAACCGGGAAAGTATCTGCAGGCACGTGCGCCTTTGCGCGCTGAGGCCGTGGCGCCGGGCACCATCTACACCTGCCCGATGCACCCGCAGATCCGCCAGCCAGGCCCTGGCAGTTGCCCGATCTGCGGCATGGCGCTCGAACCTGAAACCCCCTCGGCCGAGACGGGACCCAACCCGGAGCTGGTGGACTTCACCCGGCGCTTCTGGATCGGCCTTGTGCTCACCATCCCGGTCTTCCTGCTGGAGATGGGCGGTCACCTGACCGGCATGATGCACCTGGTCGGCGGGCCGCGCGTCGGCAATTGGATCCAACTGGCGCTGGCGACGCCCGTGGTGCTCTGGGCGGGCTGGCCGTTCTTCGTCCGTGGCTGGCAGAGCCTGGTGAACCGCAGCCTCAACATGTTCACCCTGATCGCACTCGGCACGGGCGTCGCCTGGGTGTTCAGCGTCGTGGCCACCCTGGCGCCCGGCATCTTCCCCGCGGCCTTCCGCGCGGCCGATGGCTCGGTGGCGGTGTATTTCGAGGCGGCAGCGGTGATCGTCGTGCTGGTGCTGCTCGGACAGGTGCTCGAATTGCGGGCGCGCGAGCAGACGGGCGGCGCCATCCGCGCGCTGCTCGACCTCGCGCCGGCCCAGGCACGTCGGTTGCGCGACGATGGTTCGGATGAGGAGGTGCCGCTGGCCGCCATCATGGTCGGCGACCGGCTGCGCGTTCGTCCCGGTGACAAGGTGCCTCTCGACGGCGCGGTGCTGGAGGGTGCCTCGAACGTCGACGAGAGCCTGGTGACGGGTGAGGCCGTGCCGGTCACCAAGACGGTTGGCGATCAGGTCGTGGGCGGCACGCTGAACGGCCAGGGCAGCTTCGTCATGCGCGCCGATCGCGTGGGCCAGGACACGGTGCTGGCGCAGATCGTGCGCATGGTCGCCGGCGCACAACGTTCGCGCGCACCGATCCAGCGCCTGGCCGACCAGGTCAGCGGCTGGTTCGTACCGGTGGTCGTGGCGATCGCGGTCGTGGCCTTTGCGGTCTGGGCGATCTGGGGGCCGGAACCGCGCCTTGCCTTCGCGCTGGTCGCGGCCGTGACCGTGCTGATCATCGCCTGCCCCTGCGCGCTCGGCCTTGCCACGCCGATGTCCATCATGGTGGGCGTGGGCCGCGGCGCGCAGGCCGGGGTGCTGATCAAGAATGCCGAAGCACTGGAGCGCATGGAGCGGATCGACACGCTGGTCGTGGACAAGACTGGCACGCTGACGCAGGGGCGGCCGGATGTCGTGGCGGTGATCCCTGCGGCGGGCGTGGCGGAAGATGAGGTGTTGCGCCTCGCTGCGGGGCTGGAACGGCCAAGCCAGCATCCCCTCGCCGAAGCCGTGGTGCGGGCAGCCGAGGAGCGCGGCATCGCCGTGCCGTCAGTCGAGGGCTTCGACGCGCCTATTGGCCGTGGCGTGACCGGCACGGTCGATGGACGCCCGGTCGCGGTCGGCAACGCCCGCCTCATGAACGAGGCCAAGGTGGATGTGGGCGCATTGTCGGCGGAAGCGGAGCGTCTGCGGGGTGATGGCGCCACCGTCTTCTTCGTGGCGGCGGATGGCCGCGCCTTCGGGATCGTCGCCGTGGCAGATCCGGTGAAGGCGACGACACCGGCAGCGCTCGCGGGCCTCGCGAAGGAGGGCGTGCGGGTCGTGATGCTGACGGGCGACAACCGCACGACGGCCGAGGCCGTGGCGCGGCGGCTTGGCATCACCGAGGTCGAGGCGGAGGTCCTGCCCGAGGACAAGCAGCGCATCATCGAGAAGCTGAAGGCCGAGGGGCGCCGCGTGGCGATGGCGGGCGATGGCGTGAACGACGCACCGGCGCTGGCGGCGGCCGAGGTCGGAATCGCCATGGGCACCGGTACGGCCGTGGCGATCGAGAGCGCCGGTATTACGCTGCTCGGCGGCGACCTGATGGGGATTGTCCGGGCGCGGCGGCTGTCGGAGGCCGTGATGGGCAACATCCGGCAGAACCTGTTTTTCGCCTTCGCCTACAATGCGGCCGGTGTGCCGATCGCGGCGGGGGTGCTGTATCCGATGTTCGGAATTCTGCTGTCGCCGATCATCGCGGCTGCCGCGATGGCGCTGTCGTCCGTGAGCGTGGTCGGGAATGCACTCCGGTTGCGGACAACGCGGGTGGACTGAGCCTGCCGGAGCGCAGTGATGGTTCTCCAATCACTCTCAAGGCGCCGCGGAGATGTTCCACGCCGCACCCGCACCGTGCTGGTTGACCAAGCGGCTGCCTCGCGCTCGATGAACCGCGTCGACGACACCAGCGGCACCGGCGCGATGTCACCGCGCTCACGGTGACATCGAGAAGACCGACTGGAGCAGCGGTGGGGAACCAGGTTCCAACCTTCTCCTGCGTGGAGACGTGCGGTGGCGAGAGCCCTCACCCGCTGCGGGCACTTGGCGAACGGGTTTGCGCCTCATGCGGACCGCGTCGGGACTGGAGATGCCCCAGGAGCGCCTGCACCCTCGCTGGGCGCAGCCTATCGCGCGGGTAAACCGCATAGAGCGATGGTCCGTCAAAGCGGCATTGCGACAGCACACGGACAAGCTGGCCGGCTGCGAGTTGCGGTTCGATCAGCATCAGCGGAAGCCTTGTCACGCCGAGGCCCGCAAGGACCCAATCGCGGACTTGGATGGCCGACGATGTTCGCACACGGCAGGTCAGCACGGCCTGATGCCGCCTGCCGCCCTCGTCGGTCAGCAGAAGCGTCTGGCGATCGCCGCCGAACCCGGCATAGCCGATCCAGGCGTGGCGGCTGAGATCCTCGATGTTGCGCGGCGTACCGCCCGCGGCAGCGAGGTAGGCGGGGGCGGCGCACAGCACGCCCTCGAAGGTTCCGATCCGGCGCGCCACCAGGCCCAGTTCAGCGCCTCGCAACCAGCCGAAGCGGAAGGCGACGTCAATTCCCTCCTGCCGCGGATCGACGATGCGATCGGTGGCCGCGACGTCGAGCCGGAGGGCGGGATGCTCGGCCAGGAAGGACGCAAGCAGCGGCACCAGCACCGCATCCGCCATGCCGACGGGGCAGGAAATGCGCAGCGTCCCGGCCAAGGCGCCCTCATCGCCCCGCGCGGCGGCGAAGGCGGCTTCTGCCTCGGCGCGGAGACGGCGACCGGCTTCGAGCAGGCGCTCACCCGCCGGCGTTGGCCGGGTGCCGCGGCTCGAACGGACCAGAAGGCGCAGGCCTACCTGGGTCTCAAGCGCCCCGATCCGCGCACTGACCGAGGACTTGGCCGTGCCCAGCGCCGCTGCCGCAGCGCTGATCCCTCCGGTTGTCACGACGCGATCGAGCAGCGCGAGGTCGCCGAGAAGGGTATCACGGATCATCATCGTTCGATTTCGCAGAACGAAGCGTTCAAAAGCAAGAACGCCAGGGCCAGTGGCGCATGTCTATCCTGGGCGCCGAACCCCGACCGGAGCCTTTTGCGATGAAGCTTTCCCGCCGCACCCTGCCGGGGCTGCTTGCGCTCGGCGTGCCGGCAAGGGCCTGGGCCGAGTCCTTCCCGGTCCGCCCGGTCCGGCTGATCACGCCTGTCCCTGCCGGCGTTGGCGGGGAAGCGACGCTTCGGCTCTTTGCCGACGGCTTGTCGCGCCGCTGGGGGCAGCCCGTCACGGCGGAAAATCGCCCAGGCGGGGACGGCGTGATCGCGGCCATGGCCTTCCTGGGCCACCAGGACGATCACAAGCTGTTTCTGTCCTTTGCTGGGCCCTTCACGGTGAATCCGTCCACCATCCCGAACCTGCCATACCGCACGGAGCAGTTCGCGCCTGTTTCGACCCTCGCCATCGACCACATCGCCGTGGTTGCCAGCCCTTCTTTGCAGGCCGCCAACCTGGCGGATGCGGTGAGGCTGGCTCGCGCGGGAGCCGGCACGCTGGCCTGGGCATCCTCGCCGGGCGGCATCGCCATCGCCTTCGCGGCCTTCGCAGCGGAACAGCGCGTCGTTCTGACCCGCGTGCAGTACCGCGCCGTTCCCGACATGCTGAACGACCTGTCCGAGGGGCGGATCCAGCTAGCCGTCATGCCGCTGGCCACCGCCTTGCCGCAGGCACGAGGAGGCCGACTGAAGCTGCTGGCCGTGACGAACGCGACTCGCTCCGCTGCCGCTCCAGACCTCGCGACTGCCGCCGAGCAGGGTTTCCCGAAATACGAGTTCGAGGGTTTCGTCGGCGTCTTCGCCGATGCCCGGCAGCCCGCGACGGTGCGCCGGGCGCTGGAAGAAGCGACACGCGCGATCGTGGCGGACGAGGCATTCGCCAGCCGCGTGCGCGCGGCGGGGCAGATGCCGTTCGCCGGCGGTCCTGCCGATCTCGATGCACGCATCATCGCTCAGCGCGTCCTGGTCCAGGATGGACTGCGCCACCTGTCGCCAGGAGGATAGTCGGATGAGCCCGAGCGCACATGACGGGGCGCGACGGCGGGTTCCGAGCGGTCTTCGTGCTGCCTGATCAACGCTGCGTCGACGAGAGCGCATCGGCGAGGAGATCGAACACCAGCCGTACACGCAGGCTGGTGTGCAGTTCCCGATGCGTGGCGAGCCAGATCGGGAAGGTGACCGGCGCCTCCTGCGGCAGCACGCGCAGGACGGCGGGGTCCGCATCACCCACGGCCTCGGTGATCAAGCCGATGCCGAAACCCTGCCGCACGAACGCCCAATGCACGAGGTGGCTGTCGGCGCTGACCGGGAAGTTTCGTGGCGTGAGATGGAGGCCGAAGGCGCGCAGCCCCTCGATCAGCAACTCGGTCCTGTCGAAGCCCACGAAATCGGCCTCGGCCAGGTCCGCCCATCGGCACGGGCTGCCCAGGCGGTGCCGGAAGTCCGGCGTGGCATAGGGCCGCGCCCTGTCGTCCGCGACCTTGCGGACGATGAGGTCGGCGTCGCGCGATTCGAAATTGCGGACGGCGATGTCGGCCTCGCGCCGCAGCAGGTTGGTCGGGCGGTTGTCGGCGACGATCTCGACCGTGATGCCGGGATGCGCGGCGCGCAGCATGCCGATGATCGGCGGCAGCAGGTGCGCGGCATAGACCTCGCTCGCGGTGATGCGGATCGGCCCTTCGATGGCCTGTGAACGCCCGGAGGCAATGAGGGAAGCCCGCCCCGCGGCCTCGCCCATGGCGCGGACATGCTCCAGCACCTCGCGCCCCGTGGGCGTCAGCACAAGGCCGCGGCCGACGCGTTCGAACAGCGCGATGCCAAGCGCGCGCTCGAGGGCCGCGACCTGGCGGCCGAGCGTGGGCTGCGTCTGCGCCAGCGCGCGCGCGGCGGCGGAGAGCGAGCCGGCCTCCGCGGTGGCGAGGAAGGCGCGCGCCAGGGTCCAGTCGAAGGATGGCAGCGGCCTATTCATGCAGAACTGTATGGATCACCTGCGATCCTTGGCAATTCTCCCGGCACCGACGCACAGGTAAGGCCGCTCCCGCAGACCGGGAGACCATGATGAAGGCCGCCATCCACCGCCGCTACGGACCGCCCGAAGTGCTGTCGATCGAGGAGGTCCCGCTGCCATCCGTTGGCCGGCGGGACGTCCGCGTGCGCGTCCATGCCAGCACCGTCACCTCCGGCGATGCCCGGATACGCGGCATGCGCGCGGCGGCGATCTTCCGGCTGCCGGTCCGGATCGCCTTTGGACTGCTCGGCCCCAGGCAGCCCATTCCGGGCATGGAATTCGCGGGAGAGGTCGAGGCGGTGGGCGCCGACGTCACGCGCTTCCGCCCGGGCCAGGCCGTGTTCGGCATCACGCTGCGCGGCGCCAATGCCGAATACCTGACGATCCGCGAGACGGCGGCAATCGTTCCAACCCCGCCCAGCCTGACCCATGCCGAGGCCGCCGCCGTACCCTTCGGCGCGCTCTCCGCGCTGGCTTTCCTGCGTGACGTGGCGCGGCTGGTGCCGGGGGAGCGGGTGCTGGTGCTTGGCGCAGCGGGTGGCGTCGGGGTCTTCGCGGTGCAGGTTGCGAAGCACCTCGGCGCGCATGTGACGGGGCTGTGCAGCGCCGCGAACGCCGATCTGGTGCACAGCCTCGGGGCCGATGCGGTGCTCGACCGGCAGGCGGGTCCGGGTGGCGCGGTGGCCGGTGCCTACGACGTTCTCCTCGATACGACCGATGGGACGCGCTTCGCGGAATGGCGGCCGCTGCTGGCGCCGCGCGGGCGCCATGTCTTCCTCTCCTTCGGCCCCAGGGAGATGCTTCAGATGGCATGGACGTCGTGGGGGCGGGGACCGCGCGTGCTCTGCGGCTTCGCGGCCAACGACCCCGACGAACTCGCCCGTGTCGCCGGGATGCTGGCGGCGGGTGTGCTCCGGCCGGTGATCGGGGCTCGCTATCGGCTCGATGACATCGTGAAGGCGCACCGCGAGGTGGACAGCGGCCGCAAACGAGGCAGCGCGGTGATCTGTCTGAGCGACCCTCCATGATGACCCGCGGGCCCGATCCCTGAGGAGGCCATGGAGCGGGCGCTCTCGAACCGGGTCGCGCTTGAATATGATGGCGGAGGGAATGCTCCCGGGTTCGGACCGCCGCCACCAGCAACCCGCCGGCGTCTCAACACCAATGGATATGCCGGTGGGTGGGCAGGCGGATGCATGCTCCAGGCGTCATCTCGTCCGACTAATCCCGGCGAGGCCATCGCCTGCGAGTTCCTCCTCCGGCCGCATGCCGAGCGCCCTGGCAATGTCGGCCGCCTGCCGGTAATGTGAGCCAGCCTCGCGCGGCACCTCGCCCGACAGTATGTCGCCCAGCACGCGCTCAGCCCAGGCCAAGTGCCCGCGCTCCTCCTGCGACTTCGCAGCCTCGCGGCCAGCGCGTGCCATCGCCAGCGCCTCCCCCGTGCGTCCCAGGTGGTGCAGCGCCTCTGCGAGCCGGAGGTAAGTGTGCGCGTACATCGGCCCACGCCGCCGGATCTCGGGCTCGACGGCATGGCGGAGCAATGCGAGCCCCCGCTCCGCATCGCCTCGAAACACCCGCACATATCCGAGGCCGGCGGCAATCCAGGGATAGGTCGAAGGAACTTCGGCGACACGGTAGAGCTCGAGGCCACGCTCCAGCACCGTCTCGGCTTCCGCGAGCGCGCCGGCGCGGATCAGGGCGTGGCCGTGTCCGAAGCTCATCACCGCCTGGGAGTAACTGTTGCCCAGCCGGGCCGCCGCCTCCCAACCGCGCGCGCCCTCATGCCGAGCCGCCGCGTCCTCGCCGAGCTCGGCGAGCGACCAGGCGAGGAAGGAGTGACAAAAGACGAAGGGATATCCGCCGAAGGCAAACGCGTCCTGGGCGCCCCGCCGCTCGAGAAGCGAGATCGCCTCGCGGAGGGCCCCCACCGCGGCCCTATAGGCGCCGACGGCCTGTAGGACGGTACCACGGCGGTAGAGGCCCAGCGCCGCGGTAAGGTCGTCCCCGCCGGCAGAGGCGATCGCCATCGCGTTATCGGTAGCCTCGGCAGCGAGGCCGTGCTGGCCGCTCTGCCAGTACCAGCCGGAGAGCAGCAATCCGGCGCGCACCCGGCGCGGCGTGTCGCCCGACGCCTCGGCGATCCGTGCGGCCTCCCGCAGATGCGCCGGGATCGCCTCGTGCTCACCGACCACGAAGAGCGCGTTGCGGATCTCGATGTGCAGGTCGACTTCCGCCGCGGCGCGATCCGATCCCCCCGGCAACCGGCGGAGCGCATCGAGCGCCCGGCCGTAGTGGCCGATCGCCTCCCGGTTCGCCGAGCGCGCAGCAGCCCGCAGCCCGGCCCTGCGACCATAGTCCGCCGCTGCCTCCCAATCCTCCGCCCGCGCGGCGTGGAAGGCCAGCATCTCGACCGGCGCCTCCGTCATGCGCTGCCGCGCCTCTATATCTTGGCTCCCCTCGAGCGCGCGCAGCACGCGGAGGTGCAGCTCCCGCCGGTCCTGCCGCAGCAGCGAGCCATAGACCACTTCATGCGTCAGCGCGTGCTTGAAGCGGTGGACCGGCTCCGGGACGACGCGCAGGGGCAGCAAGAATTCCCCCGTGTGGAGCCGCGCCACGGCACGTCCGAAGGTCTCGTCCGGCATGTCGCTGACGGCACGCAGCAGACGCCCGGGCGCCTCGGCGCCGACGACCGCCGCCACCTGAAGCAAGCGCTTGTCATCGGGCGCGAGCCGGTCGAGGCGGGCGGCGATGACGGCCTGCACCGTCGCCGGCAGCGCCAGGCGATCGGGGTCGCCTTCGAGGCTGTACGCGCCCGGTTCGCCGCGCAGCAGCCCTGTCGCCTCGGCAGCGCGCATGCACTCCTCGAGGAAGAACGGGTTGCCGCCAGCGCGCGCCATCAGGCGGTGCTTCAGGGGATCGAGAGTTGCATCCGTGCCCAGCGCGCGGTCGAGCAGCGCGCCCGCGCCCTCCGCGGTGAGCGGCTCCAGGCGGATCTGGCGGTAGTGACCGAGGCTCGCCCAGGCATGCACGAATTCGGGACGGTAGTTCACCAGCAGCGCGAGGCGCGACGCCGGCAGGGATTCGATCAGGCTCTCCAGGACCTCGCGGCTGGCGGCGTCGAGCCAGTGCAGGTCCTCGAGCACCACGAGCAGGGGTTGGTCCGCCGCCTCGCGGTGCAGCAGCGCCTTTACCGCCTCGATCAGCCGTCGGCGCCGCTGCGCCGGCTCAAGGACGGCCCAGGTCGGGTCCGCCTCCGCGGTCGCGGCGCTACCGCCAAGAAGCGCGAGCAGCGCCTCCGTCACTGCGGGCGCGAGCGCCAGCGCCTGTACCGCGCCGACGACGCGCTCCCGCACGATCTTGGCGTCGCCCCCGTGGTCGATGCCGAAATAGGCGCGCATCAGGCCCGCAACCGCAGCGTACGCCACGTCAGAGAACTGGGTATCCGCGGCGTAGGCGATTGCGCGCCAGTTCCGCGGCAGCCTCCCGGCCACGAACTCGCGCGCGAGGCGCGACTTGCCCACGCCAGCCTCGCCCACGATGGCGACGAGCCTGCCTGAGCCCAGCTCCGTCGGCGCCAGGGCGGTGGCCAGGGCGTCCAGCTCGGCCTGCCGCTCGACAAAACCCACCGCCGCAGTCAGTGGCGCGCCCTCCGCGTTCGCTGCCGCCTCCAGACGGAAAAGCGGCGGGCCGGGCGGCGCGGAATCCGACTGAAGGTGTTCGGTCTCCGCGAAGCGCATCTTCCCGCGCGTGAGCGCCATGCTGGCCTCGGAAACCACTGCCGTGCCCGGCACGGCCGAGGCGGCAAGCCGTGCGGCGCGCTGCAGGGCTGGGCCGGAGAGCGCGCCGCTGCGCAGGAGGACCTCGGCGGAATCGAGCCCTATGCCCAAGCCGACGACCCGATCGCCGTCCTGCGTCGACGTGAGGGCGGCGAGCGCCGCGCGGCAGGCGCGCACCGCATGGTCCTCGAGCGCTACCGGAGCGCCGAAGGCTGCCAGGACGCCTTCGGCCGAGCACCGGAGCACCTGGCCGCCATGGGCCCGTACTGCATCCGCGACGCGCCGCGCGGCCGCGTCAAGCATGGGCTCCAGGTCCTCCAGGTCAGGAGGCGTGCCGAGCCCTGGTGCCAGGCTGGCAGCGAAGGCCGTCACCTGCTTCCGCTCGCCGTCCGTCGCGTCAGCAGCGATGGGCGCCGCCGGCTGCCGCGCCAGCGCTTCGCGCCGGAGCGCCATGATCTCCGGACCGGGTTCGATCTGCAGTTCGCGAAGCAGCAGATCAGCGCAGGCGGCGTACTGGCGCGCCGCCTCTGCGGGGCGTCCCTCGTCCAGGTGCATGCGGATCAAATCGCGATGGGCCTCCTCCGACAGCGGCTCCATCGCCACCGCCCGCTCCAGGGCGGCGCGTGCCGCCGGCGGATCGCCGCGCGCCTGCGCGGCACGCCCGAGCCGCAGGAGCCCGGATAGCGCGATGTCGTGCAGCCTGCGCCGCTCCGCAGCGAGCCAGTCGATGAAGCCTTCCTCGCGCAGCGCCAGGCCATCGGCCAGCGGTCCCCGGTATAGCCGGGCCGCCTCGGCCAGCGACTCGAAATCCCCAGCCACCGCGAGCGCCTGGAAGTCGAGCGCATCCACTGCGATGCGGCCGGGCGCGAGTGCGACGCCGTCACGCGTCGCGAGCAGCGAGTCCTCACCGCCCAGTGCGGCGCGGATCGAGGTGAGGGCCTGGCTGAGGCTGTGCCGCGCCTGCGTCTCCCCGCGGTCGCCCCAGAGCAACTCGGCCAATCGCTCGCGCGACCAGGGCGCCCCACCGGCGAGCGCGAGTACGGTCAGTAGTGCCTCGGCCTTCCGCGTCGGCAACGCCGCGCGGCTGCCGTCCGCAAGGCGGACCTCGAAGCCGCCGAGGAGGCCAATGCTCGCTCCGGGCATCGGCGCAAGCGTCCCTCCGTGACTGATCCCGTCAAACATGCCGGAGCGTCGCTCGGGCGTCAAAAGCGCAGGACTCCGCAGTTTTGACGACCGCTTGAGAGGGGGTTTGAGCGGGACGTGAGGCGCGCACGGCAAGGTCGTGACTGCACGCCGGCCGGTTCACGGCAGGCGCCCGCGAGACACAGGAGGGCGAAAACGTCATGAGCAACACCACCGCGCCGGCCATGCCCGCGCCCCAGGGGGTGCAGGCCGCCCATCCGACCGACCTCTCGGCGGTCAAAGCCAAGCAGCAAGCTGCGTGGTCTGCCGGCGACTACGCCGTTGTCGGCAGGACGCTGCAGATCGTCGGCGAGTGCCTGTGCGAGGCCGTCGACCTCCGCGCGGGCGAGCAAGCGCTGGACGTGGCGGCCGGTAACGGCAACGCCACGCTCGCCGCGGCGCGCCGCTTCGCCGAGGTGACCTCGACGGACTACGTGCCGGCGCTGCTCGAACGCGGCCGTGCGCGCGCCGAGGCGGAGGGCCTGCAAGTCGCCTTCCGCGAGGCGGATGCGGAGGCGCTCCCCTTCGCGGATGGCGCCTTCGACGTCGTGCTTTCAACCTTCGGCGTGATGTTCACCCCCGACCAGGCCCGCGCCGCAGCCGAGATGGCGCGCGTGTGCAGGGCGGGCGGGCGGATCGGCCTGGCGAACTGGACGCCGGCGAGCTTCATCGGCGAGCTCTTCAAGGTGCTCGGCCGCTATCTCCCGCCGGCTGCCGGCCTGCGCTCGCCTGCACTCTGGGGCACCGAGGAGCGGCTGAAGGAGCTGTTCGGCGGGGACGCATCCTCCATCGTGGCGACACCTCGCATGTTCAACTTCCGCTACCGCTCACCGGCGCATTGGCTGGAGGTGTTCCGCACCTTCTACGGCCCGGTCAACCGCGCCTTCCTCGCGCTCGATCTGCCGCGCCAGGGCGAGTTGGAGCGCGACATCCTCAACCTGCTGTCCCGCTTCGACCGCGGTGGTATGCGCGGCCTCGTTGTGCCCAGCGAGTACCTCGAGGTCGTCGTAACGCGGCGGTGAGCGCCCAAGAAACCGACACCCCAAGGAGAACGACGATGACGAAGCATCTTCTGCTGGCCAGCGCCCTTTGCCTTTCTGGCCATGTCGCGCTGGCGCAACAGGCGCCCCCCGCCGCCGCGCCGCATGGAGCGGGGCAGGCGACGCATGCGGCTCCCGCCGCCGCGGGTGCGGCGTTCAGGGCCACCGTCCTGCTCGAGACGCCGCTGCTCGGCACCGAGCGGCGCATCTATCGACTCTACACGATCGACCTCGGTCCAAGCGGCGCCACGCCGCGGCACATGCACCCGGGCGACGAGATCGCCCTGGTGACGGAGGGGGCGGTCACGCTCGAGATGGAGGGCGAGGCAGCGCGGACCTTCCAGGCTGGACAGACCTTCCATCCGCGCCCCATGACGCCGCACGTCGCGCGCAACGCTTCGGCAGCAGCGCCGGCGCGGCTGATCGTCAGCAGCATCACCGAGGCGGGCAGGCCAAGCACCATCCTGCTGCCGCCGCCTCCCACCAACTGACGAGCTCTGCGCGCGGCGGGGTGCCGGTCCTGTCCGCCTGCCTGATCGAGGCCTTCGGATGGCGGGGGGCCATGCTGGCACTCGGCGTCGCGACCTTCGTGATTCTGGCGCCGATCGCGAGTTGGATGCGCGAGGCCGCCCCGCGCGACGGCGGCGATCGCGGCCCGGTGATCGATGACCTCGCCGCGGTGCCCGAGGATGCGCGCGCCGCGCCGGAATGGCGCGCTTGCCTGCAACGCCCCAGGGAAACTCGCTGGCGGCGTTGCCGCCCGCCCCGCCTGAAACCCGTTGCACGGGAACACCTTCGTCCTGGCTGCGCCAACGACTTCGCCGCCGCAGGATATGACCCAGACTGATCGGAAGGCTCTAGCGGCGCCGCGCGTGGCGGCCGGCCCATTCCTGCGACAGCTACGCGTTCGGTGTCGGATGGCGCTCCGGCGGATAATGGAATTCCAGGTAGAAGCGGACCACGCCGAGTGGCTCCACGCGGTGCTTCACCTCCGGCTCGATTTCGCCCGGCCGGCCCGGTTCCAGGATGGTCTCGGAGGCGGGGCTGATCGTGCAGTAGCGCAGCCTGCCCTCCAGCACATGGATGACCGCCCAGGTGTCATGCGTGGTTTCATGCGCCTGCCGCAGCGCAGGCGGAATGGTGTCCTGCGTGAACTCCGGACTGCGTCGGGTCGCCACGTGTCCTTCGGGAACCGGCATTGCTAGCTCCGTCTGCGTGTGTGTCGGCCTGCACCGCGCCCGGATACGTCGACATCCTGGCACACCAGACGGTGCGGCTGTCGATCAAATCGACCGGGGCGCTGCCGGAGTGCCGCGTGCCGCTCGGCTGGACCCGAGCGACGCGCACACGATGGCGCTCAGAGCGGACACACACCCGATGCGCAGGCCAGGTGCGCCATGTCCACCGCCTCGTGCAGCGCCGCATCCTCGATACCGTCGACGATCGCCGCGAAGCGCGCGGCATGCACCTCCTCCTCCGGCAGGTATTCGTAGCCGAGTTCCTTGTCCGGGCGGCTCGGCAGGATGGCGCAGCAGCGGATCTCCGGCTGGTGGCGCAGGACGATCTCGCGGAAGGCTTCGAGGTCGTGGCGGTCGGTGAAGATCTTCAGCGTGTAGCTCACCTGGTTGCCGCGCTCCGCGCCGATCCAGTGGCGTTCCAGCAGGCCGAGCCAGCGGTATTGCTGCGACGGGGTCGCCTGCGGCGCGGTCACCAGGCGATCGCCGATGCCAAGGCGCTGGATCAGCGGCAAGGTCGGGAAGCCGACGATGGACATGCCCGGGAAGCTCTGCAGGCCGCGCACCGGATACCCGCGCGCCTCGTAGTCGCCCAGCAGCGGGTCGGCGTCGCGCGCCCAGCCGGCCTCGGCCTTCACGCCCTTGAACTGCACCCAGCGCAGATACTGGCGGCGCGCCGGCAGATGCGCGCCCTCGGTCAGGCCGAACAGCTTGCTGGTGGTACCGGCCGGCTTGACCGTCGTGACCGTGAAGGGCGCCGGCATGCCGAGTTCCGCCGCATAGGCGATGCCTTCCTGCTTCGCCGCTTCGGACAGGCGCGCGAGCGTCTCCCAGAAGGGGGCGCTGCGCGCCTCGTCCAGCAGGTCCTCGAAGCCGAAGCCCCAGCGCATCCAGGCCCATTCGTGCAGGCCGGTCGGGCCGATGCCCATCCGGTTGGTGCGGCGCACCTCGTCGGCATACAGCGCATCCATCGTGTTCGCGCGCATCAGGAAGCGCACGCCCAGGCGCACGCTGTCCTCGACGCGCGCATCCCATTGCGCCGCGACGTCGTGAGGCACCTCGCCCGGCGTCATCGCTGCAAGGTCGCGCGGGCAGGCGAGCAGCGGCGCGAAGTCGGCGATCACGCAATACCCGCCGGTGACGTGCAGCGTGATCTCGCCGCAGGGGTTGGTGGTGGCGGGGAAACGCGCCTGCGCCGCGCGGCGGCCGAGCTCCGCGAGCAGCGGCACGGCGTGGTCCGCGGCATAGCGCGCCGAGCGCAGGTCGCGCCCGTCGGTGTGCACCGGCTTGGCCCAGGCGGTGCCGGTGCGGTGGTCCTCCAGCCGGTCGCCATTGATGAAGCCGGGCTCGCCGTTGATGTAGCCGCAGGCCGTCGCTTCCTCGAACACCGCCAGCGCATGGCGGTCGAGCGGCGTGATCCGTGCGCTCGCCTCCGGCGAGACGCTGCCCGCGCGCGCGGCGCGCACGCCCTCCCAGAATTCGGCATCGACCATGACGGAGTTGTTGGCGGTCCACAGCCCGCCCTCGGCCTTCAGGCGGATGAAGCGGAAGATGCCGGGGTCGCGCCAGGACTTCGTCGCCATGCGCGCCGCGCGCCGCGCACCGCCGACCTGTACCTCGACCGAGAGATGGTGGTCGACCAGCAGCGCCTGCTCCCAGGGCGCCAGCGCCTCGTCGGCCGGGCTGCGGTGGCGCGCCGGCTCGATCACCTGGTGGCGCAGGTTCACGAAGGCGCGCAGCAGCGACAGCGGCCCCGAGGCCGGGCGCCCCTGCATGCCGGCGATCGGCGCGCCGCAGCGGCGGATGGCGGAGAAGTCGAGCACCAGCGTGCGGTCCGCCGCCCCTGCGAAGGCCAGGCTTTCCAGCAGCTCCGCGGCCTTGCCCCATCCCTCGCGGCTGTCGGCGATGGCGTGGTGGATGGCACCGGGCGGCGCCGCGGCGATGAAGGCGCGGATCTCCGCCTCCTGCGCCTCGCTCATCGCCGCGAGGGTCGTGCCCCAGGGCAGCAGGCCGAACTCGGCGCCGAAGCGGTGGATCTCGTCGCGCGTGTCGGGGAAGTCGGGATGGTTCGTGGACAGGTGCAGGAGCAGGCGGGGTGCCTGGCCCCAGTCAACCGCCACCAGTTCGTCGTCATAGGCGCGGCCGACGCCGCTGCCGTTCAGCAGCAGGTAGAACAGAGCGAAGGAGGTGATGGCCGTCGCGCAGTTGGTGAAGACCTCCATGTTGCGCGTGGGCTGCGCCGCGTCGCCGTGCTGGAGGTGGCGCCCGGAGGTGATCAGCGCGCCGGTGGCGATGGCGTTGCGAAGCCGCGCCTGCTCGGCGGCATCGGCGCGTGCCCCGAGCAGCGCCATGTTGCCGGCGGCGACGCGGTCGGCGACGCGGCCGAAATCCTCGGCGTCATCCGGGCGGAATACGGTGCGGCGCGCCACGGCCAGGCCCATGCCGGGATCGACGGAGCGGGCCGGTAGCGGTGCCTCGCCAAAGCCGGCACCGGGGAGAATATGACGCTGACGCGCGCCGGCGAGCGAACCATCCATGGGCAACCTTCCGCGCCGGCCGCAGGAAGTGCGACTCGGACGCATCCCAGGATATGGTATTCAACTGCGCCCGTCAGGCACTATATGTTGTGTAACGGTCAGGCAGGCTGCGAGCGTCGTCGCGTCCAGGACAGCCAGGAATCCGTCCTGCGCCCGCCCCAGCACGCCCGCCAGCCGGCAGGTTGGCGAGAAGCAGCAGGCCCCGCCATCGGCGCGGAAACATTCCACCAGCGCCTGGCCGGCTTCGAGGCGACGCACCACCTCGCCGATGCGGATCGCCTCCGGCGGGCGGGCCAGCACCACGCCACCGCCCGCGCCACGCTGGGTCCGCACCAGCCCTGCCGCCGCCAGGTCCTGCACGATCTTCTGCACGTGGTTGCGCGGCACGCCGATGTCGGCAGCCAGGTCCTCGGTCGAGCGTCGGCGCTCCGGGGCCACCCCCAGCGTCAGCAGGACGCGCAGCGCGAAGTCGGTGGAGGCGAGCAGCCGCATTCGAGATCCCTGAATTGGAGATAAAAATACCTCTATCCGCGCGCGCTGTCACCTCCGCCGGCAGGCCTGCAGCAGCGTGCCGCCGATCCGCCCCAGCAGGCCGAGAAACATCAGCCCCCAGGCGAGCAGTGCGAGATGGATGAAGACGCCCGGTACGACCGCCAGGAAGGGCAGGTCCAGCGCGCGCGACAATTGCAGCGTGCCGGTCGTGTACATGCCGAGCGGGAAGACCATGCCCCAGAGCGTCGGCTCGTAGCGCAGCGTTTCCCGCCGCACGAGGTAGCGCCACAGCGTGAGCGCGATGAGGAAGGGGATCCACCAGGTCGCCGCCGCCCAGAAGAACAGCGTGAAGCCGCGCAGGAAGGGCACGAAATCCGCCAGCAGCGGCCAGGTCGTGCTGCGCAGCAGCAGGATCGACCCGGCCAGAGTCGTGATCGCCACCGCGCCCATGTTGATCCAGTAGGGCGGGCCGAAATCCAGCGCGCTGAGCCGCACGAAGGTGAGGCGATAGAAGATCAGCGGGATGATCGCGAGGTAGAGCATGCTGCCGATCATGAAGAAGGCGAGGCAGAGGAACTGCACCGCGGGCGGCGGCGGCGCGGCGGCACCCAGCGTGCCCTTCAGCACCACGATGGACTGCGTCGCCACCGCCGCGATCAGCCAGGCGCCGTTGATGCCGGCCGCGAGCGTGGGCTTGCGCGCGCGGATCGTGACCGCGGTGAAGAAGGCGTACATCACCACGAACCACAGCCCGAGGCCGAAGTACCAGAGCCACGCGGCGACGCCCTGCGCGCCGGTGACGACCGCGGTCTGCGTGCCGAGCACGCAGGTGCCCGCGACCAGGGTGAAGAAGCCAGGTGCGCGCTGGTGGTTCGACAGGTCCTCGACGATGCGCCGCGGGAACCGCACGAGCCGCACGAGGGTCAGCCCCCACAGCACGAGGTAGGCCGCCCAGGCGATGCCCACGAGCGGCACGGCGACCAGCCGCAGACCGAGCAGATGGCAGGCGATGGAGACCACCCCCGTCGCCATGACCAACGCGAAATAGCCGGGGAACAGGTCGCGCGCCGTCTCCGCGACCAGCATGCGGAAGGCAGCACCCGCCGGCACCGCCTGCGTGAATGCAGTCATGACGCGCCACGCCCCATCCAAAGGTCGACCAGTTCGATCTGGAGAAACAGGAGGAGCAGCAGGGTGTTGAGCGCCCAGGCCACGGTCAGCGCGCGTGCCACAACGCCCCACGGCGCGACCGCGTGCGCGCTGCAACGCCACACCGCCACCAGGATTGCCGCGGTGTAGGCGGGAAAGATCAGGAGAAGCAGTTGCTGCAGATCGGCGCGCCCGGCCTGCTGCGCCAGCAGGAACAGCAGCGCCAGGCCGGCGCTGACCAATACGCCATACACCCAGAACACGCGCCCAAGCGCCGCGCGCCCCGTCAGCGCGCGCCATTCCGGCTCGAACAGCATCAGCAGAAGGCTTCGCGACAAGGGCATGGACATCGGCGCCGTCCCTCTGGGCCCTGCGCCGTTGGCAGTGCCCGCCATTATTGGCATTGACGATACCACAATTCAGTCCGACCTTAATTGGTATCGGAACCACCACAATGAATGCCCATCCTGAAACACCCGAACGCCGCGCCGCTCTCAGCCACCGTCTGCGCGCCGCCACCGGCCTCGACGAAGCGATCCTCGAAGCCTTCCTGCGGGCGTTCTACGGCGCGGCGCGTCAGGATCCCCTGCTCGGCGCGGCCTTCGCCGGCGTGGTGGACTGGGAGGCGCATATCGCCCGCCTGACGCAGTTCTGGTCCTCGGTCGCGCTGATGACCGGCACCTATCATGGCCAGCCGATGCAGGCGCATGCGCATCTGGGCCTGGGCACCGCGCATTTCGCACGCTGGCTGGCGCTGTTCGAAGAAACCGCCGCGGCGCACCTGCCGCCCGCCGGCGCCGCGCACCTGATGGAACGTGCACGCCGCATCGCCGCCAGCCTCGAGATGGGGCTGGTCCCGCTCGCCCTGCCACGCCGGACCAGCCAGGTGTCCGCCGCATGACGACGGGCGTTCCGATCGGCGTGGTCACCGTGAGCGACCGCGCCTTCCGCGGCGTCTACCAGGACCAGGGCGGACCGGGGATCGAGGCGGCCCTGGCGCGCATCCTTGCCACCCCCTGGCATCCGGTGCGGCGCCTGGTGCCGGATGAGCAGCCGGCGATCGAGGCGGCGCTGATCGACCTCGCGGATACCGAAGCCTGCCCACTGATCGTCACCACGGGCGGCACCGGCCCGGCGCCGCGCGACGTGACGCCGGAGGCGACGGACGCGGTCTGCGAACGGCTGCTGCCGGGCTTCGGCGAATTGATGCGTGCCGTCTCGCTGCGCGCCGTGCCGACCGCGATCCTGTCGCGCCAGATCGCCGGCACGCGGGGGCGGAGCCTGATCGTGAACCTGCCGGGCAAGCCTTCAGCCATTGCCGGGTGCCTGGACGCGGTCTTCCCCGCCATCCCCTATTGCATCGACCTGATCGGCGGCCCTCGGCTCGAAACCGACCCGGCCGCCTGCGCCGCCTTCCGGCCGAAGGGGGCGTAGTGGCGATCTTCATGCACGGGTTCAGGCCCTTCTTCCTGATGGCCGGCATCGTCGCGCCGTTGGGCGTGGGGCTGTGGGCGCTGGCGCTCGCCGGGCTGCCGGTCCCGGATGGGCCGCTGCCGATGATGCGCTGGCACGCGCATGAATTGCTGGCCGGTTTCGTCGGCGGGGCGATGATCGGCTTCCTGATGACGGCGATCCCGAACTGGACCGGCCGGCGCGGCTATTCCGGCCTGCCGCTGGTGGTCATCGCCGGGCTGTTCCTCGCGGCGCGCCTCGCGCTGCTGCCCGGCTCACCGGTGCCCATCGCGGTCGCCGCGCCGTTGGCGCTGGTGCCGCTGCCGGCGACGATGCTGCTGGTGCTGCCGGCGCTGATCCGCGCGAAAACCGCACGGCTGTTCGGGCCGCCGCTGCTGGTTCTGGGCTTCTGGGCCGGGCAGATGATGATGCTGGCCGAGGCGGCGGGCTGGTGGACGGTCCCGGGCTGGGCGACCGGCCAGCTGCTGATGGCGAACATGGCGCTGGTGCTCGTGGTGCTGATCGGCGGGCGGATCGTGCCGTCCTTCACGCTGAACGCGCTGCGCAAGGCGGGCCGGCCGGCGGTACCGGCGCCCCTGCCGGGGGTGGACCGCGCCGCGATCCTGTCGGTGACCGTGGTGGTGGCGGTGGATCTCGTGATGCCCGGTGGCGTTGCGGCGGGCCTTGCCGCCGCCGCCGCCGCCGTGCTGGTCGCGCTGCGACTATCGCGCTGGTACGGGTTGCGTACGCTGCGCTGGCCGCTGTTGTGGGTGCTGCACCTGGGCTACCTGCTGGTGGCGCTGGCGCTGGCGCTCAAAGCGTTGTCGCTGCTCGGCGGCCTTACCTGGGCCGGCGCCTGGCTGCACCTGCAGGTGGCCGGCGCGCTCGCCACCATGATCCTGGCGGTGATGACGCGCGCGACGCTCGGGCATACGGGGCACGACCTGGTCGCCTCGCCGATGACGACGGTGGCCTTTGTCGCGTTGCTTGCCGCGGCGCTGCTGCGCGTCTTTGGCAGTGCCGCGCTGGCCGATCCGCTCACGGCGCAGATGGCCGCCGCCGTGCTGTGGGTGCTGGCGTTCGTGCTTTTCCTGGCCGCCTATGCGCCGATGCTCGTTCGGCCCCGCGCTGACGGCAAGCCGGGGTGATGGGCGGCTGGGGCGAGTATGCCGCGGCCTGGGCGGCCTTCCTGCTGAGCCACATGCTGCCGGCGCGGCCGGCGCTGCGCCGACCGCTTGTCGCCTGGGTGGGCGAGCACGCCTTCCTGGTCGGCTACAGCGTGCTGTCGGTGGCGATCCTCGCCTGGATGATCGGGGCGGCGGGGCGCGCGCCCTTCGTGCCCCTGTGGGGCTGGGCCTGGTGGCAGGCCTGGGTGACGAATGCGGCGATGATTGTCGCCTGCCTGCTGCTCGGCCTCGGCGTCGGCGTGCCCAACCCCTTCTCGATCGGTGGGGCGGGGAATGATCGCTACGATCCGGCGCGGCCTGGCGTGGTGGCGCTGACGCGGCATCCGGTGCTCTGGGCATTGGCGGTGTGGTCGGGCGGGCATGTCGTGCCGAACGGGGATCTCGCGCATCTGATGCTGTTCGGGGCCTTCGCGGGACTGAGCCTGCTCGGCATGGGCGCGCTCGATGCGCGGCGGCGGACGGCTTGGGGCGCGCCGCGCTGGGCGGCGCTGCAGCCGCGCGCGCGCTTCCGGCCGTCAGCAATACGGCTGCTGGCTGGAGCGTTGGTCTGGACCGTCCTGATCGTGAGCCATGCTGCGGTGATCGGCGTGCCGCCGTGGGCGAGCGGGCCCTGACCCCGAAAGAGCAAGGGACCGCCGAATTGGCTGCATGACGGTTCTTCGCGCCAGCCCGTCATACCTGTCGTTCGATGATGAGCTGTTTTATGGCACCGATCGCCTTGGCGGGGTTCAACCCCTTCGGACACGTGTCGGTGCAGTTCATGATCGTGTGGCAGCGATAGAGCTTGAATGGGTCATTCAGCGCGTCCAGCCGTTCCCCCGTCGCTTCGTCACGCGATTCGGCAATCCAGCGATAGGCCTGAAGCAGAACCGCTGGTCCCAGGTAACGTTCGCCGTTCCACCAATAGCTTGGGCAGCCCGCGGTGCAGCAGAAGCACAGGATGCATTCCCACAGCCCGTCGATCTGGGCGCGTTCCTTCCTGGACTGCAGGCGCTCGCCGTCGGGCGGCGGAGGCGTGTCGGCTTTCAGCCACGGCTCGATGGCGCGGTACTGAGCAAAGGCCTGCGTCAAATCAGGAACGAGATCCTTGACCACCGCCATGTGCGGCAACGGCGTGATCCGCACCGCGCCCGTGATGTCCTCGATCGGCTTGAGGCAGGCAAGGGTGTTGCCACCATCGATGTTCATCGAGCACGACCCGCAGATGCCTTCGCGACACGAGCGCCGAAAGGTCAGCGTGGAATCAACGTCATTCTTGATCTTGATGAGCGCATCGAGAACCATCGGCCCGCAGGTGTCCAGGTCGATCTCGTACGTATCCATGCGGGGATTAGCCCCGTCATCCGGATTCCATCGGTAGATGCGAAAGGTACGCACACGCTTTGCACCAGCAGGCGCGCGATAAGTCTTGCCTTGCTTGATGCGGCTGTTGGCGGGAAGGCTGAACGCGACCATGGTTTTCTAACTCCCGCCTTCCCACAGCCCCAGGCGCAGCACCGCGATCACGCAGAACAAGCCGGCGATGATGCACAGGCCGCGCTGGAACAGCAGCATCGCGATGCGGATCGCGTTGTTATGGACGTAGTCATCGATGACCACGCGCAGCCCCAGCTCCATGTGCCAGAAGGTCGTGACGATCAGGCACAGGATCAGCACCAGCGGCACGGGCGCATGCAGCCAGGCGACCATGTCGGCCCTGGTCGCGCCTTCAAGACCGATCACTGAGGCGATGAACCACAGCGTAAGCGGCACCAGCGCGATCGAAGTCAGACGCTCCGCCCACCATGCCTGGGACCCGGAATGGGACGAGCCCAGGCCACGGACACGCTTAAGCTGGGAGCGCAGGATATCGACCTGCGGGTTGTTGCTTTGCTTTGTCATTCCCAGGCCGCGAGGCCGGCGATCCACACGATCAGCGTTGCAGCCGCGGTAATGCCAATCACGCCCCAACCAGTGACGCCGTAGATCCGTTTCGCGGTCCCCGAGCCTACGGGATCCTGTGGGGCCAAGGTCCCGAACCCCCAGCCCGCGTCCCATGCCAGATGACGAATGCCCTGGAACACATGCAGCACCAGGGCCGCCGCCCAACCCATCAGCAGGAGAACGCCAAAGCTCGACCCAAGAAATTCCTGGACCGTGGCGAAGGCACTCTCTGAGGCTGCCGCGGCAACCAGCCACCAGGTCATGAGCAATGCGCCGACCGAGAGCGCGGCACCGGTGATGCGATGGCTGATCGACAACACCATGCTGACTGGCCAGCGATAGACCTGCAGGTGAGGCGACAATGGCCTCCTCACCAGCCTGCCATCGCTCCTGCGCGCTACCATCAGCCCGTCGCGGTCGTGGTTCATGAAAATCCCCAGTCCTGGCCGGTTGGGCGTATCGTCACCGCGACGTGTTGCGCGGGCTCGGCAATCCAGTTTTCTGGACCATGCTTGCCGTTATCCAGGCCGCGCCCGCTACGCCGCTTTCTGCCGCTTTGCGAAGCGTTCGGTGATGAGGATGCGAGGCGCGCCCCGAACGAAGACGCGCCTCCTTGGGCCACGTTTAATTGGCGGGGTGCTGGTGGCTGGCACCGTGTGCCGCCAGCCGGTCCGCGGTCTGAACGAAATGGGTCAACTGCACATACGCGGCGACATAGCGGCGACCCTGCGCCGCGGATTGCTCCGCGGTCGGCCGCAGCTCACGCGCTTCACTGAAGCGATGCACGGTGCCCTGGCGCACCGACGCCGCGATCCGGTCTGCGAGGACTTCGATATTGCCGTCGGCCAGCGCGCGGTCCGCCGCGGCGATCGCAGGTTCGACGCTTCCCACAGGCCGCAGGCCCACGAAGCCTTCGCCTTCACCAGCGCGGTGGATCCTGACCAAGGTCTCGAAGAAGTAGAGGTCGGCGACGTTCCTCGCGGTTGCGCTCTCACCGCGAACAGTCAGCGCCATTGCGAACACCCGCCGGATTTCCGGCTCGTCCTCGGTCCGGATCCACTTCAGGACCGGCTCCATATCCCTTCCGGCGAGGGCACGTTGGGCGTCAGCGACAACGGGGCCATCCATGCTGTCGCAGTGCGCCATGGCCGGTCCAGACAGCAGTCCCATCATCATCAACACGGGCAGTGCCCGTGCGGCACGTTTGCCGAGCTGGCCGATCTTCATCTGGAACTTCCTTGTGCTGGTGGAGTCCGCAATAAAGCGGCCCCGCGGAACGATACGCTGCATGAAGGCTAACCAATCAAGCGCTCCCGCCTGTCCGGATGAGACTTGAACGTGATCAGCAGGAATTCGGTTTCCCCATCTCGGTGAGCGAGGTGAATAAAGGAGAGAGGCCTACAGACCGGCACCCGGACTTGACCTGTTGCTGCGGATCAAGGCGCGAATGCAGCACATCCGGTGCGGTGTCTCATCGAGCACCATGAAATGGGGGAGTCCGGTAGCCGTACCTGCACCTCCACCGCACCCAGCCCGAACACCGTCACCGGCACGTCCTGTACGAATTGGTGGCGACCGCGGCCATCGGCCCACCACTGGCCCGGACGCCGCCGCGGAACGGGCGGCACACAGACTCGGCCTGGAATTGGACCGTCCGCGCGTAGAGGGGATCACGGGGCACGCAGCGGTGGCCCACGAGCTGACCGCCCGCGCCGCGCCAAGCCCGCGCGGAACCGGGGCCTGGACGCACACCAGTGTGGCGCGCGTCGTCGCATGGGCAGCTCTGGCCTAGGCCGCGCTGGAACAGGCAACCACCCTGCGACCCTTGCGTTTCTTCAGAAAGAACGGTATCAATTTCTTCCTGGAGAAAGCCATGCCCACCATCCGCGCGACCACCGCAGCCCCCGACCGCTCCGCCGCCGCCACCGTGGTCAGCAAGGCTGTGGTCCGCGCTGGCGCCGCTCTCGGACTCTCCAATGCAGGTCTCGCCAAGGTGCTCGGCCTTTCGCCCGCCAGCGCATCACGCCTGCGCGACGGCTCCTTCATCCT
>LNEW01000102.1 GCA_001464375.1 Rhodospirillales bacterium Ga0074136 | reverse complement strand
CTGTGGAACATTCGGCGGGAGCGTCGCTGAGTCATGGCAGGACGATGGGCCGTCGTGACGGGGGCTGCCGGGGGGATTGGGACCGCCGTCAGCCTCCAGCTCGCCTCGCAAGGCATGGGCGTGCTGATGCTCGACATGCAGGAGGGGCCGCTGGTGGCTGCAGCGGAGCGCCTGCGCGCGGCCGGCGGGCAGGCGGAGACGATGACGGCCGATGCCATGGACCCGAAGGCGCCAGGCGTTGCCCTGGCCCGCGCCGAGGCCCTCGGCCGCGTTGACGCGCTGGTGAACCTTGCCGGGGGATCCGGCCCGCGCCCGATTCCGACAATCGAGGCGATGGACGACCAGCTCTGGGATCACGTCATGGCCCTGAACGTGACCAGCGCCTTCCGCTTCAGCCGGGCCTTCGTGCCCGGCATGCGCGCGCGACGGTTCGGACGGATCGTGAATACCTCCTCGACCGTTGCTCGCGGACGCAAGGGACCGGTGACGACCCAGGGCGCGCGGCTCGCCTATGCCACCGCGAAAGCCGCGCTACTCGGCTTCACGTCGCAGCTCGCGAAGGATGAGGCGCCGCACGGCATTACGGTGAATGCCATCATGCCGTCCCTTATTCTCGCCGAGCAGGGCAGCCGCATCCGCGACCGCTTCGACGCACTTCCGCCGGAGGCCAGGCAGATGATGCTGCGCGACTTCCCGATGGGCCGCGCGGGCGAGGCGCATGAATGCGCCGCCGTGATCGGCTTCCTGTGCTCGGAAGCGGCGTCCTTCGTTTCGGGCGTCGGGCTCCCGGTTGACGGCGCTTTTCTCTGAGGGCCGTCAGCTCAGGCTGCCCGGATGGTCCTGCCAGATGCTGGGCTCGAGGCGCAGATGCGCCTCGGGCGGGTAGGTCGCGACCCAATGCGCCGCGCAGTCAGACGCGGTCGGGTTCCACAGCCCGTCATGGCTGCGCATCCAGCCGAGGAAGCCGTCGAGCATCCGCAGCCTGTGCAGCCACCCCATGTGCTGCGGATGCAGCGTCATGTGGAAGTGCCGGCCGCGCGCGTGCTGCGCGGCGAACTCTGCGCGCCAGTTCCGCACCAGCATCTCCGGTCCTTCAAGGCCGGTGCCCTTCTGCGGGAACATGCAGAAAAACTGGTCGTCGAAATGGTAGTAGTAGGGCATGGCGAGCAGCGCGCGACGCGTCGCGAAATCCGTTACCCACCAATGCGGCGCGTCATCGGCGAGGCCGTTGCCGAAGTAGCGGTAGCCGGCGTCGATCAGCAGGTCGATGGTGTGCGGGCTGACGGTACCGTTCGCATACGGATCGCCCTGGCGCGGCAGGCTGAACCAGCCTGACGGTGCCTGGCCGGTGGCCTCGGCAATCACCGCCGTCGTGCGGTCCAGGCGCGCCTTCTCGTCATCGCGCGACAGGCCGCTGACATCCTCGTGCCGCAGGCCCTGGGCGGCGATCTCGTGGCCCTCGGCGCGGATCGCGGCGATGCGCGGACCGAGGATGCGCGCCATCGCCGCGGGTGTGGCGAAGGTCGCGCGCAACCGATGCCGGCGCAGCGTGTCGAGCAGGCTATCGAGGCCTTCCTCGATCGCGAAGCGCGCAACCGGCGTGCCGAGATCGGCCGCGCGGATCCCCTCGGGGCCCGCCGCCAGGCTCAGGTCGATTGTGATGCTGACGCAGCAGCGCGCGTCGCCGGGCCAGCGCACCGCGGCATCCTGGATGCTGCGCTCGTCGGAGATGGTGTAGGCGTTCTTCCAGGGCATGGCGCGTCTCCGTCAGGTCCAGCCCTGGGCGGGCGGCTGGGTCGCGAGGCAATGGCGGGCGACGGCCTCGCAGCTCGAGAACCAGGCGCCCCCCTTCTCCCGCATGCGCGCGATGAGGCGGTCGAGCATGCCGATGCGAAGAGCGCGACCGCTCACGAAGGGGTGCAGGCAGATGTTGAGGTAGCCGCCGCCCGCCTCGTGCTGATGCAGGAAGGCCTCCCACCAGAGATCGAGCACGCGTTCCGGGTCGATCATGCGCTGGGCGGCGGTCGGCGTTCCCATCCAGGCGAAGCTGAAGAACATCGCGTCGTCGATGGCGTAGTGGAAGGGCAGGTTGATCATGACATTGCGGCCATCCGCGTCGCGCAGGTAGTGCGGCATGTGGCTGGCGGAACCGTTGGATCGGTAAAGGTAGCCCAGTTCGCGCAGGAGGCCGTGGCTGTGACCGCTGCGCGTGCCCACCGGGCGGATTCCGGTGAGCGCCTCCAGCGCGGTCGTCGCGCGCGTGAGATGGTCGCGCTCCAACTCGGGCTCCTTGGGGACACGATGCTCCCACATGTGGTCGGCCACCTCATGCCCGCTTCGCGCCGCGGCCAGCACGGCGGCGGGATACAGTTCGCAGATGCGCCCTGGCGTGAAGATGGTGGCCTGCACCTTATGGCTGTCGAACAGTTCGATCAGACGCCAGATGCCGACGCGTCCACCGAACTCGCCCTTCGCGAGTTGCAGGGGCGGTTCGTTCATCAGGCGCCGCAGCAGCATGGCGTCGAAATCGGCCGTGAAATTCACGGCGACGCGTGCACCGTTCGGCCAGGCCGGGGCGGTGACCGGTTCGTATCGCGCGAGGTTGCGCGCCGCCGCGGCATCGAGCTCGCGCAGCTCCCCTTCGAGATCATCCGTCATCACCGTGGCGTTCCTGACCCTGGATGTTCGGGGCAAGATGCTCGACCATCGCCACGCGGCGCGCAAGCCTGTGGCTGGACGCGATCAGCCTGTTGTCGCTCAATGCCGCAACCATGAGGGAGGCTGTACTGGCATGTCCGCATACTCGCCAAAGGAGTTCCGCGCGCTCAGCTTCCACGATGCGACCCCGCGCTTCGCCGATGGGTCCGACACGCCGCGCGCCTACCTTGAGCGTTGCCTCGAGACGATTGCCGCACGCGAGCCCGTCGTGCGCGCCTGGGCCGCCATGAACGAGGACGGAGCACGCGAGGCGGCGGATGCCAGCACGGCGCGCTGGAAGTCCGGGCAGCCTCTCTCGCCGATCGACGGCCTGCCGATCGGCATCAAGGACCTGCTCGAGACCCGGGACATGCCGACGCAGATGGGGTGCGAGGCCTATCGCGGCAATTTCCCGAAGCGCGACAACGCCGCGGTCTGGGCGCTGCGCCAGGCGGGCGCCGTGGTGCTCGGCAAGACCGTGACGACGGAACTGGGCGGCACGCACCCCGGACCGACGACGAACCCCTTCGACCCGACGCGCACGCCGGGCGGCTCCTCCTCTGGCTCGGGGGCGGCAGTGGCGGCCCGGATGGTGCCGGCCACGATCGGCACGCAGGTGGGCGGTTCGATCATCCGCCCCGCCAGCTATTGCGGGAACTTCGCGCTCAAGCCGACGCAGGGCGCGATCAACCGCGGCGAGCGCCAGGCGACGAGCATGAGCACGCATGGCCCGCACGCGGGATCCATCGAGGACATGTGGCTGGTGGCGATCGAGATCGCGCGCCGCGCCGGCGGTGATCCGGGCCGGCTCGGGCTGTTTGGCCCCTTGAAGGCGCCGCCGGCGCGACGGCCGATGGCACTCGCCGTGATGGAGGCAGAGGGCTGGCGCGTGACCGACGATGCGAGCCGCGCCGCCTTCGAGGCCGTGCTCGATGGGCTGCGCGCGCTGGGCGTGACTGTCCTGCGCCGCGGCGACCATCCGCTGGTCGAGACGTTCGAACGGTCGTTGGAGGGCGTCCAGGCCCTGACCAGTGCGATCACCGCCTGGGAGAACCACTGGGGCATCCGCAACCTGGTCGCGACCAACCGCGATGGGGTTAGCGCGCGGACGAAGAATGTCCTGGCAGCGGCCGAGACGATGACACCCGAGGACTACCGCGCGGCGATCCTCCAGCGTGAGGAGATGCGCCGACGGCATGAGGCGCTCGCCCTGCTCGTGGATGCGGTCATTGCGCCCGCTTCGCCGGGCCCGGCGCCGTTGTGGTCCGGCGACACGCCTGGCCAGCCGCTCGTGAAGCGACCGACTGGCGATGCGGTCTACAACACGCCGAGCTCGGCGCTCGGTGCACCGGTCGTGACCATCCCGATGACGGCGGTCGGCGGCCTTCCGATGGGCATCCAGGTGATGGGGCAACCGCATGGCGATGCTGCGATCACGGCGATCGCCCGCTGGATCTTCGAGACCGTGCCAGGCGTGACGGTCTGAACGCCTGGCGGCGTGCGGTGGCTCACGAGGGCTCCCCTGGTCGCGACGTGTGTGAATCGCTGCTGTTCGTGCTTGGTGAGGGGGCGGCGCGCGAAACCCGCTCTCGGCCGAGCAGACGCGCGAGGCGACGCGCTGGGTGAGCGAGGGACCGGACCTCACGCAGGATGGCGTGAAGCGGAGGCGCCGAGAAGGTGACGGCGCAGCGTGGTGCACGATCTCCCGAAGATGCGCGTTCCTCGCCCCGCGCCGTTGCAGCCGTGCGGCCAAACGATGACAGGCGGATGAAGACCCGCGACGCGCTCAGCGCAGCGTCGGGTCAAGCCGGTCGCGCAGCCAGTCGCCGATCAAGGAGACCGAGAGCGTGGTCAGCACGATCGTGATCGCCGGCGCCAGCAGGATCCACGGCGCGCGCGTGAGGTATTCGCGCCCATAGCCCACCATGGAACCCAGCGAGGTCGCCGGCGGCTGCACGCCGAGACCCAGGAAGGACAATCCGCTTTCCAGGAGGATGATCTCCGGGAAGGCGAGCGTCATCGACACGATCAGCGTCGAGGCGATGTTGGGCAGCACATGCCGGCCATACAACCGCCAGGGGGTGGCGCCGAGTTGCCGCACCGCCGCCGCATAGCCCTGCGCACCCGCCGACAGCGCCAGGCCACGCGCGATGCGCGCGTAGCGTTCCCAGGCATGCAGGCCGAGCAGGCAGATCAGCAACACCATCGAATTGCCGAAGAACGCCAGCACCGCCAGCGCCAGGATCAGGAAGGGAATGCTCGCCGAGAAGTCCACCAACGCCATCACCGCCTGCTCCACCAGCCCGCGGAAATGCGCCGCGAGGAAGCCCAGGGACGTGCCGACCAGCGCGCCGATGATGGTGGCGCCGAAGGCGATCAGAAGGCTTGTGCGGATCGAGTAGATCAGCCTCGCCAGAACGTCGCGGCCCAGTTCATCGGTGCCGAGCGGATGCAGCCAGGCGCCGCCGAAGCCGATCGGCGGCGATAGCCGGTTGCGCAGGTCAAGCGCGGTGTAGGCGTAGGGGCTGACGACATCCGCCAGCAGCGCGACCGCCAGCATCAGAGCCAGCCAACCGAAGCCGAACAGCACCATCGGGGGCGGACCCGCGCGAGCCGGCCGCGGTGGTGCGGCGGTAGCGGGCGCGGCGACTGTCAGGGGTGCTTCGGGCATATCACGCCTCCGCCGATCGCGGCGTCATGCTGTCGCCTGCCGCGGCGCGCTGCGCAGTCGCGGATCCAGAAGGCCATAAAGCAGGTCCACAACCAGGTTCGCCACGACCATGGTGCAGGCGACCAGCAGCAGGATGCACTGCACCACCGCGAGGTCGCGGTTCGACACCGCCACCACCAGCAGCCGCCCCACGCCTGGCCAGGAAAACACGCTTTCGACCACCACCGCGCCGGCGATCAGGCTGCCGACCATGAAGCCGATGATCGTCACCGTCGGGATCGCCGCGTTCGGCAGCGCGTGGTTGGTGACCACCATGCGCCACGGCACACCCTTGGCACTCGCGGTGCGGATGAAAGGCTGGCCAAGCACTTCCAGCATCGCGCTGCGGGTGAAGCGCGCCAGCACGGCAGCGCCGCCCACGCCCAGCGTGATGATCGGCAGGATGGCATGGCGCCAGCTCTCCTGCCCGCCCGAGGGCAGCCAGCCGAGCTGCACCGCGAAGACCAGCACCAGGATCAGGCCGAGCACGAAGGACGGCACGGTGAAGCCCGCTACCGCGATCACCATCACGATCCGGTCGGCCAGCGAATTGCGATGCAGCGCCGCGTAGATCCCGGCGGGTACGCCGATCCCGACCTTGATCAGAAGTGCGGGGATGGTCAGCGCCAGGGTAGCGGGAATGCGCTCGGCCACCAGCACGATCGCGTCGCGCCCGTCGCGCATGGATCGGCCGAGATCGCCCGACAGGATGGCACCGAAGTAGTGGAAGTATTGCTCCCACAGCGGCCGATCGAGGCCCCAGGCGGTGCGGAAGGCGTCCACTGCCTCGGGTGGCGCATCCGCACCCATGATGATCTGCGCCGGGTCGCCCGACATGCGCAGCACGATGAAGGCGAACGTCACGACCATGGCGATGGTCAACGCAGCGCGCGCCAGGCGGAAGGCGAGGAAACGCAGCATGTCAGGCAGCCTCCGCCAATACGCCGCGACCGGGCGCGGCATCGCCCTGCGCGACGTGGCAGGCGATCATGCGTCCATCGGGCCGCCGCTTCAGCGTCGGCGCGTCCTGCGTGCAGCGCGCGCTCGCCACCGGGCAGCGCGGATGAAAGGCGCAGCCGGAGGGACGGTCCGCCGGATTGGGCGGATCGCCCTGCAACACCGTCCGCCGCCCGCTGCGCCCAGGATGCGGGATGGCCGCCACCAGCGCCCGCGCATAGGGATGCGCGGGATCCTGCAGCACAGCGTCCGGCTCGCCTTCCTCGACGATGCGGCCGAGATACATGACCGCCACGCGATGGCTGACCTGGCGCACCGCGCGCAGGTCGTGGCTCACGAACAGCATGCCCATGCCGAAGCGCTCCTGCAGGTCGACCAGCAGGTTCATCACCTGCGCCTGGATCGAGACATCGAGCGCGCTGATGGGTTCGTCGCAGACCAGCAGCGCCGGGTCGGTCGCGAGCGCCCGCGCCAGCACGGCGCGCTGCCGCTGGCCGCCGGAGAGTTCATGCGGATAGCGCGCACCCTGGTCGGCGCGCAGCCCGACCGCCAGCAGCAGGGATTCGACGCGCGCGGCGCGCTCGGAACGCGCGCCGATGCCGTGGATGTCGAGCGGTTCCGCAACCTGCACGCCGATCGGCAGCCTGCGGTCCAGCGCGCCGAGCGGATCCTGGAACACCATCTGCATGCGTGCGCGCAAAGCCCGCCACGCGGCGGTGCCGGGCGGCGGCACCGGGCGGCCGTCGAAGGCGACCGACCCGGCATCGGGCGTCTCCATCCCCAGGACCAGGCGGCCGGTGGTCGACTTGCCGCAGCCGGACTCGCCGACCAGGCCGAGCGTGCGTCCGCGCTCGATGGTGAGCGAGACGCCATCCACCGCACGCAGTTCGACGCTGCGCCCGAACATGCCGCGGCGCATGGCGTAGCGTCGCACCAGCCCTTCGGCCTTCAGCAGCTCCGCGCCCACCCTCATGCGACTGCGTGCTCCGCGGGGATCGACGCTGTCACGGCACGCAGGCAGGCAGCGCGGTGGCCGTCGGCGACCGCGGCATCGGCCGGCAGGCAGGCATCGCAAGCCGGAACGCGCTGGGCGCAGCGCGGCGCGAAGGCGCAGCCGGGCGGCATGGCCCAGGGCTCTGGTACGCCGCCCGGAATCGCCAGCAGCGGCCGGCGCGGACCGTCGATCGGGGGCAGCGCGCCGATCAGCCCGCGCGTGTACGGGTGCGCCGCGTGCGCGAACAGGCGATCGGTCGGCGCTTCCTCGACGATGCGCCCGGCATACATCACGCAGACGCGCTCACAGGTGTCCGCAACGACGCCCAGGTCATGGCTGATCAGCACCAGCGCCATGCCGGTGTCGCGCCGCAACTGCTGCAAAAGGTCGAGGATCTGCGCCTGGATCGTGACGTCCAGCGCGGTGGTAGGTTCGTCCGCCACCAGCAGTTCCGGCCGGCCAGCCAGCGCGATCGCGATCATCACGCGCTGGTTCTGCCCGCCCGACAATTCGTGCGGATAGGCATCGAGCCGCCGCGTCGCATCCGGAATGCCGACCTGGTCGAGCAGCCGCCGTGCCTCCTCGCGCGCTGCGCGCCCCGCCATGCCGCGATGGAGCATGAGCGCCTCGGCAATCTGCCGGCCGATGCGATGCACCGGGTTCAGGCTGCTTGCCGGGTCCTGGAAGATCATGGCGACGCGCCCGCCGCGCACGCGGTCGAGCGTGGCGGCCGACGCGCCGATCAGCTCCGTTCCATCGATCCGCGCACTGCCGCCGATCCGGGCGCGCGGCGGCAACAGCCCCAGCGCCGCGAGCCACGTGACAGACTTGCCGCAGCCGGACTCGCCGACCAGGCCGACCGCCTCGCCCGGCGCCACCGCGAGGTCGATGCCGCGCAGCGCAGGCTGGCCGTCGAAGGCGACGGTCAGGCCGCTGATCGCGACGAGCGGCGCGGTCGTCACGCGCCGAGCCGGAAGTTGTTGGGTCCGAAATCCATTGGCCACCCTTTCGCGGCGCGCCAGGCGATGTCGCGGCGCTTGGCGGTGAAGCTCGCCGCCTGGTGCAGCACCAGGTAGCCCGGGTCCTCGCGCTCCACGATTTCGAGCAGGCGCCGGAACATCGCGCCGCGCTGCGCCATGTCGACCGAGGAGATCAGCGCCTCCGAGACGCGATTGAATTCCGCGTTGGTCCATTCGCCATTGCGCTCGGCTTCGGTCCTGGCGCCGAAGGCACGCAGCAGCCCGGCGACCGGGTCGCCGAACAGCGAGGTGTTCGACCAATCCCGGATGCCGCGGCCGGGCGTGCGGGCGGTGACCTGGTCGAAGTTCTCGCGCATCTCGATCTGCACGTTGAGCCCGACGGCACGCCACATCTCGACGACGATCTGCGCGTTGGACACCTGGTTGGTGTAGTAGTTGTTGAGCAGCCGGTAGGTGATCGGCTCGCCGCGATAGTTGGCCGCGCGCAGCAGGCGCCGCGCCTCGCCCTGGTCGAAGCGCGGGTTGGACCAGTCGCGCAGATACATCGCGCCATAGTTCTCAAGCTGCAGGCCGCGCGGCACCGCCGTGCGCCCCGACCACAGCGCATCGACGATCGCCTGGCGATCCACCGCATGGGTGATGGCGCGGCGCACCAGCGGGTTCGCCAGCACGGGGTTGGTCTGGTCGAGCCCCATGATGCGGATGTTGTTGATCGGGCTGCCCAACACCTCGAAGCGTGCATTGCGTTCGACCACGGCGACCTGGTCGGGCGGGATGTCGCAGGCGAAGTCGAATTCGCCGGAGAACAGCCCGTTCACGCGGCCGCTGACCTCCGGCACTTCGACGAAGCGGATGCGCCGCAGCGGCGGCCGCCCGCCCCAGTAGGCATCATGGGATTCGAGCGTGAGAGACACGTCCGGCCGCAGTTCCGCCACGCGATAGGGCCCGGTGCCGACCGGCTTGCGTGCCCAGGCGAGCCAACTCTCGGTCGCAGCGAAGGCGGCACGCGAATGCACAACGCCGACATTCTGCTGGATGCGGCCTTCGATCGTGACATCGGGTGTCGCGGACACGTAGCGCACCACGCCCGGCCGCACGATGTTGATGCCCTGCAGCCCAGGGAAACTCCGGCGGGCGACGGCGACCACCTCGGCCGGCGGTTCCTTGCCGACCGACCCGGCCAGCACGCTGGCGCGACCGGCCGCGCGCTCCGGTCCCGTGCCGAACAGCCGCTCGCCGAAGCTGAAGGCCACATCCTCCGCGGTCATCAGGCTGCCGTCGTGGAAGCGCACGTCGCTGCGCAGGTCGAATTCGACGGTGCGGTCATCGAGGCGCCGCCAGGCGGTGGCCAGGCCGGGCCGGGCCGACAGGTCACCGATCCAGTCGGTGTCGATCAGCGGCTCGGCATACAGGCCGCTGATGCGGTAGCCGACGTTGGATTGTTCGCGCGGCGTCTCCAGCGTGTTCGAATTCGAGACCTTCTGCACCGCGATGGTCAGGCTTGGCCGCTGGTCGGCCTGCGCGATGGCGAAGCGCGGCAGCGTGCCGGCGGCGGTCGCGCCCAGCGCGGCGCGGCGGGTGATCCTGGCCATGGCCTCAGGCCCCCCAGTTCTCGCCGCGGAAGTCCATCACGAAGGACTGCGCGGCGCGCCAGCGGATGTCGCGCCGCTTGGCGGTGAAGTTGCCGTTGCGGTGCAGCGCGGTGTAGCCAGGGTCCTCGTGCTCGACGATGCGCAGCATGCGCGCCCAGGCGGCGCGACGCGCGGCGCGGTCCACGCTGGTCTGCAGCGTGTCCCCGAGATCCACGAATTCCTCGTTGCGCCACTCGCCATTGTTCCAGGTGGCGCCGTTGCGCCCCCAGTTCGGCACCATCTGCGCGACCGGGTCGGGCAGGGAGGCAGTCTGCGACCAGTCGCGGATCGCGCGCGTGGGCGAGCGCGCGGTGATCTGGCTCCAGTTCTCCAGCATCTGCAGCTGCACATTGAGCCCGGCGGCGCGCCAGCCCTCGACCAGGATCTGCGCCGTCGCGGTCTGGTTGGTGTAGTAGTTGTTCAGGCAGCGATACGGGATCGGCTCGCCGCGGTAGCCGGCCTCGCGCAGCAGGCGGCGGGCTTCCGCCAGGTCGAAGCGCGGCACCTCGTTCTCCGCCACATGCATGTCGGCGTAGAAGTCCCAGCTGAGGCCGCGCGGCACGCTCACGCGCCCGCCCCACAGCGCATCGATGATCGCCTGGCGGTCGATGCTGTGCGTCAGCGCACGGCGCACCAGCGGATTGCCAAGCACCGCATGCGTCTTGTCGAACACGATGATGCGGGTGTTGTTGATGACCCCGCCGGCGACCTCAAAGCGCGGATTGCGCTCGATGGTCGCGATCTGGTCGGGCGGAATGTCGCAGGCGAAGTCGACCTCGCCAGACAGCAGCGCGTTGACGCGGCTTGCCACTTCCGGGATCTCGACGAAGCGCAACCGGCGGATCGGCGGGCGGCCCGCCCAGTGTTCGTCGAAGGCGTCCAGCACCAGGATGCGGTCGGGGTTGAATTCCGTGACCTTGTAGGGCCCGGTGCCGACGGGCCGGCGTGCCCAGTCCTGCCAGGTGGCGGCGCCGGCGAAGGCGCGGCGATTGGCGATCACGCTGGCGGTGCGCGCCATCTGCCCTTCGAGGGTCAGGTCCGGCGTGCGGTTGACCAGGCGCACGGTGTGGCTGTCGACCACCTCCATGCGTTCGAAGCCGGGGAAGCTGCGGCGCGCGATCTGCGCCGCACCGGCCGGTGGGTTCTTGCCGAGCGGCCCGTTGCCCCACATGCGGTCGGCACTGAAGCTGAAGGCGACCTCCTCGGCGGTGAAGGGATCGCCATTATGGAAGCGCACGCCCTGCCGCAGGCGGAACTCCACCACGCTGTCGCTGATGCGGCTCCAGCCTGTGGCGAGCCCAGGCTTGAGCGACATGTCGCCGACCCAGTCTGTGTCGACCAGCGGCTCGACGAAATTGCGGAAGATGCGCGTGCCGACATTGGACTGCTCGGCCAGCATCTCCAGCATGTTGGAGGTGGTGATTTCCTGCACGGCGACCGTGATGGTCGGGCGCTGGTCGGCCTGCGCGATGGCAAGGCGCGGCAGCGAAAGCCCGGCGGCAGACGCCAGCGCCGTACGTCGCGACAGCGCGACCATCGCCTCAGGCCCCCCAGTTCGTTGCGCGGAAATCCATCGCGAAGGCGGGGCTCGCCTTCCAGCGGATGTCGCGGCGCTTCGCCGTGAAGGTCGCGTTCTGGTGCAGCACCGTGTAGGCGGGGTCCTCCCGCTCGGTGATCATCAGCATGCGAGCAAAGATGGCGCGCCGACGAGCCCGGTCCGTGCTGGTTTCCAGTTCGACGGACAGGCGGTTCATTTCCTCATTCGACCATTCGCCGACCTGCTGCTGCTGGCCGTTCGGGCCGTGCTGGTTGACGATGGAACTCACCGGGTCGTTGAAGGGCGCGCTGTTGGACCAGTCGCGCACCGCACGCGTCGGGCTGCGTTCAAGGATCTGCGACCAGTTCTCGCGCATTTCGATCTGCACGTTCAAGCCGACCTGGCGCCACATCTCGACCATCACCTGCGCGGTGGCGTTCTGGTTGGTGTAGTAGTTGTTGAGCAGGCGATAGGGGATCGCCTCGCCGCGGTAATTCGCCTCGCGCAGCAGCTTGCGCGCCTCAGCCTGGTCGAAGCGCGGCACTTCCCAGTCACTGATGAACATCTGGTCGTAGTAGGGCCATTGCAGGCCGCGCGGCACCTCGGTGCGGCCCGCCCACAGGCTGTCCACGATCGCCTTGCGGTCGATCGCGTGCGTGAAGGCGCGGCGCACGCGCGCATCGCGCAACTGCGGGTGCGTCTTGTCGAATACGATCAGCCGGTGATTGAGGATGGTGCCGCCCTGCACCTCGAAGGCGCGGTTGCGCTCGATGCCGGGGATCTGGTCGGGCGGGATGTCGCAGGCGAACTGGTATTCGCCCGACAGCAGCCCGTTGATGCGCGACGACACCTCGGCCACTTCGACGAAGCGAATCTGGCGCAGCGGTGGGCGGCCGCCCCAGTATTCGTCGTGCGCCACCAGCGTGAGCGACACGTCCGGGCGGAATTCCGCAACCTTGTACGGACCGGTGGTGACGGGCTTGCGCGCCCATTCGAGCCAGCTTGCGGTCGCTTCGAAGGCGCGGCGGCTGACGATGTCGGACCCGTAGCGCGACAGCCGGCCCTCCAGCGTCACGTCCGGCGTGGCGTTCACGAAACGCACCGTGTAGCGGTCCACCGCCTCGACCCGCTCGAGCGCCGGCCAGGATCGCCGCGCGACCGCGGGCACTTCCGGCGGCAGTTCGCGGCCTGGCCGCGGTGCGGGCATGCCTTCGCCGATCGGGATGGTCCTGCCCTGCGCGGAGGCGAGCGTCGTGCCGAACATGCGGTCACGGCCGAAGGAGAAGATCACGTCCTCTGCCGTCATCTCCTCGCCGTTGTGGAACATCACGCCGCGGCGCAGCGAGAGCTCGACGACGCTGTCCGAGATGCGCCGCCATTCGGTGGCGAGCCCCGGCACTGGGCCGAGCTGCCCCAGCCAGTCGCGGCCGATCAGCCCTTCCCACAGCGAGGAGTAGAACACCCGCTCGCCGACATTCGACTGCTCGCGCAGGGTCTCGAGGGTGTTGCTGTTCACCACCTTCTGCACGGCGATGGTGATGGCGGGGCGCTGGTCGGCCTGCCCGAGGGATGGGCGCGGCAGCACGGCCAGGGCAGGGGCGGCAAGCAGCAGGCGACGGTTCAGCATCGGCGGGGGTTCCTTGCTGGGGTTCATTCGGCGGCGCGTGCGAGGCCCGGCGGCAGGGCGACGCCCCGTTCCTCCAGTCCCTGCGGCGTCGCGCGGAAATGCGTGAGCGTACGCTCGGCATGTCGCATCCGGTGCGACAACGCCTTCTGCGCGTACTGCTTCACCAGCGCGGCATGCGCCGGGTCCTCGGCCAGGTTGTCGAAGCAGTTCGGGTCGCGCGCCAGGTCGAAGAACAGCGGCGGCAAGGCGGTGAAGTGCACGTACTTGAAGCGCGCATCCTGCACGACGCACAGCGCGCAATCATCCAGCGGCAGGCCTAGCGCGCTCTCGGGCTTCGAGTAATGCACGTCGCGGAAATCGTATTCGTAGAACAGGTGATCGCGCCAATCCTGGGGGGCGGGGCCCTCCAGCAGCGGCAGGATGGACCGCCCGTCGCAGGTGCGCGGCACGTTGCCTCCCAGCGCCTCGAGGATGGTTGGCATCACGTCGACGCTCTCGGTGAACCCGGCCTCGATCGCACCGGCGCGGTCGTTGCGCCCGGCGTCCTTCACCACCAGCGGAATGCGGAAGCTCTGGTCCTGGTAGCCGATCTTGCCGAGCAGCCAGTGGTCGCCGAGCTGTTCGCCATGGTCGGAGGTGAAGACGATCATGGTGTCGTCCCACTGCCCGTTCTCATCGAGCCAGGCGAAGACGCGCCCCAGGCAGTCATCGATCTCGGTGATCAATCCGGCGTAGGTCGCGCGCATCTGGCGGATGGCGTCCTCGTGCAGTGCCGTCGCTGCACCACCGGCACCGTGGAAGAAGCTGCCCTGGCTGATGCCGCGCAGGTAGAACTGCAGCAGCGGGTGCTGTTCGGCCTCGTCCTCCCAGCGCTCGCGGCGGATCGGCGCGGGCATGTCGGCGGGCTTGTACATCGCGTGGTACGGCGCGGGCGCGATGAAGGGCGGGTGCGGACGATAGTAGCCGAGGTGCAGAAACCACGGCTTGCCGTTGCGGCCCTTCAGGTAGGTGAGTGCGCGCTCGGTGAAGAAGGTGCTGTCCGACAATTCGGCGGGGATGCGGCAGGGGCGGTCGGTGACGCCGGGCACGGCGTCCTCGCCTTCGGGCAGCCAGATGTCCTCGCGCCGCGGCGGCAGCGCATAGCCCTGGTGCGCGAGCCAGCCGAAATACCCGTCCATGTTCGGCTCGAAGGCACCGACGCTGCGGAAGCCGTCCATCAGGTCGCCCAGCGTGGTGAAGCGTGGGTCGCGCGGACCGGAGGTGCGCGGGTCGGGCGTGGTGGTGGTGTAGCCGATCAGCGCAGGGTCGTAGCCGATCAGCCGCAACTGCTTGCCGAGGTTGCTGTGCCGCGCATCGAGCGGCACCGTGTTCTGCACCGCGCGGTGGTTCATCAGGTACAGCCCGGTCAGCAGGCTCGCGCGCGCCGGGCCGCAGGGCACGGTGTTGGTGACGTGGTTGCGGAAGGTCACGCCTTCGCGGCAGAGCCGGTCAAGGTTCGGCGTCCGCAGGAAGCCGGCGCCGAGCGCGGGGATGAAATCCGCGCGCCACTGATCGACCACAATAAGAAGCATGTGTCCCGACCTTTCTGTCGGGCTGGGGTTAGCGCCGGTCCGGCGACGGGCGTGTGATGCTTCGGCAGAAAATTCGTGACAGCTTGCACCCGTGGTGATCGCGGCCGAACAAGCGGCACGATCATCCGGCAAAACACCTGCGCCATCCCGACGCGGGGCCGTCGGTCCGGCGGGTAGCGTCCAAATCTGCGGCGACAGACTCGCTATTCAGGGGGCCGGAATCGCGGCCACCGTCTCATGGGCGATCACATCGCGAGCATCTGCAGGTGCGGGGCCACGAGAATGCCAGCGAGCGCTCCGCCGTGCAGTTCGCGCGGGGGCCATGCGGACGCGGTGAAACCCAGCGGCCGAGTTCCTGGACTGCCGGCATGCACTTTCGCCGACCGTTGGACGAACAGCAGGACCCTTCGGCTCCCCTGGCTACTCCGGCGGGCCGCGGTCGCGGCTTCGGTCGGGCTCCCTTGCCGATGGCAGGACCCACGCGGAGGACGCAGCTAGCCGCGCGGCCACACGCGCGCTGACGGGTGGCGCGATGCGTGGGGTGCGGGGCGCCGAACCGTGCGATGGTCCGGCCCTGGCGCCGCCCGCGTCAGGCGTGGCCGACCGTGCCGAAGGCCTCGCGGTTCGTGGTGCGGACCACCGCGGCGAACAGCCGCAGCGCATCCGGCCCGCCGCGGTCGAGCAGCGCGCCGTGCTCCATTTCCTTCGCCAGGATCTCGGCATGGTCGGCAAGGGTTTCGGCGGCGCGACGCAGCGCCTCCCGCGAGAGGACCAGTTGCTGATCCTCGGACAACAGATTCCACTCGGCAGGCCGCACGGTGTTTCCATCCGGGTCATCCGCCGTCCTGGCGCGGTTCGCGGCTCGGGGGGCCACGCGGCGCAGCATGACGCGCCACGGTTAACGCGCCGTCACTTGGCCGGTTCCGCCGGCTTCGCCGGTGCCGGCTGCGGCTGTGCCGGCGGGCGCGGCGGCGTGGACGGGCCGGAGATCACGTCGAAATCATAATCGGTGCGCTGCATCGCGAGGCTTCCTCTGGCTGGGTCCGCCAGGCGCCTGGTGCCTTGTGGGAAGCGGGACGGTGATGCCCCGAAAACACGAAAGCCGCCAGGTCCTGGCGGCTTCGGGTGGAACGATGCTGACGCGTTTCCCTAGGCCGCCGGATTATACCAGCGGTACCAAAATCGGGCGGTCGGGATGATCGGCTGCGTCATCGGAAGTACCGTAGCGTCGCGACGCAGCCATTGCAACGCAGGCGACGCGACGTGGCGCATGGCTAAGGCGATGCCGTGCGGCCCTGCACGCGCCGGCCGATAATCGGTAGGTCGATCGCGATGTCGCGCCGCGCCGGTCGTGGGTCCCAACGGGCACGGTAGATGCGCAATTCGCGATCCTCGACAGGAAGGTTGGCCTCGACCGGTATACGGCGGATTTCCTCGAAATCCGGGCCGTCCAGGACGCGCTGCAATGCGGCCATCTGGCCCAGGTCGACCCAGAAGTCGCGCTGCGCCACGATGATCGACACGCCGATGTCGCGCAGCATGTCGCGGATCTGATCGTCGGTGTAGTTCGTCTCGCGCACGCCGAGGTCGCGGCGCACGGCGATGGAAAGCAGCAGTTTGTCAGCGCGCACCGTCATCAGGTCGCGCCGGGTCGTGGCGGTGCGCATGTTGAAGACGAAGGACCCGTCGCGCTTGCCCGAGAACAGCACGGCGGTGCCGGGCGGCGCCTCGGCGGCGGCGAAGCGCGCCGCCTCGCGGTAGCCGCCGACCGCGGGAACCGGCGCGAAGGCCATGGTGCCGATCGCGAGCAGGATGGAAGCCGCGGCGGCCAGCGGGCCACGCAGCCGGGAAGGCGTGGGTGAAAGCAGCAGGCGCAGGCCGATCACCGCCCAGATCGCGACCGGCACCAGCAGGATGACGCCGTGGCGGGCTTCCTTCAATTCAACGAAGGAGAGCGCGGCATACGACAGGATGAACCAAGCAGGCAGCAGCAGCGTTTCGGCGCGGCCGCCGCGCAGCTTCGCCGTGGCAAGCCAGCCGACGAGTCCGATGGCGGCGAACGCGAGGGCCGGCCAGCCCAGCATCTCCGGCAGCCGTTCGGCGTACCAAGTCCAGCCGGCCAGCGTTCTTCGGGACGCGGGCGTGTCTGCGATGGCGACGACGGACTGCACATTCGCCTGGCCGAAGCGGAGAGTCAGGATCATCAGCGGCACGAGGCCGAGAACGCCGAGCAGGCCCGCGACCCAGACCCGCCCTTGCCGCAGCACGCGCCACCCGCTGGCGGCCAGGATCGCGCCGAGTAGCGCCGGTAGCACGAAAACCATGCTGATCTTCGTGTACAGCGCAGCCAGCGCGAACAGCGTCGCCGCCGCGAGCGCCACCGTCCGCCCGCGATGCACAAAGTGCAGCACGAAGACACTTGCCCAGACCAGCAGCGCGAGCGCGGGGATCTCGAGCATCACCTGGCGACCCCAGAGTCCGATCTCCGGCAACGCCAGCAGCAGCGTCGCGCAGGCCAGGGCAGACGAGCGTTCGAACCAGAAGCGCGCCAGTGCGAAGGTCCCGGCGCCGAGCACGAAGAGGTGCAGCGCGACCACCGCCTGCGCCACGGCATGGCTTTCCCCAAACAACAGGAAGGCCGGGGAGCTCACCGCATAGAACAGCGGCGGGTAGAACAGGATCGTGAGGGCCGGGTACTGCGCGTAGAAGTCGTAGGCGAAGCCGACCGGGTCGCCGAGCGGCGCGGCACGGAGGAGTTCAGCCAGGAAGATGCCGTTGAGGCCGTGGCGCGGGGCGTCGCTCCACCAGAAGTCGCCCGCCACCGGCGAGGTCATGAACAGCCCCAGCGCGACTGCGGCAATCACCGCTAGACACGCGGCGAGACCTGACACAGCCTGATCCTGGGTAACCCTTGCGTCCGCCGCTGCCGCGTCCGACCGCCGCGCGCGCGCGTCATCCGGTGTCGTCGCCGAGAAAGAGGACCTTTTCCGTGTGTCCGTCAGACGACCCCTCCTTCGACAGTCCGGCCGCAGCCCCGGTCGAGCTCGGCGGCGGGCAGGATGCCGAGCTGCCGCTCTGCGTCGATCTTGACGGCACGCTGCTCCTCGGCGACAGCCTCCACGAGCTTGTCCTGGCCTGCCTCGCGAAGCAACCGCTCCTGATCTTCCTGCTGCCTTTTTGGGCGCTGCGCGGCAAGGCGGCGCTGAAGGACCGGCTCGCGCGGCAACTCGATCCGGCGTCGCTCAGCTTCGTCTTCAACGAGCCCTTCCTCGCATTCCTGCAGGCCGAGCACGCAAGGGGCCGCCGGCTCGTGCTGGCGACCGCGGCGGACTACCGGATCGCCGCCGCCGTCGCGGCGCGCACCGGGCTGTTCGACGAGGTGATGGCAACGACGCCCGACCGCAACCTGCGCGGCGCGGCAAAGACCAGGCGCCTGGTCGAAGCCTTCGGGCGGCGAGGGTTCGACTACGCGGGCAACGACCGCCACGATCTGCCGGTCTGGTCACAGGCGCGCGCCGCCATCGTGGTCGCCGCGCCAGGCTCGCGCATCGCCGCGCAGGCGGCGGCGCTGGCTCCGGTCGAGCGGGTCTTCCCCGGTGCCGGGCTGGCGATGAAGCCATTGCTGCACGCCATGCGGCCGCATCAATGGGCGAAGAACGCGCTGGTGTTCCTGCCGCTGATCGCCGCCCACCGCTTCACCGAGGCGGCACCGCTCGGCCAGGCGATTCTCGCCTTCGTGGCGCTCAGCCTGGTCGCCTCAGCAGGGTACCTGGTCAATGACTTGCTCGACCTGCAGGCCGACCGTTCGCATGCGCGCAAGCGCAGCCGCCCGCTGGCCTCGGGCGCACTGCCGGTGGCCGCGGCGCTCCCGGCGATCGGCCTGCTGCTGGCTGGGGGTCTTGCCGCTGCCGCCGCTGTGTCGTTGCAACTGGTGGCGTGGATCGTGCTCTACCTTGCGCTGACGTTGACCTATTCGCTTTGGCTCAAGCGCAAGGTGCTGATCGACGTGTTCCTGCTGGCGGGCCTGTATACGCACCGTATCCTCGCGGGTGCCATTGCGACTGGCATCGCGCCGTCGTTCTGGCTGCTGGCGCTGTCGATGTTCTTCTTCCTAAGCCTTGCGATGCTGAAGCGTTACTCAGAACTGGTGGGCACGCTGAATCTGCCGGGGCAGGAGCAACGCCCGGGCGGACGCGGCTACCGCCCCGAGGATCTCGACACGCTGGGCGCGCTTGGCGCCGCCAGCGGCTTCTCCGCGGTCTTCGTGCTCGCCCTCTACATCGAGAGCGAGAATGTCAGGCATCTCTACAGGACTCCGGAGGTGTTCTGGCTATGCTGCCCGCTGCTGCTCTACTGGATCAGCCGCATGTGGATCGGCGCGCGGCGCGGGAAGATCGACGATGATCCGCTGGTCTTCGCACTGCGTGAGCGGGTCAGCCTGATGGTGCTGGGGCTGATCCTGGTGCTGGCCGGGGCGAGCGCCACGCTCGACCTGCGCTGCCTCGCGCTCGACCACTGTCCGTGACGCCCGGCCCGGGCATCACTGGCACGTGGCTTGCGACGCCCGGCGCCGGCAGATCCTTCCGATTGCCTGCCGCATCCCACCCAGACCCAGGCCCCCGGAAATCCGGGAAGCGCACCGCAAGACCGTGCTGTCCGCCACCCACGACATCACCAGGCGATCATCCTCGCCAGCCGCATCGTCGTCCTGTCCGCCTGCCCCGGCCGCTTTGAGGCGGAGGTGCCCGTGCCGCTGCCGCACTCGCGCGGCCGGACCATGAAGACCATACCGGATTTCGCCGTACTGAAGGCGCGGCTGATGGGCGAGATCCGCGAGGAGGCGCGCAAGGCGGCCGCGGCCTGACGCGCTACCTCCGCCCCCGCGCAGCCGCACCGACCGCATGCCCTTCGCGCGCCATGGCGTCGAGCCGCGCCGGCAGCGCGGCGCGGATCGCCTCGCGATAGCCGGGCACGCGCTTCCAGGCCTTGCGCTCCGGCTTCGACATGCCGCAGGCCAGGCACCAGCCGCTGGTGTCGTCGTAGGCGCAGATCTTCACGCAGGGACGGTCCATGACGGCGGAGATGGGCGTTGCCCTCCGTCATGGGAAGCGCCATTCAAGGGCGCATGGCGATTCCCGACACCATTCCGCGCGCCGCCCTGGTCACCGGCGGCGCGAAGCGCCTTGGCCGCGCGATGGCCCTGGCGCTGGCGCAGGCCGGCTTCGACGTGGCGATCCATTACGCCACCAGTGCCGACGAAGCCCACGCGACCGCCGCCGACATTGCCGCGCTGGGCCGCCGCGCGACCCTGCTGCGCGCCGACCTCGCCCAGGAGGCCGAGGTGGCGCGGCTGGTGCCGGACGCGACCGCCGCGCTCGGCCCGCTCGGCGTGCTGGTGAACAACGCCTCGGTCTTCGAGCGCGACGAATGGCACGATGCCACGCGCGAATCCTGGGACCATCACATCGAACCGAACCTGCGCGCGCCCTTCGTGCTGGCGCAGGCCTTGGCGCGGGCGCTGCCGGCCGGGCATGAGGGCGTGGTGGTCAACATGCTCGACCAGCGGGTCTGGTCGCTGACGCCCCATTTCGTGTCCTACACCGTCTCCAAGGCGGGGCTCTGGGCGTTGACGCAATCCCTTGCACTCGCGCTGGCGCCGCGCATTCGCGTCAACGGCATCGGTCCCGGCCCCGCCGTGCCGAGCCCGCGCCAGACGCCCGAGCAATTCGCGCGGCAATGCGCGTCCGTGCCGCTCGGCCGCGGCACGTCGCCGGCGGAGGTGGCGGGCGCGCTGCTCGCGATCCTGGCGCTGCCGTCGATGACGGGGCAGATGATCGCGCTCGATGGCGGGCAGCACATGCAGTGGGCGCCGCACCACGCCGGAGTGCCCGAGGAATGAGCTTCGCCCCCGATGCCGCGCGCGGCCTGCGGCACGTCTTCGTGCGCGGATTGACGGTGCAGGCGCTGCTGGGCGTGCATGCACACGAACATGCACAGCCGCAACGTGTGGTGATCGGAATCGATCTCGCGGTCAGCGACGAATCCGCGCCATCGCACGAAGGGCCGGACACGCTTTCGCGCGTGGTGGATTATGGCGTGGTGGCCGCGACGGCGCGGCGCATCGCCGCGGCGGGGCATGTTCGCCTGGCCGAGACCCTCGCCGAACGCATCGCGCTGGCGCTGCTGGGCGATGCGCGCGTGCAACGCGTGCGCGTATCGATCGAGAAGCCGGACGTGCTGCCGGATGTGACGAGTGTCGGCGTTGTCGTTGAAAGGACGCGATTTTGAAACAGGCGCCCGGCGCGATTTGTCCACCGCGCCCTGGCCGCCCACTTGCCAGGGGTGGCGTCAAGCACAGAATCCGGCTTGACCTATTCCAGCGGCGGGAGCAAGGGGATTTTTACGTGGAAAATCAGATATATAGCGAAAACATCGCCGACCGCCCAAATCTACGGCAAGTCGACGAAACCGTACTGTAACAAGGCCCGGGCGCCGATGCCCCGCACTTCCCCCACAGACTTATCCACAGGACTCGTGGACAATCCACCGGCATGATCGGCACCGACGCAATTCCGCTGCCGACCGACGGCCTTGCGGTGATCGAGGCCGCGCTGGCGACCCTTCCGCTCGCGCCCGGCGTGTATCGCATGCTCGATGCCAAGGGCGATGCCCTGTATGTCGGCAAGGCCCGGTCGCTGCGCAAACGCGTGACGTCCTACACGCAGGTCTCGCGCCTGTCCGAACGGCTGCGGCGCATGGTGTTCGAGACGCGCAGCCTGGAGGTCGTCACCACCGCGTCCGAAGCGGAAGCGCTGCTGCTCGAAGCGAATTTCATCAAGCGCCTCCGACCGCGCTTCAACATCGTGCTGCGCGACGACAAATCCTATCCGTGGCTGATGCTGTCGGACGACCACCCCTATCCGCAGATCGCCAAGCATCGCGGGGAACGGCGCAAGGGGGCGGCCTACTACGGACCCTTCGCGTCGGTCTGGGCGGTGAACCAGACCATCACGGCGTTGCAGCGCGTCTTCCTGCTGCGGTCCTGCCGCGACACAGTGTTCGACGTCCGCACGCGACCCTGCTTGTTGTTCCAGATCAAGCGCTGCTCGGCACCCTGCGTCGAGCGGATCAGCCAGGACGGCTATCGCGACCTGGTGCGCGAGGCGAAGGAGTTCCTGTCGGGCGGCACGCCATCGATCCAGAAGCGCCTGGCCGCGGAGATGGAGACGGCGGCCGGGAACCTGGAATTCGAGCGTGCGGCCGCCCTGCGCGACCGCATCCGCGGCCTGACCCATGTGCAGGGCCATGACCGGGTGAACCTCGATGGCGTGGGCGACGCCGACGTGGTGGCGCTGCACCAGGCCGCCGGGCAGGCCTGCGTGCAGGTGTTCTTCTTCCGCGGCGGGCGCAACAACGGCAACCGGCCGTATTTCCTGACCACCGCGAAGCAGGACCAGACCGCGGAGGAGGTGATGGCGACCTTCCTGGCGCAACTGTACGACGACCTGCCGCCGCCGCCGCTGGTGCTGCTGTCGCACGACCCGGCCGAGGCGGCGCTGATCGCCGAGGCACTGAGCCTCAAGGCCGGCCGGCGCGTGGAGCTGCACCGCCCGCAGCGCGGCGACAAGAAGTCGGTGGTGGAGCACGCCGCCACCAATGCGCGCGAAGCCCTGGAACGCCGCCTGGCGGAGGGCACCGCCCAGGCGCAGCTGCTGGACGGCGTCGGGGCGATGTTCGGCCTGCCAGGCGCGCCCGAACGCATCGAGATCTACGACAACAGCCACATCCAGGGGGCGAACCCCTATGGCGTCATGGTGGTGGCCGGCCCGTCGGGATTCATTAAGCAGGGCTATCGCAAGTTCTCGATCAAGGTCGCGCCGGGCAATGACGACTTCGCCATGATGCGGGAGGTCTTCGAACGTCGCTTCGGCCGTGCGCTGCGCGAGGACCCGACGCGCGAGGCCGATACCTGGCCCGACCTGGTGCTGATCGATGGCGGCGCGGGCCAGCTCTCGGCCGCGCAATCGGTCATGGCGGAACTGGGCGTGGAGGACGTGCCGCTGGTCGCGGTGGCCAAGGGCCCGGACCGCGACGCCGGGCGCGAATGGTTCCACATGGCCGGGCGCGCGCCGGTGCAGCTGCCGCCGCGTGACCCGGTGCTGTATTACCTGCAGCGGCTGCGCGACGAGGCGCACCGCTTCGCCATCTCGGCGCATCGCGCCGGGCGGTCGAAGACGCTGACGAAGTCGGAGCTGGACGACATTCCGGGCGTGGGCACCGCCATCAAGCGGCGGCTGCTGAACCATTTCGGCTCGGCGCGCGGGGTGCGGCAGGCGGGGGCGCCTGCCCGGGGATCGGCCCGGCGGTGGCGCGGCGCATCCACGAGCATTTCAACCCCGGCGCGACGGCGCCCGCGCGCCCCGGCGCGTCAGCCCCTGCGCGCCCCGGTGCGACAGCCTCTGCGCCCCCCGGCGCGACAGACCCGTCCCCCCCCGGCGCGACGGTGGCCCCGCGCGAGCGGACCGGCTAAGCAGGGGTCGCGCCATGCCGACCGACCTTCCCAATCTGCTGACCGTCTCGCGCATCGCCGCCATCCCGGTGCTGGTGGCGTTTGCCGCGATCGGCGCGCCCTGGGCCGACATGGCGGCCTGCACCGTCTTCGCCGCCGCCGGCATCACCGACTATTTCGACGGCAAGATCGCCCGCGACCGTGGGGTCACCTCCTCCTTCGGGCGCATGCTGGACCCGATCGCCGACAAGCTGCTGGTCGGCGCGGCGCTGATGGTGCTGGTCGGGCTCGACCGGATCTCCCATGCCGCGCTGTATCCCGCCATCGTGATCATGCTGCGCGAGATCGCGGTCTCGGGCCTGCGCGAATACCTGGCGGAGCTGCGTGTCGGCCTGCCGGTGACCAAGCTGGCGAAGTGGAAGACCGGCTTCCAGATGGGCGCGGTCGGCACCCTGCTGGCCGGCGACACCGGCGCGCACACGATCGGGCTCGGCTTCCTGCCGGTATCGCTGATCGGCGAGGTCGGGCTCTGGCTGGCCGCGGCGCTCACGCTCGCCACCGGCTGGGACTACCTCCAGGCCGGGCTGAACCATGCCGGCCAGGCCGATGCGGCGGCCAGCGCGGCGGCCGATACCGGGGAGACGCCCGCGCGCCCTTGAGCGGCACGCGTGGCGGGCTCATCTTGCAACCCATGATGGCGGGGCGGACAGCGATGCGACGCGCAATGGCGGGCGGAACCCTCGGACTGGCGCTGGCGCTGGCTGGCTGCGGGCCGGACTGGCAGCCCTCCTGGAATGGCTCCAGCAGGCCGGCGGTGCTGGGGGACAGCCTGACGGTCCAGCGGGTGACCGGCGGCAATCCGGAATTCGTCACCCTGCGCAGCGAGGACCCCGCGGAGCTGCGCCGGACAGCCAGCGCCCTCATCAGTTCGCGGCCCACCTCGCCCGAGGCCGCGATGACCGGGATCCCGAGCTACGCGCCGGTGGCGCGGCCGGGCATCGATGCGGCGGTCGCCCCGCCCACGGAGGGCGGCACGCGCTGCCGCGGCGACGGCTGTGCCGACCGGGTGCGCCCGCAGGGCAGCTCGACACCGCCTTCGATCGTCACACCGATCCCGGAGCCCGAGCGCGCGCGCGTCTCCGCGCCCCTGCCGCCGGTGCGCCCCCTCGCGGTGCCGCCGCGCGAAACCAGCCGCGTGGTGACCATTCCGGGCGAACCGCCGGGCGTGGTCACGGGCACCGGCCGCATCCAGACCTACACGCAGCCGGGCAATCCGGCCGGCGGCGTCGCCATCCAGGATGGCGGCAACACCACCATCATCCAGCCGGGCGGGCGCGTGACCACCGTGCCGACGCCGCGATAGCCGCCATGCGCGTGCTGTATTTCGCCTGGGTGCGGCAGAAGGTCGGCGTCGCCGAGGAGGACGTGTCCCCGCCGGCCGAGGTGCGCGACGTGGCCGCGCTGGTCGGCTGGCTGGCCACCCGCACGCCCGGGCACGCGGCGGCCTTCGCCGACCCGAAGCAACTCCGCGCCGCGGTGAACCAGGATTTCGCAACCCCCGACCATCCCGTCGCGGCGAATGACGAGGTCGCCTTCTTCCCCCCCGTCACCGGCGGCTGACATGGCCCGGGTCCTGGTGCAGGACGCCCCCTTCGACATCGCCGCCGAGACCGCGGCGCTGACGGCCGGGCGCACGGATGTGGGTGGGGTCGGGTCGTTCCTCGGTGTCTGTCGTGCCGATGACGGGCTGGCGGCGCTGGTACTGGAGCACTATCCCGGCATGACCGAGCGCGCGATCGGGCGCATCGTGGACCAGGCGCAGGCGCGCTGGCCGCTGACCGGCTGCACCGTCATCCATCGCGTCGGGCGCATCCTGCCGGGAGAAGGCATCGTGCTGGTGCTGACCGCCTCGGCACATCGCGCGGCGGCGCTCGAAGCCTGCGCCTTCCTGATCGACTGGCTGAAGACCAGCGCGCCGTTCTGGAAGCGCGAGGAATTCGCCGCGGGCACGCATCGCTGGGTGGCGGCGCGCGCCGAGGATGATGCAGCGACGGCGCGCTGGACGCAGGACGCCGCCGCCGCCGGCCGGGCGAAGGCGTGACGCCCGCCCTGACCCTGGCGGAGGTTGTCATCCCCTGCCGCGACGTGACGCGCCAGCGCGGCTTCTACGAGCGCATCCTGGAACGCTCGCCGGCCGAGGCGGGCGCCGGTTCCGTGCGCTTCGACCTCGGTGCGCTGGCACTGGTGCTGCGCGCGCGCGGCGACGCGCTGTTCCCGCGCGAGGGCACGCCGGGGGTCATGCTGCGCTTCCACCTGGCCTCGCGCGACGAGGTGGAACGCTGGCATCGCCGGCTGCTGATGTCGCATGTGGCGGTGCTGGACGCGCCCGGCCTGCGACCCTGCGGCGACTTCGAGATGCATGTGGCCGATCCCGAGGGGAACGTGCTGGCGCTGGCGGCGGCGGGGTGAGCCTGCGCGGCAGGTTGCCGGGCGCGGCCGCCATCCTGGCCGGCGCGCTGCTGCTGGCCTGGCCGGCGCTGCTCAACGGCTACCCCCTGGTGTTCAGCGACACCGGCGGCTTCCTGCACCAGACCCTTGGCCCGCTGATGTTGTGGGACAAGCCCTGGGTCTATGGGCCCGTGCTGCACCTGTTCCATTGGCGCGTCAGCCTGTGGCTGCCGCTGGCGGCGCAGGCGCTGGTGGTGTCGCACCTGTTGTGGGTCACGCAGCGCGTGCTGCGCGGCGGCGCGACGCCGGCGGCACAGCTGCTGGTCTGCGCCGTGGCGGCACTGACCACGGCACCCTTCACCGTCGCGATGCTGATGCCCGACATCTTCGCGCCGGTGGTGGTGCTGGCGCTGGCGCTGCTGGGCTTCGCCTGGCGGCGGCTGTCGCGTGGCGAGGTCGCCTGGCTGCTGGTGCTGGGGACGGTCGGCACCGCGGCGCATCTTTCGCACCTGCCGCTGGCGCTGGCGGTCGCGCTGCTGCCGCTGCTGGGCCTGTGCTGGCGCGGCGCGGCGCTGGCGGCGGTGCCGCTGGCGGCGGCAGTGGCGCTGCTGCTGGCGACCAACCTTGTCGGGCATGCGCGCGCGGTGCTCTCCCCGCATGGCGCGACCTTCCTCCTGGCGCGCCTCCAGGCGGATGGGCCGGCGGCGGCGGTGATCGGCGCGCGCTGCCCCGATGCCGGCTGGTACCTGTGCGCCTTCGCCGACCGGCTGCCGATGGATGCCAACGACTTCCTATGGGATGCCGGCAGCCCGGTGAACCGCGCGCCAGACGGCACGCCGCGCTTCCTGGGTGGCGCGCTGCTGTCGGCGGAGGCCGGGCGCATCGTGGGCGAGACGCTGCGCGCATACCCGGTCGCGGTGGGGCGCGCGATCCTGCACAATACGATCATGCAACTTGTGACAACCGGCATCGGCGACACGCTGGGGGCCGACAACCTGGTCGCCGCGCTGCGCCCGCGCGTCGCGGAGGGCTTTCCGCCGCGGGAACTGGCCGATTATGACGCGGCATTGCAGCCCCGCGGGGCCTTGCGCGCGGCGGTGATGCCGGTGGCGCCGATCCACGCGCCGATGCTGCTGGCAGCGCTGCCGCTGCTCGGGCTGGCGGGCTGGCGCGCCGTGCGGGCGCGCGATTCGGTGCGCATCGGCCTGCTGGCGGCGATCATCGTGGGCGTGGTGGGGAATGCGGCGGCGACCGGCGGGTTGTCGGGCGTTTTCCCGCGCTACCAGGCGCGCATCGCGTGGCTGCTGCCGGTGGGCGCGCTGGTGCTGCTGTTGCCGCGCCGCGCGGTGGCCGCGCCGGCGCGCGATGCGGCGCCATGAGCGGGACGGCCGGCACAGGCGCAGGGCGCGGGCCGGGCGGTGCGATCGCTCCTGGCGGCCCAGCGGTGTCGGACGCACCGGGAGGCGCGGCAGCCGGGCAGGCGGGCGAAGCTGCGACGCCGCCGGGCGAAGCCGCACCAGGCGGGGCATCGCTGCGACGGGAAGCCGAGGCTCCTCGCGGGCGCGTCCTGCCCGTGCTGCGCCGCGCCCTGCCCGCGGCCGCCATCGTGGTTGGCGCGGTGCTGCTGGCCTGGCCGGCGCTGCTGAACGGCTACCCGCTGGTCTTCATCGACAGCGTCTCCTACCTCGGCCAGACGTTGTTTCCGGAATGGCCGTGGGACAAGACGCCGGCCTATGGCGCCTTCCTGCACGGGCTGCACTGGGGCTGGTCGCTGTGGCCGGCGCTGGCGGGGCAGGCGCTGGTGCTGTCGCACCTGCTGTGGCTGGCGCAGCGCGCGGCGCGCGGGGGCATCACGCCGGGTGCCCATGTCGCGCTGTGTGCCGGGATGGCGGGGCTGACGTCGCTGCCCTGGTTCGCTTCGACGCTGATGCCGGATGTCTTTGCCGCAGTCGCGCCGGTCTGCCTGCTGCTGCTGGGCCTCGCGCGGGACAGGCTGTCGCGCGCCGAAGCCTGGTGGCTGGTGCTGCTGGGGGCCTTCGCGGTGGCGGCGCATCTGTCGCACCTGCCCACGGCGCTGGCGCTGGTCGGGTTCATCGCGCTGGCGACGCGCGGCATCGTGGCACCGCTGCGCGCCGCGCTGCCGGTGGCGATCGCCGCGGGCGCGCTGGTCGCGGCCAATGCCTGGGCCTTCGGCAAGCCCACGCTGTCGCCGCATGGCGCGGTGTTCCTGCTGGCGCGGTTGCAGGCGGATGGGCCGGCGGCGATGACCATTCGCTTCGGCTGCCCGCGCGCGGGCTGGCACCTGTGCGGCTTCGCCGCGCGCATGCCGATGGACAGCGATCATTTCCTCTGGAGCGCCGAGGGCCCGCCCAACCGCAGGCCGAACGGCACGCCGATCCCGATGGGGGCGATGCGCCTGGCGCCCGAGGCCAGCGAGATCGTGATGCGCACGCTGCGCGAACGCCCCGGCGCGGTCGCCGCCGCCATGGCACGCAACACGGTCGCGCAGGCGGGCATGGTCGCGGTGGGGGACACGCTGGGGAACCGGCATCTCGCGGCCTCGGCCCGGCGCGCCATCGCGGCGCTGCCGCCGGGTGAACTGGCTGCCTTCGATGCGGGGGCGCAGATGCGCGGCGCGCTGCCGGCGCTGGCCGCGCCCTTCCTGCTGCCGCATCGCCCGGTGCTGCTGGCCAGCCTGCTGCTTGCGCTGGCCGGCCTGGTGCTGGCGCTGTGGCGCGGCGACCGGGTGCGCGTGGCGCTGGTGGTGGGGCTGCTGGTGGCGGTGGCGGTGAATGCCTTCGCGACCGGCGCGCTGTCGGCGCCGGTGGACCGGTATGGCGCGCGCATCATCTGGCTGTTGCCGCTGGCAGCGGTGCTGGGGCTGGCGCCGCGCTACGCCGGGGCGCTGACGGATATGGAGCGGGTGCGGGCGCGCATGGCAGGGCTGACGGCGCTGCCGGATGGCGCGAGGGGCGCCGCCGCGCCCGCCGAACCCCCGGCAGAGGCGGAGACGCGGTGGTGGGTGGGCAGCGGCAGTCCCCGGCCCGGGGCGGACGCGCCCGCCGCATCACCGGACCGGCCGGTGCGGCGATGAGGTGAGGGACCGTTTGAGAATGCCGGCACCGGCCCGCTCCCGCACCCGTGACCGTTCCAGGATAGGGTCGTCGGGTGGCCGAGTGAGGGCGCGGGCCGGTGCCGGGCTTCCCAATGCGCTCGAAGGCGCACCCAGACGGTCCCTGCGCCCGGCCCGCTGCTTCGGTGCCGGCCGCAGCATCGCCGGGCCGCGCGGTGCCAGGATCTCCTGATGGCCGACCTTCTGCTGATCCTGCCGATCTTCCTCATTGCCGGGCTGGTGAAGGGCATTGCCGGCTTCGGCCTGCCCACCGTGTCGATCGCCTTGCTCGCGCTGTTCCGCCCGCTGCCCGAGGCGATGGCGCTGATGCTGGTGCCCTCGCTCGCCACCAATGTGTGGCAGGCCTTCGCCGGCGGGCAGTTGCGGGCGGTCGCGCCGCGCATCGGGGTGTTCCTGGCCTGCGCGGCGGTCGCCACCTTCGCCGCGGCGGGGCAGATCGCGCGGACCGATGCGCTGCTGCTGTCGGGCGCGCTGGGGGTGATCCTGGTGGCGTCCTCGGCGCTGGCGCTGGCGGCGCCGCGGCTGCCGGCGCCCTCGCCGGCCACCGAACGCTGGCTGGGGCCAACGATGGGCCTGGTGTCGGGGGCCATCGCGGGGCTGACCGGCAGCTTCCTGGTGCCGGCCGCGCCCTGGTTGCAGGCCATCCGGCTGCCGCGCGAGCAATTCGTGCAGGGCTTCGGGCTGGGCGTGGTGCTGGTGAATGGCGCGCTGGCGGTGGCCCTGGCGGGCGGCGGGTTGCTGCCGGTGGGGATCGGGCTGCTGTCGCTGATGGGGCTCCTGCCGGCCTTTGCCGGCATGGAGGCCGGGCGGCGGCTGCGTGACAGGCTGGACGAGGCGGCCTTCCGCCGCGTGGTGCAGGTGGCGCTGGGGCTGCTGGGCGCCTGGCTGGCGCTGCGCGCCTTCGCCTGACGCGACGCATTTCCCGCTGGGCAGTCGTGCCCGGCCGGGCTGCAATGGCGCCATGGAAAACATGACGATGACGGCGCATGGGTGGGACGCGACGCTGGCCGCCGGCGACGGCGGCGGCATGACGCGGCTGCGCTTCGCCGGCCACGACATCCTGGTGCCGGCGCCGGAGGGGGCGCGCCTCGGCGGGCCGTTCGGCGCCTTCTGGATGATCCCCTGGGCCAATCGCCTCGATGGCGGGCGGCTGGGGGCGCACCGGTTGCCGATCAACCGCGTGGCCGAGGGCACGGCGATCCATGGGCTGTCGCGCGACCGCGCCTGGGCGGTGGCGGAGGCGGCGCCGGACCGCGTGCTGCTGACCCAGGCGGTGGAGGCCGTTCCCTACTGCTACACCGCGCGCCTGCTGACCACCGCGGCGGCCGAGGGCTTCACGCTGGACCTGAGCGTCACCAACACCGGCGCGGTTGCCCTGCCCTTCGGCGCCGGCTGGCACCCCTGGTTCGTCCGCCCGCCCGGCACGCGGCTGTCCTTCCGCGCCACCACGCGCTTCACCCATGACGATCGCTGCCTGCCGGTCTCCGCGACCCCCTGCACCGGGCTGGACGGGGGGGAGGGGGCTTTCCTGGGCCTCGACACCCATTTCGCCGGATGGAACGGGGTGGCGCGGATCGACTGGCCAGGGCTGGCTTTGGGCATTGCCGCGACCGGCGCGCTGGCGAGCAACCTCCAGGTCTATGCCCCGCCGGACAAGGCGGTGCTCTGCGTCGAGCCGTCATCGCACCTGCCGGATGCGCCCAACCGGCCGGACCTGGCCTTGCATGGGCCGATGCGGGTGATCGAACCGGGTGAAAACTTGACCGGACGCATCAACCTGTCAGCGGAGTGTTCACACTTGCCGAAGGGCGAGGCATAGGGTGGCTGCATGTCCTCCTCTCCCTCCGCGCTGGTGCTCGGCGCCGGCATCATGGGGCTCTCCGCCGCCTGGGGCCTGGCGCGGCAGGGCTTTGGCGTGCGCGTGGTCGACCAGGACCCGGTGCCCAACCCCCGCGGCGCCTCGGTCGACCACCATCGGCTGATCCGCCACGCCTATGGGGCGCAGGCCGGCTACATGCGCATGGTCGACCCGGCCTATGCAGCCTGGGACCAGGTGTGGCGCGACATCGGGGGGGTGCTGCACATCCCCACCGGCGTGCTGGCGGTCTCCGGCAGCGCGGCCGGCTGGCTGGGCGAAAGCCGCGCCACGCTGGCCGCCGATGGCCTGGGCTTCACCGACCTGAGCGCCGCCGAGGTCGCCGCCCGCTTCCCGATCTTCACCGAATCCGGCATCGGCGCCGCCTTCCACATGGCACCGGGCGGCGTGCTGCTGGCCGAGCGCATCGTCGCCGGGCTGGCGCGGCACCTGGCCGAGCGTGGCGTGGTGTTCGAGCGCGCCCGCGCAGCCTCGGTGGACCCGGCGCGCGCCGCGCTGCGTCTGGCCGATGGCAGCGAACGCGCCGCCGACCTGCTGGTGGTGGCCGCGGGCCCCTGGGCGCCGCGGCTGCTGCCCGGTGCGTTGGCGCCACGCGTGGTCGCGTCGCGCCAGGTGCTGGTGCTGCTGGAACCGCCCGCGCAGCACCGCGAGGGCTGGGCGCGCGCACCCATGCTGCTGGACCTGGCGGAGGATGGCGGCTTCTACGCCGTGCCCCCGGTGGCCGGCACGCCGCTGAAGATCGGCGACCACCGGTTCTCCCGCACGGGGGACGCCGAGGTCGACAGCCGCGACGCCACGCCGGCCGAGGCCGAGGAAATCCTGGCCTTTGCGCGGCCCCGCCTGCGCGACATGGCGGCGTATCGCATCCTGGGCGCACGTGCCTGCTATTACGATGTCGAGGATGCCGAGCGCTTCGTGGTGGAGCCCATCGCACCGCATTGCCTGGTCATGTCGGGCTTCTCCGGCCATGGCTTCAAGTTCGGGCCGGTGCTGGGGCTCGCCCTGGCCGCCGCCGCCGCCGACCCGGCGCTGCTGCCCGGCTTGCCGGGCTGGGCCGCCGGTGACACACCCCCGGCCGCCGGCCTGCTCGCCGCCCTGGAGAGCATTCCCGCATGACATCCACCGCCGCCGCCGACCTGATCTTCGGCCTGACCCGCGTGGTCGGGCTGCCGGCGCTGACCGAGGCCGCCGGCGCGCCGCTGAGCGCCGCCGACATCGCGCAGATCGTCACCGAGGCCGACCGCTTCTGCACCGAGGTCCTGCTGCCCGGCGCCCAGGCGGCCGACCGTGCCGGCGCGGTCTATGCCAATGGCGTGGTCACCACGCCGTATCGCGACGCCTATGCGCGGTGGATGGACGGCGGCTGGCAGTCATTGGCCGCGCCGGTCGAACACGGCGGGCAGGGCCTGCCGGCGGCGCTGTGGACGGCGATGACCGAACTGGGCATGGCGGCGGATACGTCCTTCATGCTGGGGCCGCTGCTGACCGCCGGCGCGATCGACTGCCTGGTGCATCATGCAACGCCGGACCAGGCGGCGCGTTGGCTGCCTCGGATGGTCAGCGGCGAATGGACCGGCGCGATGTGCCTGACGGAACCGGGCGCGGGCAGCGACCTCGGCGTGCTGCGCACCCGCGCCGAGCCCCTCGGCGATGGCCGCTATGCGCTGCATGGCGAGAAGATCTTCATCACCTGGGGCGACCACGACTGCACCGACAACATCCTGTACCTGGTGCTGGCCCGCCTGCCGGATGCGCCGCCCGGGTCCAAGGGCATCAGCCTGTTCGCCTGCACCAAGCTGCGCGATGACGGCACGCGCAACGCGCTGCGCGCCGGCGGGATCGAACGCAAGATGGGCATCCATGCCAGCCCCACCTGCGTGATGGTGTTCGAGGGCGCGGAGGCCGAGCTGATCGGCGAGGTGCATCGCGGCCTGCCGGCGATGTTCGCCATGATGAACAATGCGCGCCTGGGCGTGGGCACGCAGGGGGTCGCGCATGGCGCGGCCGCGCTGCGGCTGGCCGAGGCCTATGCCGAGCAGCGCGTGCAGGGCGGCCGCCCGATCGCGCGCCACCCGGATGTCGCGCGCATGCTGATGGAGATGCGCGCCACCACGCTGGCGGCGCGGCTGCTCGCGCTCGAGACCGCCTTGTGCGTCGATCGCCACGCGCTGACCGGCGATGCGGCGGCGCTGGAACGCCTCGCGCTGCTGACGCCGATCCTGAAGGCCTGGTGCACCGATCGCGGCGTCGAGACGGCGTCCACCGGCATCCAGGTGCATGGCGGCATGGGCTTCGTGGAGGATGCCGGCGCCGCGCAGGTGCTGCGCGATGCGCGGATCGCGCCGATCTACGAGGGCACCAACGGCATCCAGGCGATCGACCTGCTGGTCCGCAAACTCGCGAAGGATGGCGGCGCGGGCATGCGCGCGCTGATCGACGAGGTGAAGCGGGTACCCGATGCGCGCCTGCGCGCCGCCGCCGAGACGCTGGAGGAAGCCACCCTCGCCGTGCTGGACGCCCAGGGGCGCGACGCGGACGCCGCGCAGTCGGTGGCGGTGGCGTATCTCGATGCCGCGGGCTGGGTGCTGGGGGGCTGGATGCTGGCGCGCGCTGCGGCGGAGGATCCGTCCGCCTACGGTCCGATCGCCGAATTCTACCTCAGGCGCCTGCTGCCGCGCGCCGGCGGACGGGTCGCCGAGATCGCCGGAGCACTCGCCGCATGACACCGGGACCCTTGCAGCCTCGCCGAGCGGGGCAATCTGCGCTGACGCCGAACCGCCACGAAACAATCGGATGAACGCCCCGTTGCCTGCCCTCTCCCGGACCCGCCCGCGCGTCTCCATCATCGGCGCCGGTCCCGGCGGCCTCGCCGCCGCGATGATCCTGGCCGCCAATGGCGCGCGGGTGACCGTGTTCGAGCGCGACGGCGTGGTCGGCGGCCGCACGCGCACCGTCACCGCGCCGGGCGGCTACCGCTTCGATATCGGGCCGACCTTCTTCCTGTATCCGCGCATCCTGCGCGAGATCTTCGCGCAATGCGGCGCGGATTTCGACGACGAGGTGGACCTCATCCGCCTCGACCCGCAATACCGCCTGGTGTTCGAGGGGTCGAACCCGATCACGCTCGATGCCTCGCCCGACATGGCGCGGATGGAAGCCGAGATCGCCAAGCTGAACCCGGCGGATGCCAAGGGCCTGCGGTCCTTCATGTCGGACAACCGGGTGAAGCTGAACGCCTTCCGCCCGGTGCTCGAACGCCCCTTCCACGGGCTGATGACGTATCTCGCGCCGGAGGTCATGAAGGGACTGCGCTACCTGCGCCCGTGGTCGTCGCTGGATACCGACCTCAAGCGCCATTTCGCCGACCCGCGCACGCGGCTCGCCTTCACCTTCCAGTCGAAATACCTGGGCATGAGCCCGTTCCGCTGCCCGTCGATGTTCTCGATCCTGTCCTTCCTGGAATACGAGCACGGCATCTTCCACCCGCGCGGCGGCTGCGGCGCGGTGAGCGAGGCGATGGCGCGGGTCGCCGAACGGCTGGGCGTGGAATTCCGCTTCGATGCGAAGGTCGACCGGCTGTCCTTCGAAGGCAGCCGTGCGTCGGGCGTGGAGGTCGGCGGCAAGCGCCATGACGCCGATGCGGTGGTCGTGAATGCCGATTTCGCCCACGCCATTCCCGGCCTGATGCCGGAAGCGCTGCGCCCGCAATGGCCGAACGCGAAGATCGCGAAGGCACGGTATTCGTGCTCGACCTTCATGCTGTACCTCGGGATCGAGGGGAAGCTCGACCTCGCGCATCACAGCGTGCTGCTGTCGGAGAACTACGAGCACAACCTGCAGCAGATCGAGGGCGGGATCATTCCCGAGAATCCTTCGCTGTACGTGCAGGCGGCGGCTGGCACCGACCCGTCGCTGGCGCCGGAAGGCCATTCCACGCTGTACATGCTGGTGCCCGTGCCGAACCTGCATGGCGGGCAGGATTGGGCGGCGGAGACGCAGCGCTATCGGCGCGTCGCACTCGACCGGTTGAAGGCGTTGGGCCTGCACGATATCGAATCGCGCATCCGCTACGAACGCATCGTCACGCCGCAGGACTGGCAGGATGAATACGCGGTGGGCTACGGCGCCACCTTCAACCTGGCGCATAATGTCAGGCAGATGATGCATTTCCGGCCGCGCAACCGCTTCGGCAAGGCGGAGGGCGTGTATCTGGTCGGCGGCGGCACGCATCCGGGCAGCGGGCTGCCGGTGATCTACGAAGGGGCCCGCATCAGCGCGAAACTGCTGATGGATGACCTGGGCATGCGGCCGAGCGCCGCAGCAAACGACAGGATCGGCGCCGTGCAGCCTGCGCTCGGCGACTGATCGGGAGGATACGGGTATGGGTTCGAAGGTCGTCGTCATCGGCAGCGGCTTGGGTGGCCTTGCCGCGGCCGCTGTCGCGCAGGCGCGCGGGCACCAGGTCACGCTGCTGGAGCGCAACCCGTGGCTCGGCGGCAAGGCCGCGGTGCTGCACCTGGACAATCCCGCCGGCCCGGGGCGCTTCCGCTTCGACATGGGCCCGACCATCCTGACCGTGCCGCGCGTGCTGCGGCGCATCTTCGCCGAAGCCGGTCGCGACCAGGCGACCGAGCTGCCGCTGATCCGGCTCGACCCGCAATGGCGCTGCTTCTTCGACGACAACACCCGCATCGACCTGATGGCGAATGTCGACACCATGGCGCAGGCGATGGACCGCTTCGCGCCGGGCAAGGGCAATGGCGCGGGCTATCGCAAGTTCCAGGACATCTCGCGCCACCTGCATGAGGTCAGCGAGAAATTCTTCTTCTGGAAGCCGGTCGAGGGGATCGGCGACACGCTGGATTTCAGCACGAGCTTCAACACCGAGGTGCTGCGCGACGTGCTGGCGCTGCGCATGGGCCGCACCGTGGCGAAGGTGATCCGCGGCAACGTGCCCGATGATCGCCTGGCGCAGATGCTGGACCATTTCACGCAATATGTCGGATCCAGCCCCTACCTCGCGCCGGCGGTGCTGTGCGGCATCGGCGACATGCAGGCGAGCGAGGGCGTGTGGTACCCCGAGGGCGGCACGCGCGCCGTGGCCGAAGGGCTGGCGAAACTGGCCACCGACCTCGGCGCCGACCTGCGCACCGATTCCGAAGTGACGGCGATCGAGATCGAGAACGGCGCGGTGCGCTCGGTCACCGCGAACGGCGAACGCATCGCCTGCGACGCGCTGATCTCGAACATGGATGCGGTGCGCACCTACACGGAACTGGTGAAGGGCGCGCCGGCCAAGGCCATCGCCAGGAAGGGCTACAAACCCGCGTGCTCGGGCGTGGTGCTCTACCTCGGCCTGAACAAGCGCTACGACCACCTGGCGCACCACGACTTCGTCTTCTCCCGCGACGCGGAGGAGGAATTCGACGCGATCTACAAGAAGGGCGTGCCCGCGCCGGACCCGACCGCCTACCTGGCCGCGACCGCCGGTACCGACCCCACCACGGCGCCCGAGGGCGGCGAGGCTTTGTACGTGCTGGTGCACACGCCGCACCTGCGCCCGGGGCAGGACTGGTCGAAGATGTTCGCGCCGTATCGCCAGGTCATTCTCGACAAGCTGAAGCGCACCGCGGGCCTCGAGGATATCGAGGAGCGCATCGTGGTCGAGCGCGCCCTGACGCCGCAGGACATCCACGAACGCTACAAGGTGCTGGACGGGGCGATCTACGGCCTGGCCTCGCACGGCGCGTTCCTGGGCGCCTTCAAGCCGTCCAACCGGTCGAAGGCGATCAAGGGGCTGTACCTGTGCGGTGGCGCCGCGCATCCGGGACCTGGCATGCCGATGGTGATGATGTCGGGCTGGATCGCCGCCGATGCGATGGACCGCGATGCGGGCGGGCGCGGCATGTCGGAAGCGGCGGAACGCGCGGGGCTCAGGGACGCGCTCCTCGCTGCCGAATGACCAGCCGGGCCGGGAAGCCAGGGCGTGATCCGGTGGTGCTCCGTTCGGAGCGCCACCTGGATTTTTTCAACTTCATGTTCACGCGCTTCACGCGCAGGCACATGCGCGCGGTGCGCATCGCCCACTGGGGCATGCCCGAGATCCCGCGCGGCGCACCGGCGGTGATCTTCGCCAACCACCCGTCCTGGTGGGATGGCGTGGCCTTCATGCTGCTGTACCGCCGGCTGCTGAAGGACCGGCCGCTGTTCACGCCGATGGCCGAATGGGCGCTCGACAAATACGCCTTCATGCGCCGCCTTGGCGTCTTCGGGATCGAGACCGGGACCCCGCGCGGGACCGTGGCCTTCCTGCGCACGGCGGAACACGTCCTGCAGGACCCCGCGCATATCCTGTGGATAAACGCGCCGGGTCGCTTCGCCGACCCGCGCGAAAGGCCCATCCCGATCGCGCCGGGCATGAGCCGCCTGCCGGAGATGGCGCCAGGCGCGAACTTCGTGCCGCTGGCGCTCGACTACCCGTTCTGGGGCGAGCGCAAGGCGGAGATGCTGGTCGCCTTCGGCGCGCCGATTCCCGCGAGCGACCTGCTGGCGCTCGATCGTGATGCGCGCACGGCGCGCCTGGCGGCGGCTCTGGAAGCCACCTGCGATCGCCTGACCGCGGACGCCATCGCCCGCGACCCCGACCGCTTCGAGACGCTGGTGCAGGGGCGCGAAGGCATGGGCGGCGTGTACCAGATGTGGCGTCGGCTCGGCGCGCTGCTGCGCGGGCGGCGCTTCGATCCCCGCCACGACCACCAGCCGGAGCGCGCACCGTGATCGACGACTACGCCTGGATCGTCCTGGTGCTCGCCGTGTTTCCGGCAGTGGTGGGCGCGATCAACCTGCGCCTCGTGCGCGACCCCGACGGGCGCGTGCCGGAGGGCGTGCTGGTCTCCATCCTCATTCCTGCCCGCAACGAGGCGGCGAACATCGCCGACTGCCTGGAACACGCGCTGGGCCAGCTCGAGGCGAAGGTCGAGGTCATCGTCATGGATGACGGGTCGACCGACGGCACGGCCGACATCGTCCGCCGCTTCGCGGCCCGCGACGACCGCGTGCGGCTGGTCGACGCGCCGGCGCTGCCCGAAGGCTGGTCGGGCAAGATGCACGCCTGCGCGCGCCTGGCCGAGGCCGCGCGTGGCACGCATCTGCTGTTCATCGACGCCGACGTGCGGCTCGACCCGGCAGCCGCGGCGGCGCTGGCCGGGCATGCGGTGAAGCACCGCCTGGCGCTGGTCAGCGGGGTGCCGCGGCAGCGCATCCTCACCTGGGGCGAAGGCCTGACGGTGCCGATGATCAACCTGCTGCTGATCGGGTATCTGCCCGGCGGGGGGCGCGCCTTCACGCGGCATCCCGGCCTGGCCGCCGGCTGCGGGCAGATGATGCTGTTCGAACGCAGCGCCTACCAGGCGGTGGGCGGCCACGGCGCGGTGCGCAGCACGCTGCATGACGGGCTGAAGCTGACGCGGCTGCTGCGCGTGCAGGGCCACCGGACCGAGATCGTGCTCGGCGCCAACATCGCGCGCTGCCGGATGTACCCCGATTTCGTCGAATCCTGGCGCGGCTTCATGAAGAACGCGCGCGAGGGCATGGCGACGCCGATCGGCCTGCCGGTCTGGACGGTGATGCTGGCGGGCGCGCATCTGTGGCCCTTCTTCCTGCTGCCGGCGTGGCAGGCGGCGGTGGCGCTCGCCATGGTCTTCGCGCTGCGCATGGCGATCACGAAGCGCACCGGCGAACCGTCCTGGACCATCCTGCTGCATCCGATCGCGGTGGCGGTGGCGCTGGCCATCCAGTGGACCGCGCTGGCGCGCTTCCTGATGGGGCGCAAGGAAGGCTGGAAGGGCCGCGCCTACGCCGCGCCCGAGGCGCCGTGACCGGCTCGGCCGCGATCGGCGCGCCCACGCGCGATGCAAGCGGCGAGAATTTCCCGGTCGCCTCGCTGCTGCTCGCGCCTGCGCTGCGACCGAAGGTGATGGGCTTCTACCGCTTCGTGCGCACGGCGGACGACATCGCCGACAGTGCCACGCTGGCGCCGGAGGAGAAGTTCGCGCGGCTGGATGCGCTGGAACGAGCGCTGGATGATCCGTCCGCCACGGAACCCGCGGCCCGGCTGCTGCACGCGGCGGGCAGCGGCACGGCCGAGGCGCGCGCCATGCTGGCGGCCTTCCGCCAGGATGCGACGCAGCGGCGCTATGGCGACTGGGCGGCGCTGGAACGCTACTGCGCGGCCTCGGCCAATCCGGTCGGGCGCATGCTGCTGCGCCTGCATGGCGTGGATGCACCGGGCGCGGAAGGCGCCTCCGACGCGCTGTGCACCGCGCTGCAGGTGCTCAATCACCTGCAGGACCTGGTGCCGGACCGCGATGCGCTGGACCGCATCTACCTGCCGGAAGCCTGGATGGCGCTGGCGGGGGGCGAGGCGGGCTTTTTCGATCCGGTCAATGCCGCGGCGCGGCGCGAGGTGTTGAACGCCGCACTGGACCGGGTGGAGGAACGGCTCGATGCCGCGGCGGGGCTGCCGCGGATGATCGGGTCGTGGCGCCTCGCGATGGAGGCGAGCGTCACCATCGCGCTGGCGCGGCGGCTGCTCGCGCGGCTGCGCGCCGGCGATCCGGTGCGCGGGCGCGTCGCGCTCGGCAAGGTCGACTTCGCCCGCGCCTTCGCGGCCAGCCCGTTTCGTGGGCCATCGGATGCGGCGCTGGTGCGGGCGCGCGTCGCCGCCGCCGGGTCGTCCTTCGCGAAGGGCATGTCGGCCCTGCGCGGCGACCGCCGGCGCGCGCTCTGGGCGGTCTATGCCTTTTGCCGCGCGGTGGACGACATCGCCGATGGTGCCATGCCGGAAGCCGAGAAGCGTCGCTTCCTCGACGACTGGCGCGCGAAGCTGTCCCGGCCCGACTGCGCGCTGTCGCGCGAACTGGCGCGCGCGCGGGACCGCTACGACCTGCCGGTCGAGGAATGCGAGGCGATGATCGCCGGCATGCAGACCGACGCCGCGCCGCGCCTGCGCATCGCCGATGGCGCGGCGCTCGACCTGTATTGCCGGCGGGTGGCGGGCAGCGTCGGCGCGATGGCGGTGCGCATCTTCGGTGCGCCGCAGGCGGCGGGGTTCGGCCTGGCGCTGGGGCGCACGCTGCAGCTGGTGAACATCCTGCGTGACATCGACGAGGACGCGGCGCGCAACCGCGTCTACCTGCCGCGCGACCTGCTCGCCGTTCATGGCGTGGCGGAGGGCGAGGCCCCCGCCATGATGGCGCAGCCCGGGATAGCCGGCGCGGCGCGGGACCTCGCGGCGCAGGCCGAGGCCGGCTTCGCGCGGGCGGAAGCGGAGCTGCGCGGCTTCGACACGCCCGCGCTGCTGCCCGCGCGCATCATGATGTGGGGCTACCGGCGCATCTTCGACCGGCTGGTCGCGCGCGGCTTCGGCCCGCCGCGCGCGCGCCCGCGCCTGACCACCGGGGAGAAGGCGCGCATGGCGGCCTTCGCGCTGCGCCTGGCGCCCGTGGCGGCGCGATGACCGCGCGCGTCCACGTCGTGGGCGCCGGCGTGGCGGGGCTGGTGGCCGCGCTCGCGCTGGCCCGCGGCGGCCACGCCGTTACGCTGCACGAGGCAGCACCCGTCGCCGGCGGCCGCTGCCGCGCCCTTCCCGACGGCACCGACAACGGCACGCATGCGCTGATGGGTGCGAACCACGCGGCGCTGCGCTTCCTCGATGCGATCGGCGCGCGCGGCGGCTGGGTCGAGCCGGAGCCCGAGGGGCTGCCGATGCTCGATCTGGCCGATGGCAGCGCGCGGCGCATCGCCGCGGCGCCGATGGCCTGGCGCGACCCGGCGCTGCGGCCGCCGGGCATGAGTGCGGGCGGGCTGTTCGCGCTGCTCGGCATGGCGCTGCCCTTCACCGACCGCCCGGTCGGCGTGGCGCTGGCCAAGCACCCTGCCTTGCTGCGCGGCTTCGTCGAACCGCTCACGGTGGCGGCGCTGAACACGCCGGTGGCGGAGGCATCCTCCGCGCGGCTCGGCCAGGTGCTGCGGCGGCTTGGTTCGGCCGGCGCGGCGCGGCTGCTGGTGGCGCGCGAGGGCCTGGGGCCGGACCTGGTGGCGCCGGCGCTGGCGGCGCTGCGCGATGCCGGTGCCACCATCGACCTCGGCACCCGCCTGCGCGCGCTGACCAGCGCGGATCAACGCATCACCGCGCTGCACATGGCGGAGGAGACCATCACGCTCGACCCGGCCGACGCCGTGGTGCTCGCGCTGCCACCCTGGGAGGCGGCGAAGCTGATCCCGGGGCTGCGCGTGCCGGAGCGCCACGCGCCGATCCTCAACCTGCATTTCGCGCGGCGCGGCGCGGGGCCGGTGCGCTTCGTGGGCATCGTCGGCGGGCTCACGCAATGGGTGCTCGTGCGCCCCACGGGCGTCAGCGTGACGGTGAGCGCGGCGGATGCCGAAAGCGAGGACAGCGCCGAGGCGCTGGCGCCGCGCGCCTGGGCGGAGATCCTGCGCGCCGCCGCCGCCTTCGCGCTGCCGGGCGACTGGCCCGAGCCGCCGCCGCCCTGCCGCGCGGTGAAGGAACGCCGCGCCACGCCGCGTCATGCGGTGGGCATCGCGCCGGTCGCGCCGCGGATGGTCATGCGCAACATGGCGCTGGCCGGCGACTGGACCTGGCCGGGCCTGCCCGCGACCATCGAGGCCGCGGCGCGGTCGGGCGAAGCGGCGGCCAAGGCGATCGCGACGCGGCTGCCGCGGCCGGTGGCGGGCGCGGCCAGCCTGCGGAGGGTGAACGCATGACCGGCCGCCGCGCAGCCGCGCGCCGCCCCGCGTGGCCTGCACCGCGATGAGCCCGATCGTGCCGCCACGCGGGACGCAAGGCGCGGATGCATCGCCGCGCGCCGACGCGTCATCCGGCACCGCGCCACCGGACCGCGCGCCCGCGGCCCATGGCGCCGGCGCGCGCACCGACGAAGGTGCAGCCGCCGGCGGGCCTACGGCGACCGACGTCGGGCGGGATCCTGGCACTGCCCCGCCGGGGCTGCGCCCGGCCGAAGCCCTCGCCGCGCTGCGCGCCGCCGAGGCCCGCGACGGCGCGCCGGACCTGTCGCGCCGCCGCGACCTGCTGGCGCGCCTCGCCGCCGAACTGAAGCGCCGCGCCGACGACATCGCCGCCGCCGCCGCCGCCGATTTCGGTGCGCGGTCGCGCATCGAGACTCTGCTGGCCGACGTGCTGCTGGTGGCCGATTTCGCGCTGCATGCGCGCCGCAAGCTGCGCCGCTGGGCGCGGCCGCGGCGCGCCGGCGTGCCCTATCCCTTCTGGCCGGCGCGCGCCGTCGTCGAATGCGTGCCGAAGGGCATCGTCGGCATCATGGCGCCGTGGAACTACCCGGTGCAGCTGGCGCTGGCGCCGGCCGTGGACGCGATCGCCGCGGGCAACCGGATCGTGGTGAAGCCGTCCGAGCACGCGCCGCGCTGCGCCGCGCTGATCGGCGAGGTGCTGGCGGCAGGGCTCGGCCCCGACATGGCGCGCTGCGTGGTCGGCGATGCCGCGGTGGCCGCCGATTTCGCGCTCCAGCCCTGGGACCATCTGGTGTTCACCGGCGGCACGCAGACCGGGCGGCGCGTGGCGATGGCGGCGGCGGCGAACCTCACGCCCGTGACGCTGGAACTGGGCGGCAAATGCGCGGCGCTGGTGCTGCCCGGCGCCGACCTCGGGCAGGCGGCGCGCGAGATCCTGGTGGGCAAGGCGCTGAACGCCGGGCAGACCTGCGTGGCACCCGACACCGTGCTGCTGGTCGGCCATGATGTCGCGGCCTTCACCGCCGCCTGCCGCGCCGCCGGGATTGCCGTGCCGGAGACCGCCCTGCTGGACGACGCGCAGGCGGCGCGGCTGGATCGACTGTCGGCCGGCGCCCTGCTGGTCCCGCTCGGGCCCGATGGGCCAGGCCGGCGCCGCGCCATCGCGCTGGCCACCGCGCCGGACGACTCTGCCCTCATGACCGAGGAGGTATTCGGCCCGATCCTGCCGCTGCGCCCCTGCGCCGATCTGGCGGAGGCCATCGCCTGGATCGCCGCGCGTCCGCCCGCGCTCGCGATCTACCTGTTCGGCGCGGACACGGCCGAGGAGGCCGCGGTCGCCGCCGGCACGCGCTCCGGCGCCATCGTCCATGGCCGCTGCGTCGAGCATGTCGGCTTCTCCGGCCTGGCTTTCGGCGGGGTCGGCGCCTCGGGCCACGGCCGCACCCATGGCGAGGAAGGCTTCCGCGCGCTGTCGAACCTGCGGGCGCGGGTGCGGCATGGGCGATTTTCGCTCGCGAGGATGTTTGACCCGCCACGCGGAGCGATGGCGGAGCGCATCACGAAACGGCTGTTGCGTTAATCATTCCAGGTTATACTAACGCCATGGTTGTGGATGCACCCACCCTTCCCGCCGTGGAGACGCCCCGCCTGCGCCTGCGCTGCGCGGAATCGCGCGACGCGACGGCGCTGGCCGGCCTGATGAACGAAGCGATCAGCCGGCGGCTGGCCTCCTGGCCGGTGCCCTATACGCCGCCCATGGCGGCCGACCGCATCGCCGGCGTGCGCATGGCGGCGGCCGAGCGGCGGTCCCTGCCGCTGGTGATCGAACGGCGGTCCGACGGCGCGGTGGTCGGCTGGATCAGCATCTCCCGCGCGCCGGGCGATGCGGCGACGGCGCTGATCACCTATTGGCTCGGCGATGGCTTCCAGGGCGAAGGGCTGATGCGCGAAGCGGCGCCCGCCGCGCTGGCCGAGGCCTTCCGCAGCATGGACGTGGCGCGGGTGCGCGCGGCGGTGCAGGCGGACAATGCGGCCTCGCTGGCGGTGGTGCGGCTGCTCGGCATGGTGCCGCTGGGGGATGGGCGCATCTGGTGCCCGGCGCGCGGACGCGATGAGCCCTGCCTGTGGTTCGAGATCGGGCGCGAGGCGGCAATGGGCGCGCAGGCCGCGATGGCGACCGGCCAGGCCTGACGCGCGCCGGCCGACGGCCCCGGCCGGTTACCGCGCGGCACCGGGAGCCGTGCCGGGCTGGCAGGACCGGCATGCGACGCAGGCGGCCATGTCGTGCGATAAAGGCGCGACAAAAAGAAGCCGGGAACCCTTCGCTCCATGATCGACCTCGCCATCGTGCTCGCGCTGGTGCTGCTGAATGGCTGCTTCGCGATGTCCGAACTCGCCATCGTCTCGTCGCGCCGCCCGAGGCTGCGGGCGATGGCCGAGCAGGGCCGCGCCGGGGCGCGGGCGGCGCTGGCCCTGGCCGAGGATCCGGGGAAGTTCCTCTCGACCGTGCAGATCGGCATCACGCTAGTGGGCGTGGTGGCCGGCGCCTTCTCCGGCGCCACGCTGGGCGGCGCGCTCGGTGCCTGGTTCGCCGGCCTGGGCATGCCGCGGACGGTGGCCGAGCCGGTCGGCTTCGGCGTGGTGATCGCGCTGGTGACCTACCTGTCGATCGTGGTGGGCGAACTGGTGCCCAAGCGTTTCGCGCTGCGCCGGCCGGAATCGATCGCCTGCCTGGTGGCGCCGCCGATGACGGTGGTCGCGCGCATCGGCGCGCCGGCGGTCTGGCTGCTGAACGTGTCGACCAACCTGATCTTCCGGCTGCTCGGCCAGACCGCGGACCCGGAGGAGAAGGTGACGCAGGACGACGTGCGCACGCTGATCGCCGAGGCCGAACGGCATGGCACCATCGAGAGCAGCGAGCAGCAGATGCTGCGCGGCGTGCTGCGCCTGGGCAGCCGCCCGGTGCGCGCGCTGATGACGCCGCGCGGCGATGTCGACTGGCTGGACCTGCAGGCCGGGGAAGCCGCCTGGCAGCAGATGATCCTGAGCGCACGGCACAGCCTGCTGCCGGTCGGCGAGGGATCGATCGATGCGCTGGTCGGCGTGGTGCGCGTGCGCGACCTGCTGGCCGCCATGGCGCGCGACGAGGCGCTGGATCCGCGCGCCCTGATGCGGCCCGCGCCGGTGGTGCCGGATACCGCCGAGGCGCTGTCGGTGCTGGCCGTGCTGCGGGCGGCGAAGGTGCCGCTCGCGCTGGTCAACGACGAATATGGGCATATCGAGGGCGTGGTCACGCCGACCGACCTCACGGGCACCATCATCGGCGATTTCGGCGCCGAGGCGGAGGAGGCCCATGAAGCCGCGGTGCAGCGCGACGACGGGTCCTGGCTGCTGGCGGGTGCGATGCCGCTCGACGAGGCGGGCGAGATCCTGGGCATCAAGCCGCCGGAGCCGCGCAACTACCAGACCATCGCCGGCCTGGTGCTCCAGCTCATGGGCCGCATCCCCGAGGCGGGCGCGTGCACCGAGGGGCTGGGCTGGCGCTGGGAGGTGGTCGACATGGATGGCCGGCGCATCGACAAGGTGCTGGCGCTGCCGCAGGGGCCTGCGGTCGCGGCGCTGCGCCGGCCCGGGGGTGGGGCGCTGTCGGGATGACGCGGCGGGCGTGCAAACGCCCGGGCGGCGGTGACCGGACCGCGTGATCAGCGTGCAAAAGCGCCCTCGGTGCAGGCCCCGGTCCCCGGCGCTTCGCGGCGTTACATGCCCCAGCACAGGATGAATCGGCCTGAATCCTGTCTTGACGACCGATAAGCCGCGCGGTGGACTGGTCAGGTTGAGCGAGCGGCGGCGGGCCTATCCCGCAGCCGGGGCGCTCATAAAAAAATCCGATGTGCGGGACGAATCGGTCACTATCCCGGTCCCCGCAACAAGAACGGACGATCAGGGAGAAGACGGATGGACTGGAGCAGGAGAGCGGTTCTCGGTGTCGCTGGCGCGACCGCCTTGTCGACGGCGGCGTCCGCGCAGGGGCAACCGCCGATCAAGATCGGCATCCTCGTGGCGCTCGAAGGGGCCTTCGCCGCCGGTGGCGCCGACGGCGTCCGCAACGTGGAACTGGCGCTGCGCCAGGTACGCAACATGGCCGGCGGCAGGCGCGTCGAGACCATCGTCGCGCCGTCCGACACCAGGCCCGACACGGCGGTGCGCCAGGCGCGCAAGCTGATCGAGCAGGACCAGGTGGACTTCATCATCGGACCCCTGTCGGGCTCCGAAGGCATCGCCATGCGCGACTATGCCAAGACGATCCCGACCAAGACCGTCATCAACGGCATTTCGGGTGCGCTGGAGACGACCTGGGTCGACCCCGCACCCAACTTCTTCCGCTACAACCTGGATGGCGCGCAGTGGGGCGCGGGTCTGGGCACCTATGCCATGCGGACCAAGAACTACCGTCGCGTTGCGTCCGTCTCGGCGGATTATTCCTTCGGCTATACGAATTTCCTCGGCTTCGCGGTGGATTACTGCCGGGCCGGCGGCACCATCGTGCAGCGCTTCTGGGTGCCGCTCGGCGCCACGGATTTCGGCGGCGTGATCGCCCAGTTGCCCGACAACATCGACGCCATCTACCTCGGCCTGGGCGGCACGGACGCGATCAACTTCCTCAACCAGTGGCAGCAGGCCGGCGCGGGCACCAAGATCATCGGCGGCACGATCATGGCCGACCAGACGGTGCTGACCTCGCGTGGGCGCGCCCGCAATGCGCTGATCGGCGCCCTGACCTCCGGCCCGCTGGCGGAGGACAACCCCGATGCGGCCTGGCGGGACTATGTCCGCGCCTACCAGGAGGGCTTCCCGGCCGCCCAGCGCTTCGCCAGCCCCTCGCTGTTCGGTGTCGGCTACTACATTGCCACCCTGGCCGCGATCGCCGGGTTGAATGCGGTGAACGGCGACCTCAGCGACGGCCAGCAGAAGTTCCGCGCCGCGCTCTCGGCGCTGAAGCTGGCCTCCCCGCTGGGCGAGATCACGCTCAACGAGAACCGCCAGGCCACCGGGACGGTGTTCGTGAACGAGGTCGCGGAAGGACCGGGCGGCACGCTGGTCAACAAGATGGTCGCCAAGACGGACGGCGTCACCCAGACCCTGGGCATGACGGCCGAGCAGTTCCGCGCCATGGGGCTGCCTTCGCGCACCACGCCGAACGACTGCGCCGCACTCGCCCGCCGCTGAACCGGCCAGGCACGGCCCGGACGGTGGCCGCAATCCGGAGGTCGTCGGCGCGTTCGTGCCGGCGGCTCCGCTTGGCCACCGTTCGCCTCGGTGTGCGCCCTCCGATTGAGCAGACATGACCGAGTTTGCACGCCGCAACCCCTTTTGGTCGCTGGTCATCGTCGTGCTGGCCGCGGCGTTCCTTTGGCTGATCGTGGCGCCGTGGAGCCCGGGGCTGGAGGAGACGCTGGGGCGCAAGCGCGTCTTCCTCAACGCGATCTTCGGCGGGCTGACGCTCGGCGCGCTGTACTTCCTCGTCGCCTCGGGCTTCACCCTGATCTTCGGGCTGATGCGCAACGTCAATCTGGCGCACGGCTCGCTCTACCTGCTCGGAGGCTACCTCGGCTACACGATCTCGACCGCCACCGACCAATGGCTGATCACCTTTCCCGTGGTGTTCGTCCTGGTCGCGCTGGTCGGCCTGCTGATGCAGCACCAGGTGTTCCGGCGCATGGAAGGCGAGGAGCTGCGCCAGACCATGGTGACGATCGGCCTTTCGGTCGTGCTCGCCGATCTCATGCTGTGGATCTGGGGCGGCCAGTCCTACACCATCCAGTCGCCCGACTGGCTGTCCGGCCCGGCCACGCTGCCCATCGTCGCCGGCGTCGGCAGCAATGGCGCGCCGATCTACATGCGCTTCCCGCAGGTGCGCATCGCCATCCTGATCGCCGCTATCGTGATCGGCGTCGGCATGTGGATCGTGCTGACGCGCACCCGGCTCGGCATGCTGATCCGCGCGGGGGTGGACGACCGCGAGATGCTGGCGGCCTCCGGCGTGCGTATCAACTACGTCTTCCTCGCGGTGTTCGGCTTCGGGGCGGGGCTGGCGGGCATCGCCGGCATGGTCGGCGGCACCTTCCAGTCGCTCTCGCCGGGGGAAGACACGCGCTTTCTCCTGGCCAGCCTGGTCGTGGTCATCGTCGGCGGGATGGGCTCGATCCCCGGCGCGGCCCTGGGCGCGCTGATCATCGGGTTGGTCGAACAGATCGGCCTGGTCTACGCGCCGACCTATTCGGTGGTCTTCACCTTCCTGATCATGGCAGTGGTGCTCGCCTTCCGGCCGCAGGGCCTGCTCGGGGCAGGGCGTTGAGGGGGCCTTGGCCATGGCGCTGACCGACCAGGCCCGCGCGCCGGCGCCGCAGCCCGGCAGCGGGTTCGGGGTGTTCTCCCGCGTGCCGGGTGCCTGGTGGGCGACCGGCTTCATCCTGCTGCTGATGCCGCTCGTCGCCGGCAATTTCTGGCTGTTCCAGGTTTTTGGCTGGTCGTTCTGCCTGGGGATCATCGCGCTCTCGCTGATGTTCCTCGCCGGCTATGGCGGCATGGTGAGCCTGGTCCAGATGACCGTCGCGGTGCTCGCGGGATACGTCGTCGCAATCCTCGGGAATTCGGGCGTCGAGCAGATCAGCGTCGGTCTGTCGTGGTGGCTCTATGTGCCGCTCGCGATCCTCATCGCCACCGGCTTCGCGACCCTGGTCGGCGCGCTGGCGGTGCGGACCGAGGGCATCTACACGATCATGATCACCCTCGCGATCGCCAGCGCCTTCTTCTACTTCACCCGGCAGAACTACGGCATCTTCAACGGCTACAGCGGCTTCAACCTGGTGGTGCCGCCCCGCCTGTTCGGCGTGGACTGGCGGCAGCCGACGGCCTTCTACTACCTCTCCTTGGGCGGCGCGGCGGTCTGCTACGCGGCGGTCGTCTATGTCTCGCGATCGCCTTTCGGACTCGCGCTGCAGGGGGTTCGCGACAATCCGCGGCGCATGGCCTCGCTCGGCTTCAACGTCACGGCGCACCGCATCGCGGCCTATGCCTTCGCCGGCGTGGTGGCGGCGATCGGCGGCATCCTGCTGGTCTGGCAGACCTCCCAGGTGGCGCCTTATTCCGGCGGCATCGCGGCGGTCATCGACATCCTCATCATTGCCGTGGTCGGCGGGATCCGCCGGCCGATCGGCGCCTTCGTCGGAGCCTTCATCTTCGTCCTGCTGTCGACCTTCAGCCCGGACGTGCTGTCCGCCTTCGGGCTGTCGAACGAACGCTTCAAGCTGGTGATCGGCGTCGGCTTCCTGGTCGTCGTGTTCTTTTCGCCCGACGGCGCGCTCGGCCTGTGGGAACGCTGGCGTGCCCGGCGGCGCAGCGCGGTGGATCCGCTGACCGGCAAGGCCGTGGCGGGAGGCGGTCCGTGAGCGCCGCCGCAGGGGGCATCAGCGCAGCCGACCGGCTGGGGTCGGTGACGACGGGCAGCGCGCTGGAACTGCGTGGTGTCACGAAGCTGTTCGGCGCGCTCGCCGCGATCTCCGACGTGACGATGACCGTGGCCCCGGGCGAACGCCGCGCCGTGCTCGGGTCCAATGGCGCCGGCAAGACCACGCTGTTCAACTGCGTGACCGGCGACTTCCTGCCGACCTCCGGCGCGATCCGGCTGTTCGGCGAGGACGTGACGCGCTTCCCCGCCCATGAGCGCATCCGGCGGGGGCTCAGGCGCACCTACCAGATCTCGCTGCTGTTCGGCGGGCTCAGCGTGGCCGACAACGTCTACCTTGCCTGTCGCGGCGTGAACCGCAACCGCTTCTCGCTGCTGCGCCCGCGGCCAAGCGACCCGCTGCTGACCCGTGCGGAGGAACTGATCGAGGCGGTGCACCTCACGCAGGCGCGCGCCCGCCTGGTCAGCGAGCTCAGCTACGGCCAGCAGCGTCAGCTCGAGATCGCGCTGGCACTGGCCGGCGCGCCGCGCCTGATCCTGTTCGACGAGCCGGCCGCCGGCCTGTCGCCGACCGAGCGCGCCGAACTCGTGGCGATCCTCGGCAACCTGCCCCCGCATGTCGGCTTCATCATCATCGAGCACGACATGGACGTGGCGCTGCGCGTCGCTACGAAGGTGACGATGCTGCACAACGGCCGTGTCTTCAAGGAAGGCACGCCGGCCGAGATCGAGGACGATCCCGAGGTGCAGGAGCTCTACCTCGGCGACGGGACGCACGGTCATGGCTGAGCGCGCAGCGCCGGCCGGGCTGGAGGTGCGCGGCCTCAACGTCTTCTATGGCGCGAGCCACGCGCTGCAGGGCGTGGACCTGCGGCTCGACCGCGGCGTGCTGTCGGTGGTCGGCCGCAACGGCATGGGCAAGACCACGCTGTGCAAGGCGATCCTGGGGCTGGTGCCGATCGGCTCGGGGTCGATCAGCTTCAAGGGCCGCCCGCTGGTCGGCCTCGCGCCGGCCGAGATCGCGCGGCTCGGCGTGGGCTACGTGCCGCAGGGGCGGCGGCTGTGGCGCTCGCTCACGGTGGACGAACACCTGCGTATGGTGGCGCGCAAGGGCGGCGCGTGGTCGATCGAGCGCATCTACACCACCTTCCCGCGCCTGGCGGAACGCCGCGGCAATGGCGGCGCGCAGCTCTCGGGCGGCGAGCAGCAGATGCTCGCGATCAGCCGCGCGCTGCTGATGAACCCGTCGCTGCTGGTGATGGACGAACCGACCGAGGGCCTGGCGCCGGTGATCGTGGCGCAGGTCGAGGAGATGCTGGTCCGCCTCGCGGATGAGGGCGACATCGACGTCCTAGTGATCGAGCAGAACATCGGTGTCGCCTGCGCGGTGGCCGACACCGTCGCGATCATGGTCAATGGGCGGATCAACCGTGCGGCGCCGGCCCAGGAACTCGCCGCCGACCGCGACCTGCAGCAGCGCCTGCTCGGTGTCGGGCGGCATGGCCACGACGACACGCCGGCCGTCGCCGCCGCGCCGTCCGTTGCCGTCGCTGCCGAGGCCGCGACGGCGGGCGGACCGGTCAAGATCTACATGGCGAACCCGCTGCCGCCGACCCGCTGGTCGAAGCCCGTGCCCGCCGCGACGATCGAGCGCAACGCGCGGCTGCTGACCGTCCAACCCACCGCGGCGCAGGGCGCGCAGATGGAGATCCGGCCGCTGGCCGCGCCCGGGGCGGAGGTCGTGCTGGTGGCGGGCACCCTCGACACCAAGGGCGACGAGCTGCGCTACATGCGCGACATCGTCCGCGACGCCGGCCTGCCGGTGCGCCTGGTGGACCTGTCCACCACCGGCGGGCATTCCGGCGCCGACGTGCCGGCGCACCAGGTTGCCGCCTTCCACCCGCGCGGGGCGGCGGGCGTGTTCACGGGTGACCGCGGCGCGGCGGTGGCCGGCATGACGGAGGCCTTCGCGCGCTGGCTGGCGCGGCAAGGCGGGATCGCCGGCATCCTCTCCGCCGGCGGTTCGGGCGGCACCGCCATCGTCGCGCCGGCGATGCGCGCGCTGCCCATCGGCGTCCCGAAGCTGATCGTCTCGACCGTCGCGAGCGGCGAGGTGCGGCAATATGTCGGCACGGCCGACATCACCATGATGCACTCGGTCGCCGACGTGCAGGGTCTCAACGCCATCACCGAGGACGTGCTGGGCAATGCGGCGCACGCCATGGTGGGCATGGTCCAGGCGCGCCGGACGGCCCGCCGCCGGGGCACCCGACGGCCGGCGGTGGTGCTGTCGATGTTCGGCGTCACCACGCCCTGCGTGCAGCAGATCACCGGCGCGCTGAAGGAGGAGTGGGACTGCTTGGTCTTCCACGCCACCGGCACGGGCGGGCAGGCGATGGAACGGCTTGTCGACGACGGCCGCGTGGCCGGCGTGATCGACATGACCACCACGGAAGTCGCCGACATGATGATGGGCGGCGCCCTGGCCTGCACCGAGGACCGCTTCGGCGCGGTGATCCGCACGCGCCTGCCCTATATCGGGTCGGTCGGGGCGCTCGACATGGTGAATTTCGGCGCGCCGGAGACGGTGCCGGAGCGCTATCGCGGCCGCACCTTCTACCAGCACAATCCGCAGGTGACGCTGATGCGCACCACGCCGGACGAATGCACCCGGATGGGACGCTGGATCGCCGAACGGCTCAACCTGATGGAGGGGCCGGTGCGCTTCTTCCTGCCCGAGGGCGGCGTCTCGGCGCTGGATGCGCCTGGCGGGGCGTTCTTCGACCCGGCGGCGCGCACCGCGCTGTTCCGCGCCATCGAGACGACGCTGCGCCCGGGGCCGAACCGACGGCTGGTCCGGTTGCCGCACGCCATCAACGACCCGGCCTTCGCCGCGGCGGTGGTGGAGGAATTCCGAAGGCTCCACGGTGCCCAGCGGGGCCCGCGCAGGAAGGGGGGATTGCCGTGAGCGCCAGGCGTGAAAGCCGCGAGCAGATCATGGCGCGGCTGCGTGCCATGGTCGCGCGCGGCGAGCCCATCATCGGCGGCGGTGCCGGCACCGGCCTGTCCGCCAAATGCGAGGAGGCCGGCGGGATCGACCTCATCGTCATCTACAATTCCGGCCGCTATCGCATGGCCGGGCGCGGCAGCCTGGCGGGCATGATGCCCTATGGCGACGCCAATGCCGTCGTCATGGAGATGGCCGGCGAGGTGCTGCCGGTGGTCAAGCACACCCCGGTGCTGGCCGGCGTCTGCGGCACCGATCCGTTCCGCGTGATGGACGTGTTCCTCGACGAGGTGAAGCGCGTCGGCTTCGCCGGGGTGCAGAATTTCCCGACCGTCGGGCTGATCGATGGCATCTTCCGGCAGAACCTCGAGGAGACCGGCATGTCCTATGCCCTGGAGGTCGAGATGATCGCGACCGCGCGGCAGAAGGGCCTGCTCACCACGCCCTATGCCTTCACCGAGGGCGACGCCGCCGCCATGGCCGGGGCCGGGGCGGACATCATCGTGGCCCATCTGGGCCTGACCACCGGCGGCAGCATCGGTGCGGGTACGGCGTTCAAGCTGGCGGACTGCCCGGCCGTGGTGGACCGCATCGCGGCCGCCGCCCTGGCGGTGAAGCCCGATGCGATCATCCTGGTGCATGGCGGGCCGGTGGCCATGCCGGCCGACGCCGAATTCGTCCTGAAGACATCCGCGATCTGCCACGGTTTCTACGGCGCATCCTCGATGGAGCGCCTGCCGACGGAGATCGCGCTGACCGAGCAGACCCGCGCCTTCAAGCGCATCACGGGCCGCTGAGCCGCAGGGGGCACCACCATGAACGGGCAATTCGTCGGCCAACTGATCCTCTGGCTCATCGCCGCGGTCATCGTCATCGCGATCGTCTACTGGGTCATGCAGCGACTGTACCGGCGCTCCACCAAGGAGGTCGCCTTCGTGCGGACGGGCCTGCTCGGCGAGAAGGTGGTGATCGATGGCGGCGCCTTCGTCTGGCCCATCGTGCACGACATCACGCCGGTGAACATGAACGTGCTGCCGCTCAAGATCAGCCGCGCGAAAACCGAGGCGGTGATCACCAAGGACCGCATGCGCGTCGACCTGGAAGCCGAATTCTACGTGCGCGTGCGGCCGGAGACGCAGGCGGTCTCGATGGCTGCCTCGACGCTGGGCCAGCGCACGCTGGAGCCGGAGCGGCTGCACGCGCTGCTGTCCGGCAAGTTCGAGAGCGCGCTGCGGGCCATCGCCGCCGAGATGGACATGGCGGGCATGCACGAGAACCGCGCCGACTACGTGACGCGCGTGAAGAAGAGCGCGCAGGTCGACCTCGACAAGAACGGGCTCGAGATCGAGAGCGTCGCCATCCTCGACATCGACCAGACCAGCCTCGAGTTCTTCAACCCGTCGAACCGCTTCGACGCCGAGGGCCTGACCGCGCTGATCCGCAACATCGAGGAGAAGCGCAAGGAGCGCAACGACATCGAGCAGGACTCGATGATCCAGATCCGCGCGCGCAATCTCAAGGCGGAGAAGATGGCGCTCGACATCGAACGGGACAGCGAGAGCGCCCGCCTCGAACAGGAGCGCGAGATCGAGTTCCGCCGCGCCCAGCAGCGCGCCGAGCTCGCGCGCGAACGCGCCACCCGCGACGCCGAGGCCGAGGAGGCGCAGATCGCCTCGCGCGAATCGATCGAGAAGGCGCGCATCGCCAACGAGCAGATCATCGCCGAGACGCGCATCGCCTCCGAACGCGAGGTGCGCGGACGCGAGATCGCGCGCCAGAAGGCGATCGACGCGGAGGAGATCGCCGCCCGCGAGGAGATCGAGACGGCGCGCATCCTCCAGGAACGCGCGCTGCGCGAGGCGCGCATCGTCAACGAACAGGAGACCGAGGCCCGCCAGATCGAGAAGCAGCGCCTGCTCCAGGAGGCGGAGATCGCCGCGCGCGAGGCAACCGAACGCGCCCGCATCGCCCAGGAGAAGGGTGTGGACGAGGCCCGTATCGCCAAGGATCGCGAGACCCAGGCCCTCGAGATCGAACGCCAGCGCGCCACCGAGCAGGCCGACATCGTCGCGCGCGAGGAAACCGAGAAGCGGCGCATGGCCCAGACGCTGCTGCTGACCCAGACGCGCATCGCCGGCGAGGAGAAGGTGCGCCGCCAGGAGATCGAGCGGCAGAAGTCGCTCGATGAGCTGGAGATCGCCGCGCGCGAGACAGTGGAGCGCGCGCGCATCGCCCAGGCCGCCGAGGTCAACCAGGTCCGCATCGCCGAGGACCGGCGCATCCGCGAACTGGAGATCGAGCGTCAGCAGGCGGTGGAGGGCGCCGAGATCGCCGCCGCCGAGGCGACCGAGGCGGCGCGCATCGCACGCGAGCGGAACCTGGCCAACGAGCGCATCGCCGCCGAGGAAGCGACCCGCGCCCGCGAGATCGCCCGCGAGGAGCAGGTCGAGAGCGCGGAGATCGCCCGGCGCGAGACGGTCGAGAAGGCCCGCATCGCCGCGGAACTCACGCTCGAGCAGGATCGCATCACCAGCCAGCGCGTGCGCGAGGTCACCGACATCGATCGCAAGCGGCTGGTCGAGGCCGCGGAACAGGCGCGAATCGTCGCCCTCGCCGAGGAGAAGGCCAAGGCGGCGCAGGCCGATGCGAGCGTGCGCCAGGCGCAGATCGCCGCCGAGCGCGACGTCGAGACCGCCGGCGTGGAGCGCGACCGGACGGTGGAGGCAGCGCGGCTCGAACGGCGCCGGGCGCTCGAGCAGCTCGAGATCGCGCGCGTGCAGAACCTGCGCGAGGCCGAGATCGTCAGCCGCGAGGACATCGAGCGCGCGCGCATCGCCTCCGAGCGCCAGCTCGACGAGATCCGCATCGACCACGAGACCGTTCGCCGCCGCCTGGAAGTCGAGCGCGAGCGCGCCGTCGAGGCGGCGCAGATGGACAAGGCCGTGGCGATCTACCGCAAGTCGCTGGAGGAATCCGCGGCGCGTGCCGAGGCCGACGCCGCCCGCGCGCTGGCCGCCGTCGCCGAGGAGAAGGTCCGCACCGTCCACGAGACCGAGGCCGCCAACCGTCGCAAGTCGGTCGACGTGCTGATGGCCGAGAGGCTCGCCGCCGAGGCGGAGAAGGTGCGCGCGGCGGTGGAGGCCGAGGCGCAGAAGCTGCTGAACGAGGCCGAGAACATCCTCACCGACGAGGCGCGGCATTCGCTGTTCCGCCGCAAGCTGCTCGAGCATGTCGAGGGCATCGTGGCGGCGAGCGTCAAGCCGCTGGAGAAGATCCAGGACATCCGCATCGTGCAGCTCGATGGCGCGATGGGCGGCGGGGGCGGCACCGGCGGGGGCTCGCCGACCGACGAGGTCATCAACTCCGCGCTGCGCTACCGCGTGCAGGCGCCGCTCATCGACAACCTGCTCAGCGATATCGGAATCGAGGGCGGGAACCTTAGCAAGCAGGGCGGGCTGATCCGCGAGGCGTCCGACATGCAGCGCATCGCCGAAGGCGCGCGCAAGGCGCCCAAGAGCGGGGACAAGTGATGGCGCGGGTCTACATCAGCTCCGTCATCGACGCGCCGGTCGCCCGGGTCTGGGAGAAGGTGCGCGACTTCAACGCGCTGCCGCGCTGGTTGCCGGCCGTGCGCGAGAGCCGGATCGAGAATGGCGAGCCCTCCGACCGGGTCGGCTGCGTGCGCGACTTCCGGCTGCAGAACGGCGACCGGCTGCGCGAACAATTGCTCGGCCTGTCGGACTACGATTTCTTCTGCACCTACTCGATCCT
>LNEW01000101.1 GCA_001464375.1 Rhodospirillales bacterium Ga0074136 | reverse complement strand
AAGGCGCCGGGCGCCATGATGCGATGGCCCTCGGTGAGGTCGCCACTCGCCAGCCCATGACCGTCGTCGTCGCCCAACCGCAGATCGAAGGGCACCACCGCCCCATCCAGCACGCACAGGATGCGCTTGAGCGGCCGTACCCAGGTCATTGCCGACGTCCCACCCCAGCGCATCGACTTCGGCCAGGGAAACGCGCGGATGATCGCCGGCATCGCGGCGGCGACCAGCGCGCGCGCCTCGATCGTCTCGCCAGGTTTGGCCAGCACCCAGAATGCGCCTTCCTGCGTCAGCGCCTCGCGCGTCGCGCCATGCTTGCGCAGGAAGCCGTCGATCGCCGCATCGGGGGCGCCGACGCGCGGGCCGCGTTCCTCCTTGCCTGGCGTCTCGACCGAACCGCGCAGCAGCGCCGCAAGCCCGATGCGCCGCGGCCCGTGGAAGGTCAGCGGCGGCGCCTCGATGAGCGATGCGCACCGTTCCCCGAAAAGTCGGGACAGGTCCTCCGCCGCGCGCGCCTGCATGCGCGCGGGAATTTCCTCGGAGAACAGTTCGATCAGCAGTTCAGGCACTTGATCGCAGCCTTCACGTCGGTGCGGGCGAAGTCATCGCCCTTGAACAACAGGGGTTCGTCGCGCGCGACGGCCAGCGCATAGGCGAAGCAGTCGCCCAGGTTCAGCCCCGCCGGATGCCGCCCCTTGCCGAAGCGCCGCCAGGCGTCGCGGGCGAAGGCGGCGTGCTCGGCCGTGAAGGCCACGATCTCCGCATCCACCGCGCGCAGCAGGTCGTCGAGTTCACCGCCCATCGCCGGGCCGGCGCGGCCTTCAGCCACCATCGCTGCCTCGACCACCGTCGGCGCCGCGACGGCGCGCGAGGGCGCGTCGCGCAACGCGCGGGCAAGGGTCGCTGCATCGGCTTCCTTGAACAGGATCGCGACCAGGGCGGATGAATCGACGATCACTTCGGCAGGCCGTTCTCATCGTAAAGGTCACGATGATCGCTGGTGACGCCCGGCGGCACCAGCTTCGAGGCGCGCTCGGCGATCGCCATGATCTCGTCGTACATGCGCCGCTTGCACTCGTCGCGCGCCGCCTTCTCGCGCGCCAACCGCTCGTGCACCGCCTCGCGCACCGCGCCGGTCGCGGTGGTGCCCAGCAGCGCCGCCAGTTCCTTCGCCTCGGCGATCAGCGCGTCGTCCTTGATGTTCAACTGGCCCATGGCAACCTCATGGTAGAACGTTGCCGTCATATGGTAGAAAACCGTTGCGGCGCAAGCACCGCCTCACGCTGCCTCGCCCGCCAGCCAGGCCTCGCAGCAGCCTTTCGCCAGGGTGCGCACCCGCCCGATATACGCGGCGCGCTCGGTCACGCTGATCGCCCCGCGCGCATCCAGCAGGTTGAAGCGGTGCGACGCCTTGATGCACTGGTCATAGGCCGGCAGCGCCAGCTGGCGTCCGAGCAGCGCGGTGCATTCGCTCTCGGCGTCCTCGAAGTGGCGGAACAGCATCGGCACATCGGCGTGCTCGAAATTATGCGCGGAGTATTCGCGCTCGGCGCGCAGGAACACGTCGCCGTAGCGCACGCCATCATCGTTGAAGGCCAGGTCATAGACGTTCTCGACGCCCTGCACGTACATCGCCAGGCGCTCGAGGCCGTAGGTCATCTCGAAGGACGGCACATCCACCGCGATGCCGCCGACCTGCTGGAAATAGGTGAACTGGCCGACCTCCATTCCGTCGCACCAGACCTCCCAGCCCAGGCCCCAGGCGCCGAGCGTCGGGCTCTCCCAGTCATCCTCGACGAAGCGGAAATCATGCAGGGCGGGATCGAGGCCAAGCGCGCGATAGCTGTCCAGCAGCAGGTCCTGCGCCGCGGCCGGCGAGGGCTTCATGATGACCTGGTACTGGTAGTAGTGCTGCAACCGGTTCGGGTTCTCCCCATACCGGCCATCCGACGGCCGGCGCGAAGGCTGCACATACGCCGCCTTCCAGGCTTTCGGACCGAGCGCGCGCAGCGTGGTCGCCGGGTGGAAGGTACCCGCGCCCATTTCCATGTCGTAGGGCTGGAGGATGATGCAGCCCTGGTCCGACCAGAAGCGGTGCAGGCGCAGGATGATGTCCTGGAAGCTCGGGGGCTTCTGCGGCATGGGCGGTCCGGGGGTGGTGCTGCGCGGATTTGCGCGGCACCTATAGGCGGCTGACCTTTCTCCGGCAAGGAAACCGCCTTTGGACACCGCCGTCGCGCTGATCCGCGCCTACCTCGATGCCTTCAACCGCGGCGACCGTCCGGCCATGCTGGCGCTGCTGACCGACGATGTCGCGCATGACGTGAACCAGGGCGGGACGGAGGTCGGGCGCGACGCCTTCGCGGCCTTCATGGCGCGCATGGACCGCTGCTACCGCGAACGCCTGGGCGATATCGTCGTGATGGCCGATGCGAGCGGCACGCGCGCCGCCGCCGAATTTACCGTGCATGGCGAATACCTCGCGACGGATGACGGCCTGCCGGCGGCGTGCGGCCAGCGCTACGTGCTGCCGGCCGGGACGTTCTACGCCATCCGCGACGGGCGGATCGCGCGGGTGACGATGCACTACAATCTGCCGGACTGGATGGAGCAGGTCTCGGCCGAGGCGTGAGCTCACCGCCGCCAGCGCGCCCGGGTCGACATCGAGAGCCCGACCAACAATGGCGCCGCGTGACACGCGTGGCCGGCGGAGGCGCTGCTGCGCGCCCATCGAGCGCACGCCCCGGCGCGATGGCTACGGCAGCACCCTGGTGGGCGCGTGTCTGGTCAGGCCGAAGGCCCCGGCCGGCTGCCGCCCGGCCACAGGGACACGGTGCATCAGCGCGGCAGGCCGCGATCCGCCTGCACCGCGGCCGCGCCTTTGGCCCGCGCGGCCTATAGCCCCAGCCGCGCCCAGGCGGCGCGTTCCTCCGCAGCCGCCGCGATCGCCTCCACGCCTTCGCGCGCACCCGGGATCAGCCGCCACGGAAAAGGCCGCCGGCGCTGGCCCAGGCGGATGATCTTCACCTTCTCCCCGAAGCGCCGCTTCGCCTCGCCTTCCGCATCGCCCAGCGCATCCGCGAGGCCGAGTTCCACGCCCTCCCGCCCGATCCAGAAGCGGCCGCTGAACAGCACATCCTCGGGCGCCGTGAGCTTCGCGCCGCGCCGCGCGCGGACCCAGCCCTTGAATTCCTCGTGCAGCTTGCCGAGCAGGTCCTGCAGCCGCGCCACATCCTCCATGCGCTCGGGCCGGAAGGGGTCGAGGAAGGATTTTTCATCCCCCGCCGTGCGCAGCCGCCGTTCCACGCCGATGCGCGCGATCGCCTGGTCGAAGCCGAAGCCCGCGCTGATCACGCCGATCGAACCGAGGATCGAGGCCGGATCCGCCACGATCTCGTCCGCCGCGCACGCGATCCAGTAGCCGCCTGAGGCCGCGGCATCCTCGACCACCGCGATCACCGGCACCTTCTTCCGCTCCGCCAGGCGGCGGATCTGGCCCGCGATCAGGGATGACTGCACCGGCGACCCGCCCGGCGAATTCACCACCAGGATCACCGCGCCCAGGCGCTTGATGGCGAAGGCGCGTTCCAGCAGCGGGCCCACGCCCGCCGCATTGAGCCCGCCGGAGAAGGGGTCGGGCCGCGCGGCGATCAGGCCGGTCAGGCGGATCAGCGCCACGCGTGGCGAGCGGTCGAACAGGGCAAAGACCATGTCCAATAGATGCCTCCGTGCAGGCCGGCATCAAGGCGCCTTGCCGCCGCACGCGCCGCGCGCTGCAATGCGGCCATGACCGACCACCGTATTCTGATCGCCGGCGCCGGCCCCGCCGGCCTGGTTGCCGCCGCCGTGCTGGCCGAGGACGGCATCCCCGTCACCATCGTCGAGCAGGCGCGCGACCTGCCCGACGACCTGCGCGCCTCGACCTTCCACCCACCCACGCTCGACATGCTGGAACGCTTCGGCGTGACGGACGCGATGATCGCGCAGGGCCTGATCTGCCCGACCTGGCAGTTCCGCGACCGCCACACCGGGGTGATCGCCACCTTCGACCTCGGGCATCTGCGCGACGACACCGCGCATCCCTATCGCCTGCAATGCGAGCAATGGCGCCTGACGCGCATGCTGCGCGACCGGCTCGCGGCCAACCCCGACGCCACGTTCCTCTACGACGCCAAGGCGGTGGACGTCGCGCAGGATGCCGATGGCGTGACGCTCACCATCGAGCGCCCGGACGGGTCGCGCGAACCCGTGCGCGGCCGCTGGCTGATCGGTGCGGATGGCGCGTCCTCGGCCGTGCGCAAGTCGCTCGGCATCGCCTTCGAAGGTGAGACGATCCCGGAAATCTTCCTCACGCTGTCGACCCCCTTCGCCTTCCATGATGCGATCGATGACCTGACCAACATCGCCTACATCTCCGACCCCGAGGAATGGTTCGTGCTGCTGCGCACCGCCTCGCTGTGGCGCGTGCTGTTCCCCACCGACCCGGCGGAGACCGAGGCGCGCATGATGGACCCGGCCCGCATCGAAGCGCGCCTGCAGGCCGTGGTGCCCAACCCCGCCGGCTACGAACTGCGGCACCGCACCGCCTATCGCGTGCATGAACGGGTGGCGGAGACCTACGCGAAGGGTCGCTGCTTCCTCGCCGGCGATGCCGCGCACATCAACAATCCGCTGGGCGGGATGGGCATGAATGGCGGGGTGCACGACGCGTTCAACCTGGCGGAGAAACTCGCCCAGGTCTGGCGCGGCGCCGATGCCTCGATGATGGACCGCTACGCCCGCCAGCGCCGAAAGGTTGCGCTGGAGACAGTGCAGGCCACCACCATGCGCAACCGCCAGATCCTGAACCAACGCGACCCTGACGTGCGGCGCGCCTACCATGACGACTTGCGCGCGACCGCAGCCGACCCCGCGAAGCACCGCGCCTTCCTGCTGCGCAGCTCGATGATCCAGTCGCTCAGGGATCTGGAGCGCGTGGCGTGACCGCCCGGCCAGGCCGCGCACGTCACCACGGATACCGGCGGCCTGCGGCCATGCCGCGGGCCGCGAGCGCACAGCGCGACCGCGCCCAACCCACCCGCCGCCGCCCGTGCAACAGTGCACGGCGCGAAGGCAAGCCGCGCGGATGCGCGGCGCCCGCCGTCTGAGGGACAAGAACCATGAGCGGACACCCGGAAGCCGACATCTACCACCGCCAAGGCATGGGCAACCGCGCCGGGTTCGGTGAGACGCCCGCGCTGGTCATCGTCGACTTCGTCGTCGGCTTCGCCGACCCCGCGCATTTCGGTGGCGGCAACATCGCCGCGGCCATCGACCAGACCGTCGCGCTGCTCGCCTTCGCACGGAAGCACGCCTGGCCGGTCGCCCATACGCGCGTGGTCTATGCGGAGGACGGCTCGGATGCCGGCGTCTTCACCCTGAAAGCGCCCTCCCTGCGGAAACTGACGGAAGCCAGCCCGCTGTCGCAGATCGTCCCGGAACTCACGCCGCTGCCAGGCGAACTCATCATCCGCAAGCAGGGCGCTTCCGCCTTCTTCAACACCAACCTGGCCGGCTGGCTGGCGTTCCGCCGGGTGGACACGGTGGCGGTGACCGGCTGCACCACCTCGGGCTGCGTGCGCGCCACCGTGGTCGACGCCATGCAGAGCAACCTCCGCACCATCTGCGTGACCGATTGCGTCGGCGACCGCGCCATCGGCCCGCACGAGGCGAACCTGTTCGACATGGGCCAGAAATACGCCGACCTGATGACGCGCGCGGAACTCGAAGCCGCCTGGAGCACCGCGCGATGAGCCTGCCCGAACTGCGCGAGGCGGACGCCCCACCTGCGGTCACCGCCATCTACGACGCGCTGCGCGCCGCCAGCGGCGTGCCACAGGTGAACCTGATCTGGCGCCATGCCGCGGCGCTCCCGGGGGTGCTGGAATGGGTGTGGGCGCAGGCCCGCCCGGCGCTGGACTCCGGCGCTGTCGCGGGCGCGCGGGACCGGATCGCGGCGCAGGTCGCGCTGCCGATGCTGCCGCCCGCCGCCGCGCCCGACGGCGTGGCCGCCCTGGTCGAGACGTACAACCGCGGCAACCTGACCAACCTCGCGGTGCTGACAGCGATACGCCTGCGCGCCGCCGGCGTCGCGCCCGGTCCGGGGGGCGCGCCTGCGCCGACCGGCCCGGCGCTGCAGGCCCCGCCGCCACTGCCGCGCCTCGATGCCCTGCCGCCCGCCCTGGCCGCGGCGGCGCGCAGCCTGGCCGCGCGGCACGGCCTGTCGGACCCGGCGGTGATGCCGAGCCTGTACCTGCACCTCGCGCACTGGCCGCCGCTGCTGGAAGCCCTGCCTGCGATCCTCGTGCCGCTGTTCGACGACGGCGCGCTGCTGCGCGCGCGCGATGCAGCGATCGCTGCGGCCGAAGCGGAGGCGCCGGGCCTGATCGCCGCCCTCGGCCCCGCCCCGCCGGCGCCGCCGGCGCTGCCGTCCTTCCTCGGGACACTCGGCGCCTTCACGCGGGAGGTGATCCCGGGGATGGTCCCGGTCGGCCTCGCGCTGCGGCGCGCAATCGCGCCCTGACGCCGCTCAGTTCACCCGCGCCCCGGTGGCGCGCACGATCACGCCGACGCGTTCGCTCTCGCTCGCCATCCATCGCGCGAATTCGGCGCGGCGCATCACGCGCGGGACGGACCCGCCGGCGACGACGCGCTGGCGCAATTCGGGCTCCTCGAGCGACGCCGCCAGCGCCTCATCGAGCCGCGCCAGGATCGGGTCCGGCACCCCCGCCGGCGTGCACAGGCCGAACCAGCCGGTGGTCGTCACGTCCACGCCCTGCTCGCGCATCGTCGGCAGGTCGGGGAAGGCGGGCACGCGCTCGGGTCCGCTGACGGCGATCGGCCGCATGCGCCCGGCCTGCGCCATGGCGGCGACTGCCGAGATCGACTGGAACAGCACATCCAGCCTGCCCTCGATCAGGTCGGTATTCATCTGGCCGGCCTGGTTGTAGGGCGCGTGGATGATCTCGACGCCGGTGATCAGGCCGAACTGCGCCGCCGCCAGGTGCTGCGATGACCCGATGCCCACCGACCCGAAATTCAACGGCCGCCCCAGCCCCTTCGCCCAGGCCACGAAGCCCTGGAGATCGCGCGGCGGGATCGATGGCGGCACCACGACGATGTTGGGCACCAGCGCGATCAGCCCGACCGCCGCGAAATCCTGCTGCGCATCGAAGGGCATGTTGGCGTGCAGCCAGCGATTGGCGGCATGCGAGGCGATCGACGCCAGCCCGATCGTGTAGCCATCCGGCGCCGCCCGCGCGACCGCGGTCATGCCGATGTTGGTGCCCGCGCCAGGCCGGTTCTCGACCACCACCGTCTGCCCGATGCGCGCCGAGACGCGGTCCCCGACCAGGCGCGACAGCACGTCGCCCGCCCCGCCGGCGGGGCCCGGATTGATCCAGCGCACCGGTCGGTCGGGCCAGGCGCCCTGTGCGCGGACAGCACCCGGCAGTGCGATGGCGGGGGCGGCGATCAGCAGGGAGCGGCGGTTCATCGGCAATGGTCTCCGGCGCGGGGCGATGCGCCCCGTGGTCCGCCCCTGTCTAGCACGCCGCGTGCCGGCAAGGGCTGGCGCCGGCGCCCGCCTGTGGCACGCTGCCGCGGCGATGCATGAGGAGGATGGCGATGGGCAAGGACGCACTGGGCTGGCGCAGGCTGTTCGGCGTGATGGGACCGTCCACCAACACCATCGTGCAGCCTGATTTCGACATGATGCGACCGGCCGGCGTGACCAACCACTACAGCCGCATCTTCACGCCCAATGCCGATGCCGTCTCGAACGAGACCTTCCGCGCAGGCGCCGAACTCATCGGCGCCAATACGCTGGATGCGGTGAAATCGGTGATGACCTGTGAGCCCGACTACCTGGTCATGGGCATGTCCGCCGTGACCTTCTTCGATGGTTCGCGCGGCGCCGATCGGTTCATCAGCCAGGTGAAGAATTTCTCGGGCCTCGACATCTCGGTCGGCAGCCATTCCTGCACGGCGGCGCTGCATGCCTATGGCGGGGTGAAGCGGCTCGCGGTGCTCTCGCCCTATTGGCCATCGATGAACACCGAGGTCGCGCGGTATTTCGGCGACATGGGGTTCAGCGTGGTGCGCGACATCGCCATGCAGGCGCGCTCCTGGACCGGCATCGCGCAGATCACATCCAGGCAATGCGTCGAGGCGCTGAAGCGGCTCGATGGCGACGACGTGGACGCCATCATCCAGGTCGGCACCAACCTGTCCATGGTGCGGCTCGCGGCCATGGCGGAGCTGTGGCTCGGCAAGCCGGTCATCGCCATCAACACCGCCACCTACTGGCACGCGCTGCGCGCCAACGGGATCATGGACAGGGTCGCGGGCTGCGGGCGGCTGCTCGAGGAATTCTGATGCCGATCCGCCCCGCCACGGACGCCGACCTGCCCGCCATCACGGCCATCTTCAACGCGGTGATCGCGACATCCACCGCGATCTACGCCGATGACCCCTTCACGCTCGACGACCGCCGCGCGTGGTTCGTGCAGCGGCGCGATGCCGGCTATCCGGTGCTGGTCGCGGAAGACGGCGAGGGTGTCGCCGGCCTTGCCTCCTTCGGCGACTTCCGGCCCTGGCCCGGTTTTCGCCATACGGTCGAACACTCCGTCCATGTGCGGGCCGATGCGCGCGGGCGCGGCCTGGGCAGCGCCCTGGTGGGCGCGCTGTTCGATCCCGCGCGCAGGCTCGGCAAGCACGTGATGATCGCCGGCATCGACGCCGCGAACGCGGGTTCGATCCGCATGCATGAGCGCCTCGGCTTCCAGCGCGGTGCCGTGCTGCGCGAGGTCGGGCGGAAGTTCGGCCGCTGGCTGGATCTCGAATTCCTGCAGAAGACGCTCGATGCACCGGGATCCCCGCGATGAATGACGATGCAATCCGCGCCCTGCTGCTCGCCACCCGCCGCATCGCCGTGGTCGGTGCCTCCGACCGCCCCGGGCGCCCCAGCAATGGCGTCTTCCGCTTCCTGCTCGACCGCGGCTACGCGGCGCTGCCGGTCAACCCGGCGCTCGCCGGGCGGCCCGTCCACGGCATTGCCGCGCTGGCCTCGCTGGACGATGCCGGGCCGCTCGACATGGTCGACATCTTCCGCCGGAGCGCCGAGGCCGGCGCCGTGGTGGACGACGCCATCCGCCTGCGCGCGCGCTCGGTCTGGCTGCAGCTCGGCGTGATCGACGAAGCCGCGGCGGACCGCGCGCGGGCCGCCGGCCTGGTCGTCGTGATGGACCGCTGCCCCGCCATCGAATGGCGCCGGCTGGGCCTGCCACCGCGCATCATGTCGGGGGGATGACAGGCGCCGCACCACATCTTGAATCCGCCCGCCCGCCGGGCCATTTCGCGCCGCGACGGGAGAGCGGGCCGAACACAGGCGGCGCCCCGGACATGTCGGGAGAGGATGAAGCGTATGACGGACGAGGAACGGCGGATCATTACCGCCTTCGTGGAACGGATGAGCGGCGCCGCGCCGATCGCACAGGCCCCGAGCGGCCCCTGGGGCGCCACCGGCCCGGCGCGCATGCCCACCCTGCCGCCCGTGGACCCGGAGGCCGACCGCCTCATCAACGACCTGTTCGCCCGCCTGCCGGAGGCGCGCTACCGCATCACGCAATCCGCCTTCGTGCAGGAGGCGGCGCTGATCGAGGCGAACAACCGCATCCAGCAGCTGGAATGGGAGGTCGAGAACGCCCAGCGCCAGGGCCAGGCGCAGGCCGCGCAGGCCGGCGGCGGCGGGGTGTTCGGCGGCCTGTTCGGCGGCCGGTCCAACACGCCGATGCCCCCGGCGATGCCGCCGCGTCCGCAGCCGCAGTATCCGCCGGGCCACAACCCGCAGGCGCTGGCGCAGCAGTCGCGCGGCGGCATGGGCTTCCTCGGCACCGCTGCGGCGGCCGCGGCGGGCGTTGCCGGCGGCATGCTGCTCGGCAACATGCTGATGGGCGCGCTGGGCGGCGGCGCGGCGCAGGCCGCGGGCGCCGGTGGCTTCGGCACGGGCGGGGCGGATGCGACGCCGACCGCGGGGACCGACGCAGCCGGCGGCTGGGGCGACCAGAAGGCGCCCGCCGATGCCGGCTACGGCCAGGACGCCGCGGCCGAGCCGCAGGATGCCTGGGGCGCGGCCGATGATGGCGGCGACTGGGGCGGCGACGAGGAAATCTGACCCGCGCTGCGGGATCGGGAAGGGGCCGGACCTTTCGGGGTCCGGCCCTTTTCATTTCCGGCTGTCATTGACGCGCGCCGGCGCATGATTTCCTGTCATGCCATGCGCATCCCCGACCTGGACCTCGACCTGCTGCGCGGCTTCGTCACCGTGGCCGAGCGTGGCGGCTTCACGGCCGCCGGCGTCGCGCTCGGCCTGACGCAATCGGCCATCAGCCTGAAGGTGAAACGGCTCGAGGACATCCTGGGCAAGCGGGTGCTCGACCGCGGCGGCCGCGGCGTGGCGCTGACGCGCGACGGCGAGACGCTGCTCGCCTATGCCCGGCGCATCCTGGCGCTGAACGACGAGGCGGTGCGCCGCATGGTCGCCCCGCCGGTCGCCGGCCGCCTGCGGCTTGGCGTCGCCGACCATTTCATCCCGCGCAACCTGGCCCCGGTGCTGGCGCGCTTCACCCAGACCTACCCCGAGGTGCGGCTGGAAGTGGAAGTCGGGCGCAGCCACGAATTGCGGGCCGCGATGGGCGATGGCGCGCTCGACCTCGTGCTGGGGAAGCGGCGCGACGGCGAGACCGAGGGCCGCCCCATCTTCACCGAGACCATAGTTTGGGTCGCCGCGCCTGGCTGGCGCCCGCCGTCGGACCGCGCATTGCCGGTGGCCATGCTGCCGCAGGGCTGCATGTTCCGCGACCGCGCGCTGACGGCGCTCGCCCGCGCCGGCATCGCCTGCGAGGTGCTGTATACCTCGGCCTCGCTGCTGGGCGTGGCGGCGGCAGCGCAGGCGGGCTTCGCGGCCACCGTGCTCGGCCGGTCCGGCCTGCCGCCGGGGCTTGAGGAACTGCCGGGCTTGCCGGCCTGCGGCACGGCCGAGATGTGCCTGTTCGGCGATGCCGAAGGGCGGTCCGCGCTGGTCGAACCGCTGGTCGGATTCATCCGCGACAGCCTGGTGCCGCCGGCGTCGCGCGCCGCGTGAGCCGATGCGGCACCCGCCGCAATGGCACAAGCGAGCCTATCCCGGCCGGATCGCGGGGGCGGCGGCGAGCCGGTGTTGCGGACGGCGCGCTCAGGGCTGCCAGGCGCCGTCGGCGGGCAGCGCGCCATCCAGCAGCACCTGCTCCAGGAATCGCGCCAGCGCGTCGCGCAGGAACAGGCCGGCCACCACGCCATGCAGTGCCACGCTGCGCACCACCAGCACCTCGCTGCCCGGCACCGTCATGGCCAGCAGGCGGCTGCGCACGCAATCGCGCAGGAAATCCGCGCCATGGGCGCAGACCAGCCGCGTCGCGGCCCGCGGCCCCGCTTCGCGCAGCCGCTCGAAGACATAGCGGTCGATCTCCGCCGGGGCGCCGCGCAGTGCCATGCAGCGCGGATGCAGCCCGCCCAGCGACAGCGCGATGCGCGCGCCCACCAGCGGACCGAAGGCGAGCGCGGCCGCGCCGCCCGAGCTGGCGCCGATGCAGTACCGGCCGGCATAGCGGTCCATGGGCAGGTCCGCCGCGAGGCGCGCCGCCAGCGCCGGCAGGTCCGGCGCGTAGCCCGGCAGCCCGGCCAGGAAGGCGAGCCGGTTCGGATCGCGCAGCACCACCACGTCGCACCGATCCGCCGGCAGGCCCTGCAGGAAGGGCGCGAGCGGCAGCATCATCCGCTGCGCCACGCCGGTGAAGGCGACCACCAGGGCGCGCGGCGCGCCCGGTGCCGCCGACCCTTCGAGGAACGACACGCCGGGTCCCAGGGCGCGGCGGCGGAATGGCTGGATCGGGTCGCGGATGCGCCGGCACATCGCCGCCAGCTTGTCGACCCAGGCGCGCGAGGGTTCCGGCAGCTCCGACGCCGCGGCGTGCAGCGCCGCGATCTCGGCGGGGCTCAGCTCGTTCTCCGCCTCGATCTGCACCCGGTAGCGATCGGCGGTCGTCTCGCAGCGCGCCAGTTCGGCAGCGACATCCATCAGCCGCGGGCGGCGAGATGCGCCGCGAGGCTGCGGACGGAGGGATGGTCGAGCACCTCGCTCTCGGTCACCTCGAGCCCCGCCTCGACCTGCATCCAGATGCACAATTCCATGCGCGCCAGCGAGTCGAAGCCCAGGTCATCGAAGCTGCAATCCGCCGCGGGGTCCGCGAGCCGCGCGAGCAGCGCCGGGTCCGAGACGGCCACCACCGGATTCTCACGCACGGCCGCGGCCACCAGGTCGCGCAGCTGGGCGGCGTCACGCAGGGGTGGGGCGGGCTGGTGGTCCATGGTCTCGGCGTCGTGTCCAGGCGATCTTGAGGGCGCGCAATGTGACGGGGCGCCCCGGCGCCGGCAAGGCGCAAAGCCAACGCCAACCTGGGGTTGAGCCGCCTTGCGATCGCCGCGCGCGGGCGCGCCGGCGCGCCGGGCCGGCCAGGCGCGACCTCGCGGCGCCCATGCCACCTTGCAGTGGTGCAGGCGTCACAGCCTGCGCGCGCGGCGCGCAAGGTGGTGACCTTGCCGCCACCGCTGCGCCCGGGTGCATCGCGCGCGACTGCGTCCTGGCGGGCGCGCCGCAGCCCGCCAAGGGATGTCGCCCGGCGTCTCGCTTAGCGCTGCGACCAGGGCGTGCGCTGCCACAGGGTGCGGTAGCCTTCCTGCAGCCCGCGCAGCCGGGTGAACCAGGCCTCGCCGCCCTCGAAGCGCGGTTCGGTGAAGCGGGCTTCCAGGATGCGCACGAATTCCGGGTCGCGGCCGATATCCGCGGCGGCTTCGCGCAGCCGCGCCAGGATGGCGGGCGGCGTGCCGACCGGCGCGACCAGGCCGCGCTCGGAGGCCATCTCCACCGGGAAGCCGAGTTCGGTCAGCGTCGGCACGTCCGGGCGGAAGCGGCTGCGCGCGGTGCCGGCCATGGCCAGGGTGCGCAGTTTCTCGCGGTTCGCCGTGACCGGGCCGAGGTTCAGCCCCATCGAGTCGACCTGGCGCCCGAGCACCGCCGTGCGCAGCTGCGGGTCGCCCTGGAACACGACATGGGTGAAGGACGTGCCGGTCTGCGCCTGCAGCAGCACCAGTTGCAGGTGGTCGTCGGTGCCCACGCCGGGCGAGGCATAGGTTACCGCCTCAGGCCGCGCGCGTGCGGCGGCGAGCAGGTCCGCCATCGAGCGGTACGGGCTGTCCTCGTGCACCGTGATGGCGGTCGGGTCGGTCACCAGGTTCGCCACGCCGGCGAAGTCGTCCAGCTTGAACTGCGCCTGGCGCTCGATCGGGATGGTGAGCAGCCCGGGCATGTTGGTGGTGGCCAGCATGTGGCCATCGGGGCGCGATCGCGCGACCGAGGCGAGGGCGACCTCGCCACCCGCGCCGGGGCGGTTGACCACCACGACCGACCCGCCGATGCGGCGTTCGAGCAGCGTTGCGAAGGCGCGGGCGTCGAGGTCGGTGGCGCCGCCGGCGACGAAGCCGACGACGATCTCGATCGGCCTGTCGGGCCAGCGCGGCTGTGCCAGGGCCGGCGTGGCCAGCGCGGCGGCGGATGTGCCCAGCAGCGTGCGGCGGGTGATGGTCATGGTGTGCTCCCTCGGTTGTTCTGGTTCGGCGTGGTCACGGCGCGACGGTTCCTGCCAGTTCGCGGCGTAGCACCTTGCCCTGCGCATTGCGCGGCAGGGCGGGCACCACGACCACGCGCCGCGGCGCCCGCAGGCCCAGGCGCGCCCGGCAATGCGCCAGCAGCGCGGCGGCGTCGAAGCCCTCGCGCGGCACCACGGCCAGCACGGGGATGTCGCCGAAGGCCGCCGATGCCATGGGATAGGCGGCGCATTCCGCCACGCCGGGGAAGCCCTCGGCCACCGCCTCGATCTCGGCGGGAAAGATCTTGATGACGCCGAGCGTCATGCGGTCGTCCGCGCGCCCGGCCACCAGCAGCACGCCGCCGGGCAGGCGGCGGCCGACATCGCCGGGGTGGAACCAGCCATCGCGGAAATACTCCGCATCGGCCTCGGGATCATCGAGGTAGCCGGCAACCAGGGCAGGGGTGCGGAAGCGCAGCAATCCGTCCTGGCCGTCGGGCAGGGGGGTACCCGCATCGTCCAGCGCCTCGGCCGCGACGCCGGGCAGGATGCGGCCGACGGAATCCGCATGGTCCTCGTGGTCGTGCGGGCCGGCGATGCTGACGATGCCGGCTTCCGTCGTGCCATAGACGACCTGCAGCGCGCAGCGGAGGCGCCCCTGCACGTCCCGCCTGACCGTCTGGGGCACGCGGGTGCCGGTGGTGACGATGGTGGTGCCGGCGGGCCAGGAAGCGGCACCGAGCGCGTCCGGCAGTGCCGCGAGGTCCTTCGGCGCCAGGTGGATGCGCGACACGCCATGCCGGGCGACCAGCGCGGCCAGGTCGCGCGCCGGCAGGTCGTGGGCCAGCACCTCGGTCCCGCCGGTGACCAGGCTGCGGTAGCTCAGGCGCTTGCTGTGGTTGCCGTCGAAGCTCGGGCGATGCAGGAACACCGCGCCGAACCCGGCGATGCGCGCCGCCTGGTCGAGCAGCATGGGTTCGCGCGCGATCATCAGCTTGGGCCGGCCGGTGGTGCCGGAGGTCGCCATGACCAGTTCGCCGTAGCCGATCGGCGGCAGGCTGTCCTGCGCATCGGGCGCGCACGCGGCCGCTGCGGGGTCGGGGCGCAGCAGGGCCGCACCGCCAAGTGCATCCTCGGGCGCATCGGCGATGATGGCGACGAGGCCGATCCGGCGCGCCTGGCCCTCGCGCAGCGGGGCGGGGTCGCGCCATGGCAGGCCCACCTGCCGGCAGCCGAGCCGGATCAGCGCCAGCGAGCACAGGATATGCGTCCAGTCATCCGCCAGCGTGATGCCGACCGCATCGCCGGGGGCGAGGCCGGCGCGCAGGAATTGCGCCGCCAGCGCGCGCACCTGCCGCGTCAGCGGCCCGTAGCCGACCGGCCCATCCGCGCGGATGAAGGCCGGCCGGTCCGGCGCGGCGCGCGCGACAGCCTCCACCCGCGCCATCAGGGGCGCGGCGAGCGGCGCAGCGTCAGACGGCACGGGCCTCGTTGCCTTCGATCCAGGCCATCAGGCGGGCCAGGCCTTCCTCCATCTCGACCTCGGGCTTCCAGCCGATGGCGGCGAAGGCTTCCTCATGCGCGATGCGGAAGGCACCGCCGGAGGTCAGCTGCACCTTGCCCGGCGTGTCGCCGACGAATTCCGGTTCGATGGTGGACCCCGCCAGCGTCGTGACCATGCGCACCAGTTCGAGCGTGGTGACCGGCTTGGGCCCCGAGGTGTTCACCGCCACATCGGTCGCCGGCGATTCGAAGGCCATGCGGTTGGCGCGCGCCAGGTCGCCGACATAGACGAAGTGCTTGGTCTCGGACCCGTCGCCGAAGACCTGCGGGCGTTCGCCCTTCTTCACCTTGTCCCAGGTCTCGATGATGTAGAGCGCGTTCGCCGCGCGGTAGTGCTGGCGCTCGCCATAGACGGTGGAATAGCGCAGCACGACGTAGTCCTGGCCGAAGCGGCGCTTGGCGTCGCGGCAGAGCTGTTCGCCGATGATCTTGGTCGCGCCATACAGGATGGCCGCCGGCGGCGCGCCGACCGAATGGAACGGCGTGTCCTCGACCAGGTCGCCCTTCACGCCGGGGCCATAGCCATAGACGGCGTTCGACGACGCGAAGACGACCTTCCTGACCTTGTTGGCGCGCGCCGCTTCCAGCGCGTTCTGCACGCCGCGGATGTTGACGTCCAACCCGCCCCAGGGGTCGGTGTTCATGTTCAGCGTCATGTAGGCCGCGAGCAGGAGGGCGCCGTCGCAGCCTTCCATCGCGCGCAGCAGGTCGGGCAGGCGCATCACGTCGCCGCGCACCAGCCGCAGCCGCGGGTTTTCGCGGATATGCGCGATGGCCTGTTCGGAGCCCATCGAGAAATTGTCGAACAGCACGACTTCCCTGGCGCCGGCATCGAGCAGTTCGGCGGCGGTGGCGGAGCCCACCAGGCTTGCCCCGCCGACGATGATGAACCTGTTGCCGGCGACCGGCACTGCTGCGCTCATGCGCTTCCCACCCTCTGCGTTATGCTGGTTGGCGCGCAGCATCGCGCGGGACAGGCGGTTCGGCTAGAGCCGTTTGCGTTCGCGGCGGCTCACGCCAACCGATGCAGCGGGTTGTTCCTGCGCGCATCGTCGCCCGGTCAGGCGATTCCGGCTGATCGGGATCCGCCGCGGTGTCCCGCCGGGCACGTCTCAGGATTTCGCGAAGCGCGCGCCTTTCGCGGCGCGCGTCGCGCACATCAATCCACGGTGATGTTCGACTGGCGGATCACCGTCGCCCAGCGCTCGCGCTCCCAGCGGATCAGCCGGGCGAAGGCCTCGCCGTCCATGCTGGATGGTTCGGCGCCTTCGTCCCGGAGGCGGCGGATCACCTCGGGGTCGGACAGCGCCTGGCGCATGGCGGCGAACAGGCGTTCCTTCACCGGCGCCGGGGTGCCGCGCGGCACCAGCAGCCCGTACCAGGCGGTCGCCTTGTAGCCGGGGATGGTGTCGGCCACGGTCGGGACATTGGGCAGCACGGCCATGCGCGCGTCGCCGGTGACCGCGATGGGGCGCAGCTGGTTGCCGTTGATCAGCCCGACCACCGAGGGCAGCGTGGTCACCATGAAGTGCAGGTGGCCCGCGACCACGTCGGTCAGTGCCGGCGCGGCACCGCGGAAGGGCACGTGTTCGGCCGTGAGGCCGGCCATCTGCAGCATCAGCGCCGCCGCCAGGTGGCTGGCCGACCCGTTCGACGCGCTGCCATACGTGATATTGCCGTTTGCGGCGCGGATCTCGGCCAGCAGTTCCGGCAGGGTCTGTGCGCGCGACTTCGGCCCGACCACCACCACCAGCGGCGCATCCGCCACCAAGCCGATCGGTTCGAGCACGCGTTCCGGGTCGATGCGCATGTTGCGGAACAGCGAAACGTTCACGCTCATTGGCCCGTGATTGCCCATCAGTACCGTGTAGCCGTCGGGCCGCGCATTGGCGGCGGCTTCGGTGGCGATGTTGCCGCCGGCGCCGGGGCGGTTCTCGACCACCACGGGCTGACCGAGCACGCCTTGCATGGCCGAGCCCAGCGTCCGGGCGATGAGGTCCGTGCCGCCGCCCGGCGCGAAGGCGAGCAGGATGCGCACCGGCCGGTTGGGGAAGGGCGCGTCCTGCGCGGCGGCGGGAAGGGCCAGCAGGGCGGGGGCGGCGGCGAGCGCGCCGATCAGCGTGCGGCGTTGGGTCATTTTGGCGGTCTTCCATCCGGGCCGGGGGGCCCGGCGCTTGCGCGAGGCATTTAGAGCAATGTTCAGCCCGATGAAATCTTCGCATCGGATGTCCTGGCCGGGACAACAGGGGTCCCGAGCCGCTCTCGTCCGATCGGCGGACCTGCGCCGCGGGACCTTTCGATCGCACCCCGATCTGCTGCGTTGTTTCGCGCGCGCCGCCGGCGGCGATTGGCCGGTGATGCACCCGGGGGGGATTGATCCGCCGCGGCGCAGGGTCTCACGTGTGCGGGCATGACCGAAGCCCCGCCGCGCCCTGTCCCGACCCTGCCCGACCTGTTCCTCACCTATGGCCGCATCGGGCTGATCGGCTTCGGCGGCATCAATGCCTGGGCGCGGCGCGTGCTGGTCGAGGAAAAGCGCTGGCTGACCGACCAGGACTATGCCGAGACACTGGGCCTCGGTCAGGTGCTGCCGGGGCCGAACGCACTCAACGCCGCGATCATGGTGGGGGATCGCTTCCATGGCACCGCCGGGGCCATCGCCGCGCCCGTCGCGATGTTCGGCGGGCCGCTCATCCTGCTCGCGGGCCTGGCGATGTTCTACGACGCCTATGGCGAGGTGCCGTTCGTCAAGGCGGTGCTGGCCGGCGTGGCGGCGGCGGCGGCGGGGATGGTGCTGGGCACCGCGGCCAAGATGACGCAGAAGCTCAAGCCGCCGCCCGCGCTGCTGGCCGTTGGGCTGTGCGCGCTGCTGGCCGCCGGTGTGCTGCGCGTGCCGTTGCCGTACGTGGTGCTGGGCCTGGCGCCCTTCGGCATCCTGGCCGCCTGGCAGGCGCTGCGCGCACGATGACCGCCACCATCTTCTGGCAATTGGTGCTGGGTTTCGGCGCAATCTCGCTGGTGTCGGTCGGCGGCGGCATTGCCGTGCTGCCCGAGATGCACCGCCTGGTGGTCGATGTGCATGGCTGGATGAGCGATGCCGATTTCGCCCAACGCTTCGCGCTCGCGCAGGCCGCGCCGGGGCCGAACGTGCTGGTGGTGGGGCTGTTCGGCTGGCATGTCGGCGGCGTGCTCGGCATGCTGACCGCCACGCTCGCGATGACGCTGCCGACATCCTTCATGGCCTTCGGCTTCTCGCGCTTGCGGGCGCGGTTGTCCGGGCGCTTCTGGCTGCGGGTGGTGGAACGCGGCCTCGTGCCGATCGCGGTCGGGCTGATCGCGGCCTCCGGGCTGATCCTGGCGCAGGGCACGGCGACGGGCTGGCTGCCGGCGGTGCTGACGGCGGTATCGGCAGTGTTCGTCTGGCGGACGGATTTTTCCCCATTATGGGTTCTGGGGGCAGGCGCGGTGGTCGGGGTGGCGTTCCTGTGAGCGTGACGAGTCCGCCGCTGCGCGAGGCCGCGCCGCGCGGCCTGTGCACCGATTGCGGCGTCTCCCGCATGGCGGACGACAAGGCGTGTGGCGTGGCCTGCCAGTTCATCCAGCCCGACTACGCCGCGCTGGAGGTGCGCGTGCATGGCCGCGCACGCGACCCGGTGCGCCCGGACGAAGCATATTTCGGCCCCTTCCGGCGCATGGTCCGCGCCGCGCTGCGCACGCCATCCGATGGCGCGCAATGGACCGGCATCACCACGCGAATCGCCGAACGTCTTCTGGAAACCGGCGCGGTGACCGCCGTGCTGACCATGGCGCCGGACCCGGACGACCGCTGGAAGCCGGTGCCGGTGCTGGTGACGCAGGCCGCGGATCTCGCGCTATGCCGCGGCATGCGCATGGGATACGCGCCGCTGCTGGCCCTGCTGGAACCGGCCGCGGCGGCCGGGCACAAGCGCATCGCCATCATCGGCATTCCCTGCCAGGTCTATGCCCTGCGGGCGCTGGAGGATCGCCTCGGCTTCGAGGAGATCTTCGTGATCGGTACGCCCTGTTCCGACAACACCACCACGGAGAATTTCCACAAGTTCCTGGCGCTGGTGGACCCCTCGCCGGCGACCGTGACCTATCTGGAATTCCGCGCCGACTATCATGTCGAGATCCGGCACGCCGATGGCCGGCGCCGCGAAATCCCGTTCCTGCTGCTGCCGCTGGCCGACCTGCCGGGGGATTTCTTCCCGCTGACCTGCCGCACCTGCGTGGACTACACCAACGTGCTGGCCGACATCACCGTGGGCTACATGGGCGGCACCGGCGCGCAGTGGCTGATCGTGCGCAATGCGCGCGGCGAGGCGCTGCTGTCGCTGCTGGGCGACGAGGTGCTGTTGGAGACCCCGCGCGATTCCGGCCGCCGCACCGCCGCCGTGCGCGGCTTCATGGCCAATACCGAACGCGCCGCCGGTGGCCTGCCGCTGCGACGCATGCCCAACTGGGCGCGCCCCATCGTCGCCTGGCTGCAGCCGCGCATCGGCCCGCGCGGGCTGGAATTCGCCCGCGCCCGCGTCGAGATGAAGGCCATCGAGACGGTGCTGCACCTGCGCCGCCAGAAGCCGGGCATGATGCGCAACATGATCCCGCGCCATGTCTGGGCGCTGGTGGAACGCTATGGGCTGAAGCCCGGCCCGGACGAGACGCGCGAGAACCTTGCGCCGCCGCCGCCCCGCGCGCAGAAGGCCGCGACACGAGAAGGACCACGCCCGTGATGGACAAGGACGCGCTGACCGCCTGGGCGCTCGCCAATGGCTGGACGATGATCGGCGGCAACCCCTGCCTGACCAAGCCGTCCTCGCCCAAGGAGGCGATCGTACGCATGCTGTTGAAGGCGACGGTCGTCACCATCGAGGCGAAGAAGCCCGCCGGGAAATGGGAGAAGCTGTCCTCCGAGCCCTACGGCAAGATCGAGCCCGACCCCGAGGGCGGCCCGCCCCAGGGCCTGGGTTTCGGCAAGTTCCCCAGCCTGACCATGCTGATGCGTGAAAACCGCGACCGGCAGGTGTTTGCGCGCATGGGCGGCGGCGGCTGAGATTGACCGACCCGCGGCTTGCGCGGCACACCGCGACCATGCCCGTCCTGCCCGACGCCCTGACCACCCTGCTCGGCCCCGCCGGGCTGCTGACCGACCCCGCCGACATCGCCCCCGCGCTGTCGGATTGGCGGGGGCTGTATCGCGGCGCCGCGCTGGCGCTGCTGCGCCCGGCCAATACGCAGCAGGTCGCCGAATGCGTGCGCATCTGCGCGCAGGCCGGCATCGCCATCGTGCCGCAGGGCGGCAATACATCGATGGTCGGCGGCGCCACGCCCGAGGGCAATGGCCGCTCCGTCGTGCTCTCTCTCGCGCGGCTCAACCGCATCCGCGATATCGACCCGCTCGACATGACCATGACCGCCGAGGCCGGCGTGGTGGTGAAGGCCGCGCAGGATGTGGCCGCCGATGCGAACTGCCTGTTCCCGCTGTCCTTCGGCGGCGAGGGCACGGCGATGATCGGCGGCATCCTGTCAACCAATGCCGGCGGCAACACCACCGTGCGCTACGGTAATGCGCGCGAACTCATGCTCGGCCTGGAAGTCGTGTTGCCCGACGGGCAGGTCTGGAACGGCCTGCGCCGGCTGCGCAAGGACAATACCGGCTACGCGCTGCGCCATCTGTTCGTCGGCGCCGAGGGCACGCTCGGCATCATCACCGCCGCCACGCTGCGCCTGTTCGCCCGCCCGCGGGTGGCCGAGGTGCTGTTCTGCTCGGTGCGCGACGAGGATGCCGCGCTGGCGGTCTTCCGCCGCTTCCGCGACGTGGACGAGACCGCGATCCGCGCCTTCGAATACATGTCGGGCCTCGGCGTCGATCTCGCGGTCAAGCACATCCCCGGCGTGTCCTGGCCGCTTTCCGAACGGGCGGACCACACCATCCTGGTCGACCTCGCCTCGACCCGCGCCGATGCCGACCTGCAGGGGCTGGCCGAACAGGTGCTGGGTGCCGCGATGGAATCGGGCGAGGTGATCGACGCCGTGGTCGGCGGCAGCGAGGCGCGGCGCGCGGCACTCTGGCGCATCCGCGAGGAACACCCCGAGGCGCAGCGCAAGGAAGGCGCGTCGGTCAAGAACGACGTCTCGGTGCCGGTCTCGAAGGTGCCGGAACTGATCCGCCGCGCCTCCGCCGCGTGCGAGGCGCTGATCCCGGGCATCCGCCCGGTGCCCTTCGGCCACATGGGCGACGGCAACATCCACATGAACCTCGAACAGCCGCCCGGCATGGCCCCCGATGCCTTCCTCGCGCGCAGCCACGACATCATGGACACGGTGAACGACGTGGTGCGCGACCTCGATGGGTCGTTCAGCGCCGAACACGGCATCGGGCGGCTCAAGACCGACATGATGGAAGCCTGGCGGGGAGGGGCGGAACTGTATGCGATGCGGCGCATCAAGGCCGCGCTCGATCCGCTCGGTGTGATGAATCCCGGCAAGGTGCTGCCCTGACCGGGCGTTGCCGGCGCGACGCATGACAGGCGGGGCGGATGCCGCGCGCGTCACGGTGGTGGCGGTGACGCATCGCAGCGCCGGCGCGATCACCGGCTTCCTCGAATCGCTACCGCCCGCCCTGTCGATCGTCGTGGTGGACAACGCGAGCAGCGATGGCACGGCCGACCTCATCGCCGCCGCCGCGCCGCAGGCGCGCGTCATCCGCAACAGGGTCAACCGCGGCTTCGGCGCGGGCTGCAATGCCGGGATCGACCAGACGCAGACCGAATTCGTGCTGCTGCCCAACCCCGATGCGCGCCTCGCCCCCGGCGCTGTCGACACGCTGGTCGCTGCTGCCGATGCCGCCATCCTCGCGCCGTCGATCACCGCCGCGCAGCGACAGCGCGTGCGCTCCTGCGGCCGCGCGGCTGTTGCACCATGCGGGCAAGGCCCTTCGCCACGGGCTCACGCTGCGCGGCGCCAGGCTGGTCGAGGATCTGGCCGGCCTGGCCGGAACGCTGGCCTGGCTGCGCCGGGCGCACGCGCGGGCGTGAGGACCGCGAGGCTTTCGGTGCGGGCCACAAACCTCTAGGTTCCCGGCGCCGATGACCAGGATCGATCGCTATCTGTTCCGTCAGCTCGCCATCGCCCTCATTGCCGTGACGGTGGGGCTGGCCGCGCTCGTGTGGCTCACGCAGTCGCTGCGTTTCATCGAACTGGTGCTCGACCGCGGGCTGTCGCTGGTGGTCTTCGTCGAACTGACCAGCCTGATGCTGCCCTCCTTCTTCGCGGTGATCCTGCCGATCACCACCTTCGTCGTGGTGCTGTTCGTCTATGTGCGGCTGGCGGGCGACCGCGAACTGGTGGTGATGCGCGCGGCGGGGCTGTCGCAATGGCGGCTCGCGCGGCCGGCCGTGCTGCTCGCCACGATCGCGACCGGCGTGTGCATGCTGCTCAACCTCTGGCTGGTGCCGGTCAGCCATACCGCCTTCCGGCAATGGCAGTTCGAGATCCGCAACCAGCTGGTTGGCGTGCTGCTGCAGGAAGGCGTGTTCAGCCAGGTGGGCAACGACCTTACGGTCTATGCGCGCTACCGCGACCCGGATGGCACGCTGCGCGGCATCCTGGTGCACGACCAGCGCGACGCCGGGGCGCCGGTCACCATCCTCGCCGAGCAGGGGCGCATCAGCACCGCCGCCGGCGGCCCGCGCGTGACGCTGCTGAACGGCGTGCGCCAGCAGGTGGAACGCGCGGCCCCCAACGCCGCGCCCGGCACCCCGCCGCTCAGGCTCAATATCCTGTCCTTCACCGAGAACAGCCTCGACCTGGCGCGCGCCACCCGTGGCGAGGAATCCCGCTCGCGCGATTCGCGCGAACGTTCGGTGGCCGAACTGCTCAACCCCGACCCCGATGAAGGCCTGCGCGACCGCGAATTGCGCCGCTATTTCGCCGAGGCGCATCAGCGGCTGTCGGGGCCGCTCACGGCGTTGTCCTTCGCGCTGGTGGGGCTCGCGGTGGCGCTGACCGGCGAATTCCGCCGCCATGGCGGGGGGCTGCGCATCGCGGTCGGCATTGCCCTCGTGGTCGGGCTGCTGGCCTTCGGCCTTACGGCGAGCAACCTCGCCGCGCGCGACAATGCCTGGGTTCCGCTGATCTGGCTGCAGACGATCCTGCCGGGCGTGGTCGCCGCCTGGTGGCTCGGCGGCGCCCCGGGCTGGCCGCGCGCCGCGCCGCCCCCGATGCCGGCCGCGCCATGACCTTCGCGCGCACGCTGATGATCTATGTCGCGCGGCGCTTCGCCACGATGACGGTGGCGATGCTGGCCGCGCTGGCCGGCTTGGTCGCGCTGTTCGACCTGATGGAATTGCTGCGTCGCGCCGCCACGCGCCAGGACGCCACCTTCGCGCTGGTCGGGCAGATCGCCACGCTCCGGCTGCCCTTCGTCGCCATGCAGATCCTGCCCTTCGCGATCCTGCTGGGCGGCATCATCGCCTTCTGGCGGCTGACGCGATCGTCGGAGCTCGTGGTGGCGCGCGCCGCGGGTATCTCGGCCTGGGGCTTCCTGGCCGGGCCGGTGGGGGTGGCGGTGCTGCTCGGCGCGGTGGCGACAGCGGCGATATCGCCGCTGTCATCCGCCATGCTGGCGCGGGCCGAACGGCTCGATTCGCAGTTCCTGCGCAATACCAGCGGCATCTCGGCGCTGGCCGGCGGCCGCCTGTGGCTGCGCCAGGCGGATGCCGGGATCGACCCGCGCGGCGTGGCGATCCTGTCGGGCCGCCCGGTCGCGCTGCGCGACCTGCGCCCCGGCGAGGCCTTCCGCCTCGATGACGTCAGCGTCTGGCGCCTGTCGGCCGAGGACCGGCCGCTGGCGCGCGTGGAAGCACCCTCGGCGGTGCTAGCCGCCGGGCGCTGGATCATCGCCGACGCCGTGGTGTTCGGTGCCGACCGCCTGCCCGCGCCGGCGCAGCGGCTGGAATTCCCGACCGACCTCACGCCCGCGCGCATCCAGGATTCCTTCGCCAGCCCCGACACGCTGTCCTTCTGGGCACTGCCGGATTTCATCCAGGTGCTCGAGAATGCGGGCTTCTCGGCGGTGCGCCACCGGCTGCATTTCCAGTCCCTGCTCGCATTGCCGCTGCTGGCCGCGGCGATGGCGCTGCTCGCCGCCGGGTTCTCCATGCGTTCGTCGCGGCGCGGCGGTGTCGGGCAGATGATCGGCGGGGGCGTCGCGGCCGGCTTCGCGCTGTTCGTCGTCGACAGGATCACCGGCGAATTCGGCGAGGCCGGCACGCTGCCGGTCATCTTCGCCGCCTGGGCGCCGGCCGGGGCGGGCTTCCTGCTGGCCACCGCGCTGCTGCTGCATCTGGAGGATGGGTGACCGTGATGGCCGCGACGTTCCGCCTGGGTGCATTCGCCATCCTGTTCATCGCCGCCGCGTCGCCGGCGCTGGCGCAGCAGGGCGCCCTGCCGCCCATCGTCGCGCCGCAGAACATCGCCCCCCTGCTGCCCGGCCAGCCCGCACCGGACGCGCCCGGCGCGCCGCCGGACCGCGACCAGCCCGTCACCTTCACCGCCGAGGAAGTGGAATACGACCAGAACCGCGCCCTGGTGGTCGCCCGCGGGCGGGTCGAGGCGTGGCAGGGCAACCGCGTCGTGCGCGCCGATGAATTCACCTATGACCGCAACACCGGGGTCGCGACCGCGCGCGGCAACGTCCAGCTGATAGAGACCGACGGCCAGGTCATCTTCGCCGACAGCGTCGTGCTGGAAAACCAGTTCCGCGACGGCGTCATCGAGGGGCTGCGCGGGCTGCTGGCGCAGAACGGGCGCGTCGCGGCGAACAGCGCGCGGCGCACCGGCGGGTCCATCTTCGACCTGTCGCGCGTGGTCTATTCCTCCTGCGAACCCTGCCAGGACGACCCGCTCGCGCCGCCGCTGTGGCAGGTGCGCGCCCGCACCGCCACGCTGGACCAGGCCGGGCGGCAGGCGCGCTACCGCGACGCGGTGGTGGAATTCGCCGGCATCCCGACCTTCTGGACGCCCTACCTGCAGCACCCGGCGGGCGATTCGCCGCGGCAATCGGGCTTCCTCAGCCCCACCTTCGGCATCACCAACTTCCTCGGCGGCTTCGTCGAGACGCCCTATTACTGGGCGATCGACCCGAACCAGGAACTGGTGCTGCGGCCGCAATTCGCCACCCGGCAGGCACCCAATTTCGGACTCGAATATCGCCGCCGGTTCAACTTCGGCGAGATCGAGGCCGAAGGGTCGATGGGCTACCTGAACGGCGACGACGATACGCCGGAGGGCTTCGCCGGGCACATCTTCTCCCGCGGGCGCTTCTCGCTCGACGAGACCTGGCGCGCCGGCTTCGATCTCAACCGCGCCTCCAGCGAGGACTACCTGCGCATCTACCGCTACGGCGCACGCCGGCGGCTCGATTCCAGCATCTTCACCGAGGGCTTCTGGGGCAGCGACGCCTATGCCCGCGTCGATGCGCGCATCTTCCAGGGGTTGCGCCCGACCGACGACACCAGCCTGATCCCGACCGTCGGGCCGAACATCTACCTCGACTGGCGCGCGCCGGTGGATGCGCTGGGCGGGACCCTCACCGTCGACACCTGGAACTTCGCGGTGTTCCGTGCCGCGGGCACCAACACCCAGCGCGGCGCCTTCCGCCTGGGCTACGAGCTGCCGATGAACGACCGGCTGGGCGGCATGTGGACGCTGCGCGCGCAATCCGACGTAGCCTCCTATGCCTTCACCGACCTCGCGCTGGCGCCCAACAATTCCATCACGTCGAATGACGGCACCGCGGCGCGCGCCAATATCCGCGCCGCGCTGGGCTGGCGAATGCCCTTCGTGCGCCGGGCCGGCGCCTATGGCCACCAGGTGATCGAACCGATGGTACAGATCGTCGGCGGCCCGCTCACCGGCGACCAGTCCTCCGTGCCGAACGAGGACAGCATCGACTTCGAATTCACCGACGCCAACCTGTTCAGCCTGAACCGCTTCTATGGCCGCGACCGGCAGGAAGGCGGCACGCGCATCGACTACGCGCTGCGCGGCGCCTGGTACTTCCCGAATGGCGGCATGGTCGAGGGCCTGGCCGGGGCATCGTATCGCACGCAGCGCGACGGCGGGCCCTTCTATGCCGGCAGCGGCGTCGAGAACCGCGCCTCGGACTACGTGGCGCGCGCGCGGGTCATGCCGACACCGTGGCTCGAATTCCTCGGCCGCGGACGCTTCGCCAACGAGAATGGCGACCTGCGCTTCATGGACCTGGCCACGAATGTCAGCTTCGAGACGCGCACCACGGTAACCGCTGGCTACCTCTATACCCCCGCGACGCCCTACCTGACGCCGGTACAGCCGCGCAACGAGGTGGCCTTCGGCGTCCAGCAGCAATGGGGCAACTGGCGCGTCGGCGCCTTTGGGCGATACGATATCGAACTGAATCGCGCCGTCGTGGTCACCGGCTCCGTCGCCTACGAGGATGAGTGCTTCCTGTTCGAAGCCCGCTTCCTCAAGCGCTTCGCCGAGGATCCGGCGACCAGCAACCTTTATCCCGCCAATACCGTTCTGTTGTTCAGGATCGGCCTCAAGACCATCGGCGACGCCGGGTTCCGGGCAATCTGACGGCTGCCCGCCATGGACCCCCCGCGACGCTTCCCCGGGCCTGCCCCGGGTCGTATGAAGGCACCGCCATGACTGTCGCGACGCACACCCCCCTCCGCACATCGCTGCTGGCCCTGCTGGGCGCGGTGCTGGTCAGCCTGTCCGTCCCGGCCGCGCCGGCGCGCGCACAGGCCAATCGCGTCGCCGCCGTGGTCAACGGCGATGTCATCACCGCCAATGAGGTCGCGAGCCGCCGGCGCCTGCTGGCCCTGACCGCCGGCATCACGGGCGACACGCCGGGCCGCGCCAACGACCAGATCGTGCGCCTGCTGGTCGATGAGCGCCTGCGCACCCAGGAAGTGGCGCGCCGCCGCATCCCGGTGACCGATGCCGACATCGCCGGCACCGTCGGCGACATCGAGAACCGCAACGGCCTGCCGCCGGGCGGCCTGCGCGAGAACCTGCGCCGGGCGGGGATCGACCCGCGCGTGCTGTACGACCAAATCCGCGCCCAGATCGGCTGGAACCGGCTGCTGCGCGGACAGCTCGGCAGCCAGGCCACGATCTCCGAGGCCGAGATCAACGAATACGTCGCCGCCGCCCGCGCGCGCACGGGCCAGCCCGAATTCCTGGTCTCCGAGATCTACATCCCGGTCTCCAATCCCGGCCAGGAGGCCGAGGTCCGTCGCTTCGTCGACGACGTCATCGCGCGGCTGCGCCAGGGCGCGCCCTTCCCGATGGTGGCCACGCAGTTCAGCCAGTCCCAAACCGCGCTGCTGGGCGGCGACCTTGGCTGGGTGCAGCCCGAGCGGCTGGACCCGGAAGTCGCGGCCGTGGTGCGCCAGATGCCCGAGGGCGCGGTGTCCAGCCCGATCCGCGTGCCCGGCGGCTTCGTGATCGCCCAGCTGCGGCAGAAGCGCACCGCCGGGCGCGACATCGCCACCATGCTGACGCTGCGGCAGGCCTTCTTCCCCTTCGAGGGCCAGGTGAACCCGGCCGCACCCACCGCCCAGCAGTTGCGCCAGGTGGAGGCCGGCCAGCGGCTGTCCGAGACGGCGCGCAGCTGCGACATGGTCGAGGCGGCGGCGCGCGGCGGGCCCCGCCCGGCCGACCCGGGCCAGGTGCGCCAGGACACCATCAACCCGCCCGAACTGCGCGAATTGCTGACCAGCCTGCCGATCGGCCGGCCGACCCAGCCGATCATCTCGCCCGACGGCGTGCTGATCATCGCGGTCTGCGCGCGCGAGACCCGCAACCTGGCCGAACTGACGCCCGAGCAGGCGCGCGACCGGCTGCTGCGCGAGCGTGTGGAACTGATCTCCCGCCAGGTGCTGCGCGACCTGCAGCGCCGCGCGCAGATCGACATCCGCAACCAGGCGATCACGCCGGCGCCGGCCGCCGCCACGCCGCCGCAGCGGCGCGGCTGACGCCTTGACCGCCGAGGGCCTGCCGAGCCTGCGCGAGACGGTCGCGCGGCACGGGCTCGATGCGCGCAAGGCGCTCGGCCAGCATTTCCTGCTCGACCCGGCGGTCTGTGCGCGCATCGCCGGGCTGGCCGGCGACCTCGATGGGCGGCATGTGCTGGAGATCGGACCCGGGCCGGGTGGCCTGACGCGCGCGCTGCTGGCGACCGGCGCGGCCGAGGTGACGGCGGTGGAACTCGACCGCCGCGCGGTGGCGGCGCTGGCGGACCTGGCCGCGGTCCATCCCGGGCGGCTGCGCGTGATCGAAGGCGATGCGCTGCGCGTGGACCCTGTAGCGCTGCTGGCGGCGCCGCGGCGGATCATCGCAAACCTGCCCTACAACATCGCGTCGCCCTTGCTGGTCGGATGGCTGCGTGCAGCCACGTCGATCGAGGGCATGACGCTGATGTTCCAGCAGGAGGTGGCCGAGCGCATCTGCGCGGCACCGGACACCCCGGCCTATGGGCGCCTGGCGGTGCTGGCGCAGTGGCGCTGCCGCTGCGAGTTGCTGCTGCGCCTGCCGCCGGGCGCCTTCAGCCCGCCGCCCAAGGTGTGGTCGGCGGTGGTGGGGTTCACGCCGCATGCCGATGACCCGGGGCCGGCGCTGTTCGCGGCGATGGAACGCACCACCGCGGCGGCCTTCGGGCAACGACGGAAGATGCTGCGCGGGTCGTTGAAGTCGCTGGGCGATGCGCCGGGCCTGCTGGCGGCGTCGGGCATCGACGGCGCGCGGCGGGCGGAGACGCTGAGTGTCGCGGAGTTCGACGCCCTCGCGCGGCTCGTGGCCGGGCGCGCCCAGGCGGGCAGTTCATAGCCGGTCGCGGATTCGACCGCGACGGCCTGCTCGCGCGCCCTATCCGCGGAACCAGGCGAGCACCGCCGCCAGCGTGAAGACCGAGAGCACCGTCGACACCAGCACGGTCGCCCCCGAGCGTTCCGCCCCCACCGCATAGCGCCGCGCCAGCATGAAGGCATTCGCACCGGTCGGCAGCGCCGCCGTGGTCACCGCCACCGCGGTCTCCAGCGCACCCAGCCCGAAGGCGATGCACAGCCCCCAGACCAGCAACGGCAGCACCGCGAGCTTCAGCACCAGCGACCAGGCGACATCACCGAGCGACCCCGCCAGCCGGAACGACGCCAGCGACCCGCCGAGGCAGAACAGCGCCAGCGGCGGGCTCGATGCACCGAGCAGCTCCAGCGTGCGCCGCATGGCCGAGGGCACCGGCAGCCCCAGCGTGCTCCAGGCCAGTGCGACCACCACCGCCATCACGATCGGGTTGCGCAGCACGCCGCCAAGGGTCGCGCGCAGCACGCGCCCCATCGGCGCGTGGCGATGCAGGCCCAGTTCCGCGACCACCGTGCCGAGGCTGAGCAGCACCATCGAATGCAGCGCAATCAGCGCCAGCAGCACCGCGACCCCCGCCTGGCCATAGGCCGCCGCCACCAGCGGGATCCCCATCATCACGGTATTGCCGAAGGTGCAGTTCAGCGCGAACAGCCCGGCCTCGGCCAGGTTCAGCGATAGCGGGCGCAGCGCCAGCCACAGCGCCGCGCCATAGACCACCAGCGCGGCCACGAAGAACACCAGGGCGGCCGGCCCGCCGCCGACAGTGCCCGAGGTGCCGCCGGCGAACAGCAGCGCCGGCGATGCGATGGTGAAAGTGAACCAGATCAGCGTGCGGAAGCCCGCTTCCTCCACCCAGCGCCAGGCCGCCGCGGCCCAGCCCATCGCGATGATCGCGAAGACCGGCGCGACGATCTCGAGGATGGTCCCCACGCGCTACCCGGCCAGCAGCCCGGCGATGAAGCCCGCCATCCCCGGCTGGCGGCGGCGTTCGCTGCGCGCGGCGTGCAGGATGGCGCGCACCTGCGCGACCGTGGCCGCGAAGTCGCGATTGACCACGATGTGGTCGAATTCGTTCCAGTGCGTGATCTCCTCCCGCGCGGCGGCCATGCGCCGGGCGATCTCGACCTCGCTGTCCTGGCCGCGGCCGCGCAGGCGGGCTTCGAGGTCGGGCAGCGAGGGCGGCAGCAGGAAGACGCCGACCACATCCTGCGGCAGCGTGGCCTGCATCTGCCGGTGGCCTTGCCATTCGATGTCGAACAGCACGTCGCGACCGGCGGTCAGCGCCGCCTCGACCGCGGCGCGTGGCGTGCCATAGGCGCGGCCGAGGAAGCGCGCATGTTCCAGGAATTCGCCGGCCTCGGCCATCGCATCGAATGCCTCGGGCGACTTGAAGAAGTAGTGGACGCCTTCGTGCTCGCCGGGCCGCGGCGGGCGCGTGGTGGCGCTGACCGACAGCGAGAGATCCGCTTCTGATTCCAGCAGGGCGCGGGACACCGACGTCTTGCCCGCGCCAGGCGCCGCGGCCAGCACCAGGCACAGCCCGCGCCGCGCGATCACGACGCCTGGCCCCTTGCATTGTGCATTGCAGCAATCCAGATTGCGTAAGGGGTTAGGGAGGAACGCAGCACAGGAGGCTTCACGATGCTGTATCCGACTTTCGCCATCATTCTCGCCACGCTGGTCGCCTTGCAGGTGGCTGCCGCCATCCTGGTCGACGGCGACACGACGCTGCCGCTGCGCCAACCGGAGGGCTGACCGGACGCGTCGGCGTCATTCGACATTCGCCGACTGCTCCTTCAGCCGTTCGATCGCCGCCTTCAACTCGAGGCCGATGCGCGTCAGCGCGGTGGATGCCGACTTGCTGCACAGGGTGTTCACCTCGCGGACGAATTCCTGTGTGAGGAAATCGAGCTTGCGGCCGATCGCCTCGCCGGACGCCAGCAGCCGCCGGCACTCGGCGATATGCGCGCACAGGCGGTCGAGCTCCTCGCGCACATCCGATTTCGTCGCGAGCAACGCGACTTCCTGCGCCAGGCGGTCTTCCGGTACGCGGCGCTCGCCCTCCAGCAGCGCGGCCAGGGCCTCGCGCAGGCGGGCGGCGTGCAGCGCGGGCTGGCCGGCGGCCTCGGTCGCGGCCAGGTCGCGCAGCGCGGCCACCTCATCAAGCAGCACGCCCAGGATCTCGGCGAGCTTCGCGCCCTCGGCGCGGCGTGAGGCGACCAGGTCATCAAGCGCGCGGGTGAAGGCGGTGGCGATGGTCGCGCGCTTGGCCTCCTCCTCCGCCTCATCGGGTTCGGCGGCCTCGGCGCGCAGCACGCCGGGCAGGGTCAGCAGCGCCTCGGCGCGCGGCGGCGGACAGCCCGGGATGCGCGCGGCGAGGTCGAGCGCGATGCGCAGCGCCTGGTCGAGCGCCGCCGGGTCGGGCGTCAGGCGCGACCCCGTGCGATCCTCCCGTTTCACCGTCAGCGTCGCGTTGACGTTACCCCGCTTGAGCACGCGCGCCGCTGCCTCCTTCAGCGCGGCTTCCACCGCGTCGAAGCCGTTGGGCAGGCGCAGCCGGACATCGAGGCCGCGCCCGTTGACGGAGCGCAATTCCCAGATGAAGGAGGACCCGTCGGGCAGCGCCCCGCCCTCGCGGGCGAAGCCGGTCATGGAGGAGAGGGGGTGTGCGGCCATGGCGCCGCTTCTCCCCCCGGAAGGGTCAGGATGCAAGCCGCCTGGGACGCCGTGCTGATCACGGGGGCGTCGTCGGGGCTGGGGCGAGCCCTGGCGCTGGCCTGCGCGCGGCCGGGCGCGGTGCTGCACCTGTCCGGGCGCGACGCCGCACGCCTCGAGGAGGTCGCGCAGGCCTGCCGCGCGAAGGGTGCCCAGGTGCGCCCGGCGGTGCTCAGCGTGACCGATGCGGCGGCGATGGCGGCCTGGATCGGCGCGGCCGGGCGGCTCGACCTGGTGATCGCCAATGCCGGCATCTCGGCGGGGACGGGCGGCGCGACGGAACCCGCCGCGCAGTCGCGCGCGATCTTCGAGACCAATGTGACCGGGGTGCTCAACACCGCCCTGCCGGCGATCGACGCCATGGCGACGCAGGCGCCCGGGGCGGATGGCGTGCGCGGGCGCGTCGCGGTGATCGCCTCGCTCGCGGCCTTCGTGGCCGCGCCGGGCGCGCCGGCCTATTGCGCCACCAAGGCCGCGGTGCAGCGCTGGGCGGAAGCGCTGGACGCCACCGAGCGCGCGCGCGGCATCCGGGTCCATGCGGTCTGCCCGGGCTATGTCCGCACGCCGATGACGGCACGGAACGCCTTTCCGATGACGTTCCTGATGGATGCCGAGGACGCCGCGCGGCGCACGCTGGCGGGCATCGCGCGGGGGCGGGTGCGCATCGCCTATCCCTGGCCGACCTATGCCCTGGCGCGGTTGGCGGGGGCGTTGCCGCCGGCGCTCAAGGCATGGATTTTCGCCCGCATGCCCGCCAAGGGGCAGGCTGGATGATCCGCGCAGGCGGATGCTTCCAGGCGTGGCACCTGCCGGAGGCGCCCCTCAGCGCCGGCTCGTGACCAGCCAGACCGAGGCCAGCACCACCGCACCACCGGCCACCACCTGCCAGGACGGCACCTCGCCCAGCCACGCAGCCGCGATGGCGGTCGAGAAGATCGGCTGGATGTAGCCGACCATCGCCGAATCCGCCGCCCGCGCGCGCATCGCCAGGTGCAGGAACAGCGTCAGCGGCACCGCGGTCGCGAAGATCGCGAGGATCACCGCCACCACCCAGACCCCGGCCGGCTGCACCAGCGCGCCCGGTCCATCCACCGCCAGCGCCAGGCTGCCGGAGATCACGCCCGACACCGCCTGCTGCCCGAGCGCCAGCGCCGCCGCCGGCCCGCGATCCGCCCGCCGCACCCAGATGGTGCTGAGCGCATAGGCGAAGGTCGCCACCAGGATCAGCAGCGCGCCCGACACGCTGCCGCCGCCAAGCCCGCCCGAACCCACCACCAGCGCAATCCCGAGGAAGCCCATCACGACGCCCGTCAGCATCCGCGGCGTCGCGGTCTCGTTCTTCAGCAGAACACCTGCCAGCAGCGTGAGGATGAGCGGCCCCGCCGCCTGCACGAGCGAGGCCGGCGCCGCCTCCATGCGTTGCAGCGCCAGCGGGATCAGCGTGTTCGGGATGACGCCGCTCAGCACGCCGAGCACCAGCGAGGTCAGCACGACGCTGCGCGAAATGCCGCCCAGCTCGCGCCGGAACCACAGGAAGGCGAAGACCGCGACCGCCGCCAGCACGCCGCGCACGCCGGCCACCGCGAAGGGCGGCATGTGGGCGGCCAGGTAGCGGATCAACGGATAGGCCGCGCCCCACAGCGCGCTGATGACAAGAAGGCGCAGCCAGAGCGCGGGCCCGGACAGCGGCATCATGCGACGCCGGAAAGGCACCCCCCTCCGGTCGCGTCGGTCATGTCCGGGTCGCCAGGGTGGCGAGTTCCCGACGCAGCACCTTGCCGAGGCCATTGCGCGGCAGCGCCGGCACCAGCACCACCTTGCGCGGTGCGCGCAGCCCAAGGCGCGCGCGGCAATGGGCGAGCAGCGCCGCAGCGTCGAGCGCGCCCGGCGCGCCTTCGACCACGGCGAGCATCGGCACGTCCCCATGCGCGGCGGAGTGCACGCTGAAGGCCGCGCATTCCGCGAGGCCGGGGAAGCCGGCCGCGGCGCCTTCGATCTCGGCGGGGAAGATGTTGATCGTGCCGAGGATCATCATGTCGTCCCCGCGGCCACCGAAGATCACGTGCCCGTCCGGCGTCAGCGCCGCGATGTCTCCCGTGTGGTACCAGCCGCCGGGCAGGAAGGCCTTCGCGGTCGTCTCGGCATCGTCGAGATAGCCCTCCGCCCGTCCGGCGGAGAGGATGCGCAGGAAGCCGGGCGTGCCTGCCGGCAGGCGTCGTCCGGCGTCGTCCACCACGATGGCCGAGGCGCTCCAGGGGCGTCCCAGGCCGTCGGGATGGCGCGCGTGATCCTCCGGAAGCGCGATCGCGCAGACGCCGCATTCGGTCGTGCCGTAGAGCACATGGAGGTCATGCGTCAGTTCGGCCTGGATGCGCTGCCGCAGCGCGCCTGGCACGGCCGTGCCCGTCAGGTTCAGTGCAACGCCCGCCGGCCAGCCCCCCATTCGCGGCGCCTCGTGCAGCAGGGCCTCGACCCGGCTGGGCGCCAGGACGACGATGTCGATGCCATGGCGGCGGACCAGGTCTGCCAGCGGCGGCCCCTTCGCCGCGTTGTGGAAAGCCCAGCACCCGCCGGCGGCAATTGCCGTCAGCACGGACCAGCGCGACTGCGCGAATTCCGCCGAGATGGCCGAGCAGCGCCGCGCCGTCGCCTGTGGACGGGCCAGCCCGCGCAGCATCAGCAGCCGCTCGGACATCGGGATGAGCTTCGGCCGTCCGGTCGTGCCGGAACTCGGGATCAGCACCGTCGTCCCGTCCGGCCCCGGGGCCGGGATGTGGCGATCATCGAGCGCGACGTCGCGCGCGATCGCCGCGTGGTCGGGCAGGATGAGGCTGGTGCTGCCGACAGCGTCCTCGGCCTGGTCGCCGATGACGGCCACGGCGCCGACCCGCTGCACGAGCTCCGCGCGCATCGCTTGCGTGTCGTGGCTTGCCAGCCCCACCTGGTCGCAGCCCAGGCGCATCAGCCCGAGCGTCGTGACGAGATGCGCGAGGTTGCCGCGGATGGTGATGCCGACCCTGTCGCCCGGGCGCAGGCCCTGCTGTTCGAGCCAGGCCGCCATGCGGCGCGCCAGCCCGTCGAGTTCGCGGTACGGCACCTCCCGCCCGTCGTCGATGATGGCGATGGCGGCGGGGTCGGCGCAGCCGATCTCCCGCACGGCGTCCGGGATCCGCGCGTGCCTCATGCCCGCGGCCTCCCGGCGCACCGCGCCCCGGTCCGCGCGCCGGGCTGTGGCCTGGGCGGCGGGGTGCTTCCCGCGTCCCGCACTAACGGCCTTCCCAGCCGGTGAAGGCGCAGAATTCGGCCGCCGGCGCACGCTCCGTCACGAGCGTATTCTCCGGTGCGGTGGGGTCGGCATGGCCGAGCGCCATCCCGCAGACCACGACCTCGGTCTCGGGGATAGCGAGCTGCGCGCGGATGGTGCGGTGATGCGGCGCGAAGGCCGCCTGCGGGCAGGTATCGAGCCCCATGCCGCGCGCCGCCGTCATCACATTGCCAAGGAACATGCCGTGGTCGAGCCATGAGCCGATCTCGAGCCGCCGGTCGATGGTGAAGATGATGCCGACCGGCGCGCCGAAGAAGGTCAGGTTCTTCGCGTGCTGGCGCTGCATCTTCTCGGTCTCGCCGCGCGCGATGCCGAGCAGCCCGTAGAGGTCCCAGCCGACCTTGCGGCGGCGCGACAGGTAGGGCTCGAAGAAGGCCTCGGGGTAGTAGCGGTATTCCGCTTCCATCTTGGTGCCCGCTTCCGCCACCAGCGCATCGCACAGCGCCTTCAGCGGCGCGCCCGTGAGCGCATAGCCGCGCCAGGGCTGCATGTTGGTGCCCGAGGGCGCGCGCGCGGCGATATCGAGGATGCGCTCGACCGTATCGCGCGGCACCGGCGCGGGCAGGTAGGCACGGATGGAGCGGCGGGAGGCGATGGCCTCCTCGGCCGTCACCGATGCGTCTCGGCGAAGGCGACCGGCTTGCCGATGGGCGTGCCCAGCACCTCGTCCTCGCGCATCACCGCGCGGCCGCGGATGATGGTCGCGACCGGCCAGCCCGTGCAGACCGTGCCATCGAAAGGCGTCCAGCCCGCCGGCGTGACCAGCCAGTCGTTGCGGATCATGCGCTGCCGCTTGAGGTCCACCAGGGTGAAGTCCGCATCGTAGCCGGCGGCGAGCCGCCCCTTGTTCAGCGCGCCATAGACCCGCGCGGGGCCGGCGCACATCAGGTCCACGAGACGCGCAATCGACAGCCGGCCGGCAGTGACGTGGTCCAGCATCAGCGGCACCAGCGTCTGGATGCCCGTGAGCCCCGCGGCGGTGTTGGGCCAGGGGCGTTCCTTCGCCTCGCGCGAATGCGGCGCGTGGTCCGATCCGATGCAGTCCACCGTGCCGTCATTGACCGCCGCCCAGGCGGCATCGAGGTGCCGCTGGTCGCGGATCGGCGGATTCATTACCGCGTAGCCGCCGAGGCGGTCATAGGCCTCGTCGGTCTGCGTCAGGTGGTTCAGCAGCACCTCGACCGTGCAGACATCGCGATAGTCACGCAGGTAGGCGAGTTCCTCGGCGGTCGAGACGTGCAGGATATGCGCCGCGCGGCCGGTCTTGCGGGCGATCGCCATCAGCCGCTTGGTGCCGAGCATCGCGGTTTCCACATCGCGCCAGACCATGTGGTTGCGATGCGGCATGCCGGGCGTGAACATCGGCTTGCGCTCCTGCAGCCGATACTCGTCCTCGGAATGGTAGCAGATGCGCCGGCGGCCGGCGCGCATCACGGCTTCCAGGCTGGCATCGTCCTCGACCAGCAGGTCGCCGGTGGAGGATCCGGCGAAGACCTTGATGGCGCAGACATTGGGCTGCAGCTCGAGTTCCGCGAGCGCGCCGATGTTCTTCTTCGACGCGCCGACATACAGGCCGACATCGCAATACGCGCGGCCTTCGAGGAAGGCGCGCTTGTCGTCCAGGATCTCGCGGCTGACGACCGACTTCGCCGTGTTCGGCATGTCGAACACCGCGGCGAGGCCACCCAGGATCGCGGCCTTCGTGCCGGTCTCGATGGATTCGACCGCGGGGTCGCCGGGATCGCGCAGATGCACATGCGGGTCGATCAGCCCGGGCAGGACATGCAGCCCCGCGCAATCGATCGTCTCCGCCGCATCGGCGGTGCGCAGGTTGCCCAGCGTCGCGATGCGGCCATCGCGCACGGCGACGTCGGCCGTCTCGACACCCCAGGGCGTGACCACGTGCCCGCCCTTCAGAATGAGATCGTAGCGTTCCATGACGGCACCTCCGCGACTGACGACGTCCTATGTCGCACCAAGGCGCGGGGCGGGGAAGGCGGGGCGCTGGCGGGGAGGGGCTTGCCCCCCTCCGGACCTCCCCCCACCAAGGGGCAACGGCCCCTTGGATCCGCGGGTTTTTGAATCGGGGGATTTGGGGAGGGGCATCGTCGGTGCCG
>LNEW01000100.1 GCA_001464375.1 Rhodospirillales bacterium Ga0074136 | reverse complement strand
CGGCTGTCGCGCTTCCTGCCGAACGATGTCTGGGCCTGGGACGATGCGTCGAACAACCGCGCGCTGATCTCCGGGCGTTCGGCGCTGGTCTTCAACCCGCCATCGGCCTGGGCGGTGGCGAAGCGCGATGCGCCGCAGGTGGCGGCGAATTGCTGGACCGTGCCGATGCCGGCCGGGCCGGAGGGCCGCTTCGTGCCCTACCTGCCGTATTTCTGGGGCATCTGGTCGTTCAGCCGGCAGAAGCCGGCGGCCAAGGGGCTGCTGGAATTCCTGTCCGAGCGCACGCAGGCCGAGAAGCAGACCACCACGTCGAACGGCTACGACATCCCACCGTTCCAGAGCATGAACGACTTCCCGATCTGGTCGACCGAAGGCCCGCCGACCGGCACCGTCTACAACTACCCGCTGCGCGCGCACCACAATGCGCGCACCTCGGTCGCGATGGCGCCCGCGCCGGCGGAATTCGCCGTGCAGGCCTACCAGCAGGCGCTCAACACCAAGGTGGTGGCGCGTATCGTCCAGGGCGGCGAGACCATCGACCAGTCGCTGACCTGGCTCGATCGCGAACTGACCAACATCCGCCGCGGCGGCTGACGGCCAGGCACCGGGCGCGGGCGGGCGGCACCAGGCCGCCCGCCCGGCCTGCCATTTGAAGGGAGAGCAGCATGGCAGCCGACGGCAGCCTGGCCGTGAGCGGCGTATCCAGCGTCAGCCGCGGTCGCGCGAACACGATGCAGCGCTTTGCGCGACGCCGTTCGACCATTGCCTTTATGATGACGGTGCCGCTGCTGGCCATCATCATCGGCCTCGTCGCCTATCCGGCGGCCTATGCGATCTACCTCTCCACGCTCAACCGGCGCATGACGGCCTTCGCCGGCACGCTGAACTTCGAACTGCTGTTCGATAGCAACACCTTCTGGAACGTGGCGTTCCAGTCGTGCTTCTTCGCCATCACGGCCGTGCTGCTGAAGGCGTCGATCGGCTTCTGGCTGGCGCACATGCTGCACCACATCCCCAACAAGGGGCAGCGCAAGTGGCGCGGCATGCTGCTGGTGCCCTGGGTCATCCCGCCGGCGCTGTCCACGCTCGGCTGGTGGTGGATGTTCGACCCGTCCTATTCGTCGATCAACTGGCTGCTGGCGGTGATTTCCGTGCCCGAGGTGCCGTGGCTGGGCCATCCCTGGGCGGCGCGCATCTCCATCATCATCGTCAATGTCTGGATCGGCACGCCGTTCTTCATGATCATGTATCTCGCGGCGCTGAAGTCGGTGCCGGAGCAATTGTATGAAGCGGCGATGATCGACGGCGCATCATCATGGCAGCGGCTGCGCTACGTGACGCTGCCGATGATGGCGAACATCATCTCGATCACCGTGCTGTTCAGCCTGATCGTCACCTTCGCGAACTACGACATCGTGCGCGTGCTGACCAATGGCGGGCCGCGTGACCTCACGCATGTGTTCGCGTCCTATGCCTTCCAGGTGGGCATCCTGTCCGGCAACATCCCGCGCGGTGCGGCGGTGTCGCTGTTCATGTTCCCCATCCTCGCGATCTGCGCCTTCTTCGTGCTTCGCAGCGTGACCCGGCGCAACAAGGAGCAGATGTGATGTCGGCGACCGCCGCCAACCGCGACACGCCGGGCATCTACAGCAAGGCCGGCAGCCTGCGCGCCGAACGGCGCTGGGCGCTCTGGACCGCCTACATCTCGCTGGTCATCGCCGCGATCATCTTCCTCGCCCCGCCCTTCTACATGCTGATCACCAGCCTGAAGACGAGCGGCGAGATCGCCACCATGACCGGCAACCCCTGGCTGGTGCGCGACCCGACGCTCGAGAACTATACCGCCATCATCTTCAACCCGATGTTCCAGCGCTTCATGCTGAACAGCATCATCATCACCACCTGCGTGGTGGCGCTCACGATGGTGATCTCGATCCTGGCCGCCTTCGCGCTGGCGCGGATGCGCTTCTGGGGCAGCCAGGTGCTGGCGACCGGCGTGTTCCTCACCTACCTGGTGCCGGACACGCTGCTGTTCATCCCGCTGTACCAGATCGTGGGCGGGCTCGGGCTGCTGAACTCGATCTTCGGGCTGATCCTGGTCTATCCGACGCTGACGGTGCCCTTCTGCACCTGGATCATGATCGGCTACTTCGCCTCCATCCCGAAGGAGTTGGACGAGGCCGCGCTGATCGACGGCGCGACCTGGTCGCAGATGCTGCTCAAGATCTTCATCCCGGTGGCGCTGCCGGGGATCATCGCGGCGACGATCTTCGCCTTCACCGTCTCCTGGGCAGCCTTCGTCTATCCCACCGCCTTCGTCACCACGCCCGACCAGATGCCGCTGACCATCGGCGTGGTGTCGCAGCTGGTGCGCGCGGACACCTTCGCCTGGGGGCAGATCATGGCGGGTGCGCTGATGGCGGCGCTGCCGCCGGTGGTGATCTACGCCTTCCTCATGGACTACTACATCGCCGGGCTGACCGCCGGCGCGACAAAGGGTTGATCCGAAGATGGCTCAGGTTTCCCTTCGCAAGATCATCAAGGCCTATGAAGGCGGCGTGCAGGCGGTCAAGGGCATCGACCTTGAGATCGAGGACCATGAATTCGTGGTCCTGGTCGGCCCGTCGGGCTGCGGCAAGTCCACCACGCTGCGCATGATCGCGGGGCTGGAGGAGATCACCGGCGGCGAGATCGCGATCGGCGGCACCGTGGTGAACGACATCCCGCCGCGTGACCGCGACATCGCCATGGTGTTCCAGAACTACGCGCTCTATCCGCACATGTCTGTCTACGACAACATGGCCTTCGGCCTGACGCTGCGGAAATTTCCCAAGGCCGAGATCGACAAGCGCGTGAAGGAAGCCGCGCGCATCCTCGACATCACGCCGCTGCTGGACCGCAAGCCCAAGGCCCTGTCGGGCGGGCAGCGCCAGCGCGTGGCGATGGGCCGCGCCATCGTGCGCGACCCCAAGGTCTTCCTGTTCGACGAACCGCTGTCGAACCTCGATGCCAAGCTGCGCGTGCAGATGCGCACCGAGATCAAGAAGGTCCACCAGACCGTCAACACCACCACCATCTACGTCACCCACGACCAGGTCGAGGCAATGACGCTGGCCGACCGCGTGGTGGTGATGAACCACGGCATCATCGAGCAGGTCGGCCCGCCGCAGGTGCTGTATCACACGCCCGCCACGCGCTTCGTCGCGGGCTTCATCGGCAGCCCGTCCATGAACTTCATCGCCGCGCGGTTGGAGGAAACATCCGGTGCGCTGCGCCTGCACCTGCCCGCCGGCATGAGCGTGGACGTGCCCGAGGCGCGCGTCGCGCGCTACCGCGCCTATGCCGGCAAGGATGTCATCTTCGGCATCCGCCCCGAGCACCTGACCGACGACAAGCCGACCGACAAGACCAACCCCGCGCCGATGATGCTGACGCCCGAGGTGATCGAACCCATGGGCATGGAGACCCTCGCGCACTTCAAGCTCGAAGGCACGGAGCTGACGGCGCGGCTCGATCCCGCGACGCCGGCCTCGGTCGGGCAGCCGCTGCGGCTGATCGCGCACATGGACCAGATGCATCTGATCGACCCCACCACCGACAAGGTCATTTGAATGAAGCGCCTCGAAGGAAAGTCCGCCTGGGTCACCGGCGCGGGCAGCGGCATCGGCCGCGCTATCGCCATCCTGTTCGCGCAGGAAGGGGCGAAGGTCGCGCTGACCGGCCGGCGCACCGCGCCGCTCGAGGAAACCGCCGCGATGATCGGCAGCGGCGCGGTCATCGTGCCCTGCGACCAGATCGCCGCCGCCCTCGCGACGGTGGAATCCTCCATCGGCGGGCCGGACATCCTGGTGAACAACGCCGGCGTGAACCTGCCCAAGCGCTACATGCACCAGCTCACGCCCGACTCCATCCGCGCGCTGGTGGACGGCAACCTGACCGCGCCCTTCATGACCTCGATCGCGGTGCTGCCGGGCATGCGCAAGCGCGGCGGCGGGCACCTGATCCAGATCGCGTCCATGGCAGGCAAGGGTATCTCCTTCCTGTCGGGTCCGGGCTACACGGCGGCCAAGCACGGCTTCGTCGCGCTGTCGCAGTCGATCAACCAGGAGAACGGGATCCACAACATCCGCTCCTGCTGCATCTGCCCCGGCGAGGTCGCGACCGACATCCTCAAGAACCGGCCCGAGCCGGTGCCGGCCGAGGACATCGAACGCCTGCTGCAGCCCGAAGACATCGCTGCCATGGCGCTGTTCGTGGCCACCATGCCGGCGCGTGCGAACATCACCGAGATGCTGGTGACACCCACCTACATGCGACTTCTGGCGCCGCAGGCGAAGAAGGTCGCGGCGATGTAGGAAAGGTCGGGGGAGGGAACTCCCCCGAGCTCCCTCATTTTTTTCTGTCACTTGGGGACTGACCGGCGAGGTCAGCCAGAAATGCCGATGCACGTGCACCACATTCCCGTCGATGCGCTCACCGCCCTGGTGCGCGATGTCTTTCTCGCGGCAGGCTGCGACGGCGCGGAATCCAACCGCATCGCCACCCACCTGGTCGGCGCGAACCTGGCCGGGCATGACAGCCATGGCGTGGTGCGCGTGCCGCGCTACGTCGAATGGCTCGAGGCCGGCTTCGTCGTGAAGGGCCAGACGGCGGAGGTCGTCACCGATGGCGGGTCCTTCGCCGTGCTCGACGGCAAATGGGGCTTCGGCCAGACCGTGGCGCCGCAGGCGGTTGCGCTCGGCATCGCGCGCGCGCAGCAGAACGGCGTGTGCATCACCGCGCTGCGCAACGCGGGACATATCGGCCGCGTGGGCGACTATGCCGAACAGGCCATCGCCGCGGGGCTGATCTCCATCCATTTCGTCAATGTCGCCGGCAGCGTGCTGGTCGCGCCCTTCGGCGGCGTCGAGCGCCGCTTCTCGACCAACCCGGTCGCCATCGGCGTGCCGCTGCCGGGCCGACCGCTGGTGCTGGATTTCGCCACCTCCCTGGTGGCCGAGGGCAAGGTGCTGGTCGCGTCGTCCGGCGGAAAGAAACTGCCCGAAGGCGCGCTGATCGAACCCGACGGGCAACTGTCCACCGACCCGCACACGCTCTATGGCCCGTATGAGTCCGTCGGGCCGCGCAACCCGGCGAACGGGCAGGGTGCCATTCGTGCCTTCGGCGACCACAAGGGGTCGGGCCTCGCCTTCATGTGCGAAATGCTGGCCGGCTGCCTGACCGCCGGTGGCACCTCGGGGCCGGTCAATGGGCGCGGGCGGATCGCGAATGGCATGCTCTCCGTGTTTCTCTCGCCGCACCATTTCGGCACGCAGGACGAGTTTGAGCGCATGGGCCTCGTCTATGCGGACTGGATCTCGGCTTGCCGCCCGGCCGACCCTTCGGCGCCCGTGCTGCTGCCCGGCGAGCCGGAGCAGCAGCGCCGCGCAGACCGCACGGCCAACGGCGTGCCGCTGCCCGACGAGACCTGGTCGAACATCCTCGCGACCGCGACGCGCCTGGGCGTCAAAAGCGCCGTGTGATCAACGCAGGTCGCGGTGTTCGTAGCCGCGGCGCAGCCAGTCAACCAGTGGCAGCGGGCGGCGTCGCGGCAGTGTTGCTGCCTGGCGGCGGGCATGGATCTCGTGCAGCAGCATGTCGCCGCCGGGCAGGCGCCGCAGCGTCAGTCGGCGGGTGAAGCGTTCGGCCGTGCCCGGATGGCGGCCGAGCACCAGCAGGGCCGAGTCCGGCAACAGGGTGGCAAGCAGGTCGATCATGCGGTCGGCCTCCTCAGGTTCCAGCGCGGTCGTGCTGTCGCCCAGCAGGATCCAGCGTGGGCGGTGCAGCAGGACGCGTGCGATGGCGAGGCGCTGCATCTCCACATTGCCCAGAACGCTGTCCCAATCCGCGGATTCCTCGATGCGCGCCACCAGGCCATCGAGCCCCACGGCAGCCAGGGCCCGACGCGCCGCGTCGGGCGGATGCTGGTCGGCTCCTTCCGGAAAGGTCAGGGCATCGCGCAGTCGCCCTTCCGGCAGATGCGGCTTTTCGCCGATGGCGGTCAGGTCCGCGTCGGGCGGCAGGTCGACAATGCCGCGCCCCCAGGGCCAGATCCCGGCGAGCACGCGGAACAGCGCCTGGGCCGCCTCGGGATCGCCATCGACCAGGACGCGGTCGCCGGGTGCCACGTGCAGCGTGACATCGGACAGCAGCGCGGTACCGTCGGGTGCGGCCACGCAGAGGTCGCGCACACCGAGGCCCCGCCCCGACATGCGGTCGAGCACGATGGCATCGGCGCCGCTGCGCGCGGCTTCGGCTGCGACGATGCCCACGCCTTCCTCGAGCGCCAGCACGCGTTCGACCGACGCACGCCACTCGGCGATGCGCTGCAGGTTGTCGACCGGCCAGGACAGCGCCGCCGTCACCTGCTGAAAGGCCTGCGCGATCTGCATCACGCCGCCCAGCGAGATCGCGCCCTGGATGTAGCGCGGCGTGGTCATCAGGATCGGAAAGACGGGTGCGAGCGTGAGGTAGCCCGACGAGAAGCCGGTCAGCCGCGACAGGCTCTGCGTCTGTGCCGCCCAGGCCGGGCGGATGCCGTCGAACAGCCCGGCGATGCGCCCGCGCTCGCGCGCCTCGCCGCGGGCGAGCGCGATGGGCTCGGCGGTCTCGCGTGCGCGCACCAGGCCGAAGCGGAAGTCGGCCTCGCGCGTCTGGCGCAGGTCGGTCGCGCGCACCAGCGGGCGGCCAAGCAGGAAGGCCACCGCCGATCCCGCCGCGGCATAGGCGAAGGACAGCGCGACCATGTGGCCTGGCATCTCGATGCCCAGCACCGTGATGCGCCCCGACAGCGTCCAGAGCAGCCCGACAAAAGTGACCAGCAGCAGCGTCGCGTAGAGCAGGCTGTTCGCCAGGTCGATCGCGTATTCCGTGGCGATGCGGATGTCCTCCGCGATGCGTCCGTCGGGGTTGTCGTGGTCGCCAGGAATCTGCGCGACCTGGTAGTGCCGCGCCTCCGACATCCAGGAGCCGACGACGCGCTGCGTAAGCCAGGCACGCCAGGCGATGTTGAGCCGCCGGCGCGCGACCATGTGCAACGCATTGGCCAGCACCGCGCCGCCGACGATCAAAGCGAAGATGCCGATCTGCGTGACGAACCGATCCATCGAGCGGCGTTCCAGCGCGTCGAAGAAATCCGCGTTCCACAGGTTGAGCCGGATCGCCAGCGCCACCTGTGCCACGCCCAGCGTCGCCAGGGCGAGCGTCCAGGCGCGGGCGTGCCACCGCTGATCACCGTGCAGCCAGAATGGCCCGGCGAGGCGCAGGAAGTCGTGGAAGAACCGCGACCTGGCCGCATGGTCCGGCATGCCGGTCATGCCCGCCGCGGCGCGCCGGGGTCGAGAAAGGCGCGCAGCGCGGCGATCTCCTGTGCTGCCGCGGGATCGGCCAACCGTGCGTAGAGCGCGGCCGCCCCGCCGTAGATCGCGTTCGCGGCGGAATCGTCGCGCGTGAAACCGGCGATCTCCTCCATCTCGCCGGCCCAGCGATAGGCCTTGTCGGGCATGGACGGCATCATGCGCGCGAACCAGGCGGAAAGGGCCGGCTGGCTCGCGGCCAACTCCGCGCGCAACGCATCCGCGGCACCGGCGCGCGTCGCCGCCAGCATCATGGCGGTCCCGATCGCCACCAGCCCCTTGGTGATGCCGGCGTAGGACATCTTGAGCGCAGAGGCTGCGCCGATCGGCCCGTCCACCACGCGCAGGTCGATGCCCCGCTCCGCCAGCAGCGCGGCGAAGCCCGGCGCCTCGGGCCCCGAGGCATGGACCACCGGGCCGGCATAGCCCTCCCGCGGCGGCCCGCCGATGATGCCGGCATCCACGACGCGCATCCCGTGGCCGGCGAGCAGCGTCGCGATGCGCAGCATCGTCTGCGGACTGATCGCGTTGCAGTCGGCGTAGAGCGGCGGCTTGGGCGCGGCGGCCAGGATCGGCGCGAGCGTCGCGGCGGTTGCCTCCGCCTGGTCCGGCGGCAGGATCGACAGGAAGGCGTCGGCCGCCGCCAGGTCGGCGATCGGCACGGCGCGCATCCCCGCCGCGGCGGCGCGCGCCGCGCTGGCGGCGCTGCGCCCGTCGAGGTTGGTCAGCACCGTCACGCCATGCGCGACGAGCCGCGCGGCCACGCCCGCGCCCATCGCGCCCTGCGCCAGGATGGCCACCACCGGTGTCGTCATCATGCCTGCCATCGCCTTGCTGTCCTTGGGGGAAGGTGGCGCTGCCCGGGCCGCGCGCCAATCCCGCCCCGGGATTTGCCGATGACGGGACCGGGGCGTAGCGTTCCGTCGAACGGGGCCGGGATGCCCCGGCGGGATGGGAACGTCATGCGCAGGTGCATCCGCATCCGCATCCGGGCGTGCCGCCCTCCCGCACCGGCAGGAAGGGAGAGACCACGATGCCCACCATCCGTCCGACCAGCGGCGTGCTCGGCGCCAGCGTCACCGACATCGACCTCGCGCGCCCCCTGGATGCGGCGGATTTCGCCACCATCCTGCGTGCGCTCGGACGCTACGGCGTGCTGTGCTTTCCGAACCAGCTGCTGCAACCAGCGGCCCTGCGGGATTTCTCGCTGCGCTTCGGTTCCATCCAGACGTCGCTGTCCGGCAAGTTCCAGGATCCGCAGATCCCGGAGGTCGGCATCCTGTCGAACATCGTCGAGGACGGTAAGCCGATCGGCCTGGCGGATGCCGGGCAGGATTGGCACACCGACATGTCCTATCGCGATACGATGGGCTTCGTGAACGTGCTGAACGCGCACCGGGTGCCGCGGCGCGACGGCCGTGTGCTGGGATCGACCGTCTTCGCCAACATGCATGCGGCGTATGACGCGCTGGACCCGGCGCTGAGGGCCAAGCTGGAGAACGCCACCGCGACGCACGACTTCAACAAGTTCTGGGACATGATGGTCAAGCGCGGCACGGCCGGGCGCAAGCCGCTCACGCCCGAGGAGCGCGCCAAGCGCCCGCCGTCGGTGCATCCGGTGTTCCTCACCCATCCGATCACCGGGAAGAAGGTGCTGTACTGCAATCCCGGCTACGCGGTGCGTATCAACGAGCTGGACGAGGCGGAGAGCGATCGCGTGCTCGATGCGCTGTTCGAACACCAGCTGCAGGATCGCTTCCTGCACACGCACCAATGGACCGAGGGCGACCTGCTGATCTGGGACAATATCGGCACGCTGCACAACGCCATCCCCGACTACGGGCCGAACGAGCACCGGCTGATGAAGCGCTGCCAGGTGATGGCCGACAAGGTCTTCCAGCCCGGCTTCATCCAGCAGGCGCTGGCCGCCTGATGCGCTGGATCCGCTTCACGGCCGAGGGCCGCACCGCCTACGGCATCCTCGAGGGCGACCGCATCGCCGAGGTGAACGGCGACCCGTTCAAGGGCCACGAGGCCACGTCGCGCCGCCACGACCTTGCGGCCGTGAAGATCGAGGTCCCTGTCATCCCGCCCACCTTCTACTGCGCCGGGCTGAACTACGTGGAGCACGTGAAGGAAGGTGCCGCCAAGCGGGGCGAGGTGCCGAACATCCCGACCAAGCCCGACATGGGCTACCGCGCCGCCAACGCGCTGATCGCCCATGGCGAGACCATCGTCATCCCGGCCGACGCCACCGAGAAGGTGCACTACGAGGGCGAGCTCGTCGCCGTCGTCGGGAAGAAGGCCAGGAACCTGACCGAGGAGAACGCGCTCTCCTGCCTGCTCGGCTGGACCATCGGCAACGATGTGAGCGAACGCACGTGGCAGAAGGCCGACCGCACCTTCTGGCGGTCCAAGAACACCGACACCTTCAAGCCGATGGGTCCATGGATCGAGACGGATTTCGACCTCGATGCCGCGGAGACCATCGTGCGGCTGAATGGCGAGGTCCGCACGCGCTTCCACACCAACCACATGCTGTTCGGCGTGGCGAAGTTCATCGCCACCATGACGCGCAATGTCACGCTGCACCCGGGCGACATCATCTGGATGGGCACCGACGGCACCTCGCCGGACCTGAAGCATGGCGACGTGGTGGACATCGAGATCACCGGCCTCGGCCACCTGACCAATCCCGTCATCCGCGAAGGTGCGTAATCCCGTGAACGTTCCGCATGAACGCGTCCGTGCGCAGATCCAAGCCATCCTGGCGTCCTGGGGCATGGCTCCGGACCTCCTCGCGACCACCGTCGAGGCGATGATCGAGACCGACCTGCTCGGCGTCGACAGCCACGGCATCTCGATGCTGATGACCTACGAGAAGCGCGTGAAGGATGGTTCGCTGAACCTCCAGGCCCGGCCACGCATCGAGAAGCAGAATGCTTGTACCGCGCTGGTCGATGGCGGTGCGGGGCTGGGCCATCCGGTCTCCGCGTTCGGGATGAACCTTGCGGTGGACAAGGCGAAGGAGGCCGGCGTCGGCATCGTCGGCGTGCGAAACTCGCATCACTTCGGGGCGGCGGGAGTCTATGCGCGCATCGCGGCCCGGCGCGGCGCGATCGGGATGGTTACCTCCGCGACGCGCGGCGTGACCATGGTGCCGACGCGCGGTGCGGCACCCGTGCTCGGCACCAATCCGCTCGCCTTTGCGGCGCCAGCCAAGCGCCACCCGCCCTTCGTGCTGGACATGGCGACGACCACGACCGCGGCAGGCAAGGTGAAGGTCTACGACCTGAACAACCGCCCGCTGCCGTCGGGCTGGGTGCTGGATGCCAAGGGCCAGCCTGTCACCGATCCGAAGCGGGGCTTCGACATCGTGTTCAACCAGCCCGAGGGCGGCCTCTCGCCCCTCGGTGGTTCGCCGGAGATGGCGAGCGCCAAGGGCTACGGGCTGGCGATGATGGTGCATATCCTGGGCGGCACGCTGGTCGGTTCGTCCTTTTCGCCGATCCGCAACCGCACGCAGAAGCCGGGCGACCCGGACGACATCGGACACTTCTTCATGGCGGTCGACCCGGCGGCCTTCCGCGCGCCGGGCGAATTCGAAAGCGACCTCGACGACGTGATCGACGTGCTGCACGCCACGCCGGCGGCCGACCCAGCCAAGCCGGTGCTGGTCGCCGGCGACCCGGAGGAGGCCGAACGCCAGCGCCGCCTGCGCGACGGCATCCCGGTTCCGGCCGCCCTCGACACGCTGATCCGCGGCATCTGCGAGAGGTCCGGCGCCGCCTACATGCTCAGCTAGAACAACACGCAACGGGAGGAACGGGCCATGAGACCCTTGCTGATGGCAGCTGCTGGCTTCGCGCTGGCGGCGGGTGCGGCGCAGGCGCAGACTTTGCGCATGGGCGTGGGCGCGCAGATCACCTCGACCGACCCGCACTTTCACAACATCTCGCCCAACAACGCCTTCGCCTCGATGGTCTTCGACAACCTGCTCGAGACCGACGACCGCGCGCGCCTCACGCCTGGCCTGGCGGAGTCCTGGCGCCCGGTCGGCGAGGACAGCTGGGAGTTCACGCTGCGCCGCGGCGTGCGCTTCCACAACGGGTCCGACTTCACCGCCGAGGATGTCGCCTTCACGCTCGAACGCATCCCGACCGTGGTGAACAGCCCGGGTTCCTTCCGCACCTACACCCAGGGGGTTCGCGGCGTGGAGATCGTCGATTCCCACACCATCCGCTTCCGCACCGCCGGCCCCGCGCCCCTGCTGCCGACCGACCTCGCCATGGTGCCGATGCTCGACCGGCAGACGCACCAGGGGGCCACGACCGAGGATTTCAACGCCGGCCGCGCCGCCATCGGCACCGGCCCGTATCGCATGACCATGCACCGCCCCGGCGACCGCATCGAGCTCCAGCGCAACGACACCTACTGGGGCGGGCGCCCGGCCTGGCAGACCATCGACTATCGCATGATCACCAACGACGCCGCGCGCACCGCGGCGCTGCTGGCCGGCGACGTGGATTTCATCGACCAGGTGCCGACGACGGACACCGCGCGCCTGCAGCGCGCGCCACGCATCGTCCTGAGCGAAGTCGACAGCATGCGCTTCGTCTATTTCTTCGTGGACCACATGCGCGACGGGCCGTCGCCCTTCATCACCGACCATGACGGCCGCCCCTTGCCGCGCAACCCGATGCGCGACATCCGCGTCCGCCGCGCGCTCTCGCTCGCCCTCGATCGTGCGGCGATCGTCTCCCATGTCATGGAGGGTGCGGCGACCGCGACCGTGCAGGTCATGCCGCCCGGCGCATTCGGCTACGTCCCGGACCTCGAGGTGCCGCGCGCCGACCCTGAGGCGGCGCGCCGCCTGCTGGCCGAGGCCGGCTACCCCAACGGCTTCCGCCTGACCCTGCACGGCCCGAACGACCGCTACCCCAACGACGCCCGCATCAGCCAGGCGGTCGGCCAGATGTGGACGCGCATCGGCGTGCGCACCCAGGTCGAGGTCGCGCCGTTCGCGAGTTTCGTCGCGCGCGCTTCACGGCAGGAATTCTCGGCCTTCCTCGTCTCCTGGGGCAGTTCGACCGGCGAACCCATGGCCGGGCTGCGTTCCGTCGCCGCCACCTACAATCGGGAGCGCGGCACCGGGTCGGTGAACCGCGCCCGCTATTCCAACCCGGCCTTCGACGCGGCGTTGGAAGCGGCCGGGCGGGAACTGAACGACACCCGGCGCGAGGCGATGCTGCAACAGGCAACCCGCATCCTGGTCGAGGATGTCGGCATCATCTCCACCCACCTGCAGAAGAATGTCTGGGCCATGCGCCAGGGCTTCGCCCATACCCCCCGGGTGGACGAGCGCACCCGCGGCCAGGATGTCCGCCCGGCGGCCCGCTGAACCCTCATGGCGGTTGCGTGACGGCGATCTCAGGCTGACTCCGCCGCCCCGGCCGCGCTATGAAGGCCCCGCCAAGAACGTGACCGCCGTCACCGTGCAGCCCATGCGCTACCTCGACAAGGCGATGGGCGCGCTGCGCGACCTCGGCCTGCCGATGCCGACCGCCTCGGCCGAGGAAAGCCCCATCACCGGTCTGCTTTCCAAGATCATGGAGCTGGACGCCGACCGCGTGACGCTGATCGCCCGCGTGTTGAACCAGGCCACCAATTTCAACGAGGTGGTGCGCGAGCAGATCAAGGCGATGGAGGTGGGCGAGCGCTACCAGACCATCACCACCGCCTTCAACTCCATCCGCGACGACGCCAAGGGCATGGTCGCGCAGATGGAGGACGGCAAGATCTCGACCATGGAGCGCTTCTCCAACATCTGGCAGAAGGCGACGCGCGGCGACATCGCATCGCGCTTCAACACCATCCGCGACACCTACCTGGAAGTGTCCAAGGACACCAAGGCGAACATCGACCGCGAGCATGCCATCCTGGAAGCCTATCGCGACTTCCGCGGCGCGATGAAGCAGGGCGAGGTGCTGGCACTGGAAGTGCTGAAATCCGCCGAGGGCCGGCTCAATGTCGCGAAGGATGCGACCGATGTCGCGGTGAAGGCGGCCGAGGCCGCCGCCGCAATGGAACCGGCCGAGCGCGCCCGCCTGGAACTCGCGCGCGACGAGGCGCTGCGCCACCTCCAGGCCGAGGACGGCAAGTACCAGATCGCCAAGGACCTGGCCGATAACCTGACGGTTTCCTACAACACCTCCGAAGTGATCATGGCGCGCCTTGTGCAGATCACCACGGCGAAGGAACGCGTCTACCAGCAGTCGGTCTCCTTCTTCTCGACCAACGAGGCGGTGCTGACCGCGCTCACCGCGTCCTTCACCGGCATGCACGGGCTGCACGAGAGCACCCGGGCGCTGGAGAGCATGAAGGCCGGCGTGAACCAGTCGCTGGAAGTGCTGGCCGAGATCGGCGGCAAGGTGCAGGAAGCCGCGCTCAAGGCCGGCTATGGCCCGACCATTCAAGCCGATGCGGTGAAGAAGCTGGTGGAATCGGTGGTGAACTACCAGGAGCGCTCGATCGAGATCATCGACGAGATGCGCACCGCCGCCACGCAAAACAGCGACGAGATCCGCCGGTCCGTCGAGGAAGCCAAGCAGCGCATGGCGAAGCTGGCACAGCGCGCCACCGTGGTTGCCGCGGCGAATGCCTGAGCCTGTCGCGGTGAAAGCCGCGCCCGTCAACGGCGCGGTGAAAGCCGCGCCCGCGCTCGACGAGACCATGCTGGCGATGGACGTGGTGGACACGATCCGCCACGCCGATCGCCTGGTCGAACGCGAGCTGGAAGGCCCCGGCCGCCAGGCGAGGCTGCGCGACCGGTTGCGCGAGATCTACACCTCGCAGGGGATCGAGGTCGCCGACCATGTGCTCGACGCCGGCATCCTGGCGCTGGAGGAAAAACGCTTCGCCTACACCCCCAAGGGCGAAGGCTGGCGCCGCACCCTGGGCACCGCCTGGGCGACGCGCGGGCGTTGGGGAAAGTTCGCGGCCGCCGGGTTCGGTGGGCTCGTGCTCATCTGGGGTGTCTACTACTTCTCCGTCGTGGCGCCGCGCGCGCGCGAAGCCGCGGCCATCACGCGCGAACTTGAAACTGAATTGCCGCGCGCGCTGCGCGCCGAACATGACCGCGTCCTCGCCGGCACGCAGGAAGCACCGCCACGCGCCGAGGCCGCACGCCTGCTGGCCGAGGGCGAGGCCGCCGCGCGCGCCGGCAACCTGACCGAAGCCCGCGCACGCCGCACCGCGCTGAACGACCTGGCGGCACGCCTCGCCGCTGCCTACACCGTGCGCATCGTGAACCGGCCCGGAGAGCCCTCCGCCGTCTGGCGCGTGCCCGCCGCCAATCCGCGCGCACGCAACTACTACCTGATCGTCGAGGCGGTGGACCGCGACGGCCGCCCGGTCGAGGTGCCGATCACCAGCGAGGAGGATGGCCGCGTCACCCGCGTCTCCCGCTGGGCGCTGCGCGTGCCGGAGGCCGAGTTCGAACGCGTGCGACGCGACAAACTCGCCGACGGCATCATCGATCAGCCGGTGATCGGCCAGAAGGCTGCCGGCAGCACCACGACCAACTGGACCGTCGAGACCAACGGGGGGGCGATCCTGTCATGGTGAGCGGCGTCGCCGTCCTGCAGGAGATGGACCAGCGCCTGGCGGAGGCGCAGCGCGAAGCCTCCGCTGCGCAGACCCAAGCCGATACGCTGGCCGCGCGGCGCGAAGGCCTGCGCACCGAGGAGGCCGAGGCGCTGCGCGAACTCGCCCGCCTGCACGTTCTGGAATTGGCTGACGGCAAGACCGCGCTCGACGCGCTCGATGCGGCCGGCGCGCAGGTTCAGGCCAGCTTGCGCCGACGTGCGACGGAACTGGAAGCCGCGCAGCGTGCCGTGCTCGACGCACGCGATGCGCTGATGGCGGCCGAAGCGGCGCGCGATGCCGAGGCCACGCGCCACCGCGCCGCCCAGGAAGCCGAGGCCGCCGCCCTGCGCGCCGCCGACGCCAAGGCTGGCGAGGATGCCCACTACCGCGCCCTCGCCACCGCCGCCGAGGAAGCCGAGCGCACCGCGCAGCTCGCCGAGCAGAAATCCGGCTTCGCCGCGCGCGACTTCGAGGAAAAGGGCCGCCCCTACCGCGCCGATCCGCTCTTTGCCTATCTGTGGGACCGCGGCTACGGCACCGGGCGCTATCGCGCCTTTCCGCTGGTGGCGATGATCGATGGCTGGGTGGCGCGGCTGATCGACTTCGACCCGGCACGGCGCGCCTATCACCTGCTGTCGGACCTGCCGGGCAACATGACCGCGCATGCGCAACGCATGCGGGCCGCGGCGGATGCGGCAGTGCGCGCCATGGTCGAACGCCGCCGCGTGATCGCCGGCCTGCCCGAGGGCGATGGCCGACCCCCGATCGATGCGCTGGAGGCCGCCGAGGACGCGGTCGAGGCGGCGCAGGCTGCCCTGGCCGCGGCCGAGGCGAAGCGCAGTGCGCTGGCTGCCGGCGAGGATGCCGATTCCCAGGCCGCGATCCGCGCTCTGGAAGCGGCGATCGGTGCGCGTTCGCTGCGCACGCTGCGCGAGGAAGCGGCCCGCACGCCGACCCGCGACGATGATGCCATCGTCGCGCGGCTCGAAATCGCTGCGGCGGAGCGGGCGCGCATCGAACGCGACCTGGCCGATGCGCAGGGGCAGGCCGAGGGCGCGCGGCGCCGCTTCGCCGAGATGCAGACGCTGCGCACCGACATGCGCACGCGCGGCGTCGAACGCAGCGAATGGGGCTTCGCCAGCGGCGCGCTGATCGGCGCGCTGCTCAGCGAGGTGCTGCGCGGCAGCCTGTCCCGCGACGGATTCTGGGACCGCATGGAGCGCCAGCGCGTGCCGAGCCAGATGCCCGGCACCGCGCATCCCGGTCCCTGGGGCAAGCAATTGCCGGGGCCTTGGGGGCAGCCCGCACCCGGGCCCTGGGCGGGCGATTCGCAGCAGCCTGGCGGCGGCAACTGGTGGGGCGGCGACGATGCCTCGCCCTATTGGGGGCGCGGCGGCAAGCAACCGAGCGGCGGCGGTTCGAAAGGCGGCGGCGGTGATTGGGGCGGCACGTCGGGCGGCGGATTCTCGACCGGCGGCAAGAGCGACGGCAGGGGCGGATTCCGCACCGGCGGATCGGTCTGACCGCGGCGGGGTTCGCACCCGCGCCGCTTCGCGTTAGTCTCCCACGGCTCAACGAACCGGGAGACGCGCCATGACGTTCCGCCGCAGCATCCTTGTCGCCGCCACCGCGGCCGCCTTCGCCTTGCCGGGCGCGGCCTCGGCGCAGGCGCCGCAGTTCTTCCGCATCGGCACCGGCAGCGCGGGCGGCACCTATTATCCGATCGGCGGCATCATCGCGAATGCGCTGTCCTGCCCGCCCGGCGCCGCGTGCAATACCGCGGGCGCGACGGACGGCATTCCCGGCATGGTCGCTGTCGCGCAGGCCACCCAGGGCAGCGTGCAGAACGTGGCGATGGTGCAGTCCGGCAATGCCGAGGCCGGCTTCACGCAATCCGACGTGTCGCACTGGGCCTTTACCGCGACCGGCCTGTTCCAGGGGCGCCCGGCGCAGAACCGCATCCGCTTCGTGGGCCACCTGTTCCCCGAGCACATCCACGCCGCGGTGCGCCGCGACAGCCCGATCCAGAGCTTCAGCGACCTGCGCGGCAAGCGCATCGCGATCGGGCTGCAGGCCTCGGGCGCGCGCATCGGCTCCGAACTCATCCTCGGCGCCTATGGGCTGGTTGCGGGGCAGGGCTTCACCGCGGAATACCTGAACCAGGCGCAGGGCACCGAGCGCATGCAGGATCGCGGGCTGGACGCTGCCATCACCGTGGTCGGCTATCCGGCGGCGGCCTTCACCGAATTCTGCAGCCGCACCGGCTGCCGCTTCCTGCCGGTGCCCGAAGCCGAGGCCGCGCGCGTGATCGAGCGCGCGCCCTTCTACGGCCGCGGCGTGATCCCGCGCACCGCCTATGAAGGCCTGACCGAGGACGTGCCGACGCTGACCGTCGGCGCCGTGCTGGTGGTGCGCGACAGCCTGCCGGACGACCTCGTGTACAACATCACCCGCGCGCTGTGGTCCGACACGACGCGCGGGCTGCTCGACCGCGGCCATGCCAAGGGGCGCGAGATCGTGCGTGCGAACGCGCTGCAGGGCCGCGGCGTGGTGCCCTTCCATCCCGGTGCCGAGCGCTTCTATCGCGAAGCCGGCATTCTTCGCTGATTCCGTAAAGGCAGGGCCGTGTCCGCATCAGATCCCCGCGGCACGGCCGCCCCTGCCGGCCGCGCGACGCTCGACCTCGACGCCGCGGCCGAGCTCGAGAAGAAGTACGACAGCGAAGTCTCCTTCCGCGACCTGCATGGCCCGACGGCGATCTTCGTCTCGGCCACGCTGGTCGCGCTGTCGGCCTTCCACTACTACACGGCCGGCTTCGGCATCCTGACCGAGCACTGGCACAAGTCGATCCACCTGGCCGGCGTGCTTGGCCTGATCTTCATCATGTTCCCCACCAAGCACGAATTCGGCCCGCGCATCGGCAACGTGCCGGTGACGGACTGGATCCTCGCGGGCCTGGTGGCGGCGGCCTGCTTCTACCTGCCTATCGTCTTCGACGAGCTCACCTTCCGCATCGGCATGCCGAACCTGCCGGACATGATCATGGGCACGATCATGATCGTGCTGGTGCTGGAGACGACGCGCCGCGCGATGGGCTGGGTGCTGCCCGTCATCGTGATCGTGTTCATCCTGTACGGGCTGTTCGGCAACAACCTGAGCGGCGTGCTGGCGCATCCCGGGTCGTCGTGGGAGGCCTTCCTCAGCCACGTGTATCTCACGCAGGAAGGCATCTTCGGCATCCCGGTGAAGGTGGTCGCGACCTTCGTCTTCCACTTCGTGCTGTTCGGCGTGCTGGCCACGCGCATGGGGCTCGGCCAGTTCTTCATCGACATCGCGTCGATCATCGCCGGGCGCTATCCGGGCGGGCCGGCCAAGGTGGCGGTGGTGTCCTCCGCCATGTTCGGGTCGATCAGCGGATCATCCATCGCGAACACGGTCACCACCGGGTCATTGACCATCCCGGCCATGAAGCGTGTCGGTTATCAGCCACATTTCGCCGGCGCTGTGGAGGCGGCGGCGAGCGCGGGTGGGCAGATCACACCGCCCATTATGGGGGCCGCGGCCTTCGTGATGATCGAATTCCTCGAAATCCCGCTGACCACCCTGCTGATCGCCGCGGCCGTGCCGGCCGCGATGCATTTCTGGGGTGTCTTCGTGCAGGTGCATTTCGAAGCCAAGCGCCTGGGCCTGCGCGGCATGGACCCCAGCGAGATCCCGCGCCTGTGGCCGACCATCCGCGACGGCTGGCCCACCGTGATCCCGCTGGTGCTGCTGGTCTATGTGATCATGCAGGGCTACACGCCGTATCTCGCGGCCTTCACCGGCATCAGCGCCTGCATCGTCGTGGGCTTCCTGAACCCGCGCAACCGCATGACGCTGAAGGACCTGTGGGACGCGTTCGACATGGGCGCGCGCTATGCGCTCGCGGTCGGTGCGGCGGCGGCGGCGGTCGGCATCGTGGTCGGCGTGGTCACGCTGACCGGGGCAGGCTTCCGCATCAGCTTCATCGTCACCCAGGCAGCCGTGCAGACGGCGGAATTCTTCCGCCCGATCGTCGAGCTCCTGCCTGCCAGCATCGGCTCCATGCAGGGCCTGACGCTGTTCATCACGCTGGTCTTCATCGCGCTGATCTGCATCGCGATGGGCGCGGGCATCCCGACCACGGCGCTGTACATCGTGCTGGCCGCGATTGCGGCCCCGGCGGTGCAGCAGCTGGGGGTGCCGCCGCTCGCGGCGCACCTTTTCATCCTCTACTACGGTATCCTCGCGGACCTGACGCCACCGGTCTGCGTGGCGGCCTATGCCGCCGCCGGCATCGCCGGGTCGAACCCGTTCCGCACGGGGATCACCGCGTTCCGGCTTGGCATGGCGAAGGCGACAGTGCCCTTCGTCTTCGCCTATGCACCGGTGATGCTGATCATGGTGGATGACTTCACCATCGGTGCCTTCCTGTTCACCACCATCACCTGCGCCATCGGCGTGCTGTTCCTGGGCATCGGCCTGACGGGATATGCCTTCACCCATATGGGGCTGGTGTCGCAGGGGGTGCTGGTCATCGCATCGCTGCTGATGATCTCACCCTCGGTGGTGATGACGGCGGCCGGGGCGGTGATCGCGGCGCCGGTCCTGGGGCTGAACTGGCTGCGCGCGCGCGCGCAGGCGGCGCCTGCCTAGAACAGCGAATACCCGCCATCCACCACCAGGCAGTCGCCCGAATGGTAGGCCGAGGCATCGGAGGCGAGGTACACCGCGATGCCGCCGAAATCCGTCCCGGTGCCCCAGCGCCGGGCAGGGATGCGCGGCAGCACGGCGGCGGCGAACCTGTCGTCCGCCACGCTGGGCGCGGTCATCGGCGTCTCGATCCAGCCGGGAAGCACGGCATTGGCGCGAATGCCGTGCCGCGCCAGTTCGACCGCCAGCGCGCGGATCATCGCCACCATCGCACCCTTGGTCGCGGCGTATTGCGCGTTGCGCGCCGCGCCCTCGATGGCGGCGAGCGACGCCGTGCCGACCAGCGACCCGCCGCCGCCGCGCTCGGCCATATGCCGCGCCGCCGCGCGCAGCGTGTAGAAGGCGCCATCCAGGTTCACCCGCGTCACGCGGTGCCATTCCGCGCTGTCGAGCTCGGTGAACTTCATCTTGCGACCATAGGTGCCGGCATTGGCGAAGCAGGCATCGACCCGCCCGAGCGCGGCGAGCGTCGCGGCGAAGGCACGGTCCACCGCGACTTCCTCGCCGACGTCGCACAGCTCCGCATGCACGCGCCCGCCATGCGCCGCCAGCGCCGCCACAGCGTCGGCGTTCTTCGCCGCGTTCGTTCCCCAGATGGCGACATCGGCGCCGGCCTGCGCCAAAGCCTGCGCCATGCCCAGGCCGATGCCGGAATTCCCGCCGGTGACCAGCGCGACCTTGCCGGCCAGGTCGAAGGGCGCGTAGCCCATCAGTAGCCCGCCTTCCGGTCGACCAGCTGCGTCAGCGGCGCGCCGTCCACGAAGCGGTGCAGGTTGTCGACCAGCAGCGCCGCCACCATGGAATCACGCTGAGGGTGCAGGCCGCCGATATGGGGCAGCACCATGATCTTCTCCTCGCCCCAGAAGGGATGCTCGGCGGGCAGGGGTTCCGTGCGGAATACGTCCAACACGGCGCCGGCGATGGTGCCGGCGCGCGCGGCAGCGACCAGGTCGGCGTCCTTGATCAGCGCGCCGCGGCCGAAATTCAGCAGCCAGGCGGTCTTCTTCATCTGCGCCAGGCGGGTGGCGTCGATGAAGTTCTCGGTCGCCGGCGTGGCGGGCAGCAGCAGGACCACGAAGTCGCTCTCCGCCAGCACGGCATCGGTGCCTTCCGGCCCGACCACGCGTTCGACATGCGCCACCGGGCCGGCGCCGCGCTTGGTGCCGATCACCCGCATCTCGAGCGCCGCCGCCTTGCGCGCCAGCTCCGCTCCGATGGCACCCAGGCCGAGGATGCCGAGCGTCTGTCCCGCCAGCGTGGTCGAGACCCGCCGCGTCCAGCGCGCGGCCACGTTGTCGCCGACGATCGCGGCATAGGGCTTCGTGATGTGGAACAGCGCGCCCAGGATGTTCTCCGGCATCTGCACGCGATGCGTCCCGCGCGCGCAGGACAGCGCCAGGTTCGCCGGCAGGTCGGCGCGTGCGAGCCAATGCTCCACACCCGCCGTCAGTGCCTGCACGAAGCGCAGCTTCGGCATGCGCGCCAGCATCCCGGCCGGCGGGCCCCAGGAGAGCATCGCCTCCGCCTCGGCCAGCAGCGATTCGTCGGGCGTGGCGGCGCGCGGCAGCGTCTCGATCCGCAGGCGGTCGGCGAGGCCCGCCTCCGCGATCGCGCGCGCGTAGGGCTCGGCCCCGTCGGTCCACAGCAGCAGCAGCGGCTTGGTCATGTCGTCCCTCCGTCCTGCCGCGATGCTGCGGCAGGCGGCGGGGCGCGTCCAGGTCAGGCGGCCGGCGCGCGCAGCTCCGCGGAGACCAGCTTCTGCATCTCCGTCACGCGCAGGATGCGGATGGCGCGGCGGTCGCGCGCCAGCCACCCTTCGCGCGTCATCTCCGACAGCTCGCGCGACACCACTTCGCGCCGCGCGCCGATCCGCGCCGCCAATTCATGATGCGGCGGCGGCGGCGAGACAACGCGTTCGCCGGGCGCGCTGGCGCGCGGGCGCGACAGGCGCAGCAATTCCGAGAACAGCCGCAGGCGCACCGGCAGCGCCTCGCGTTCCAGCGTGCGTTCGGTCTGCAGGCGCAGCTTCGCCGCCAGGGTGCGCAGCAGCCCATGGCAGGCGGTGGGTGTGGCGAAGATGAAATCGAGGAAGGCCGGCGCCGGCACGATGCACAGGCGCGACCGCGCGATGGCGGTGACATTCGCCGCGCGCGGCGCGCCGTCGATGGCCGACAGCTCGCCGAAGAATTCGCCGGCGCCGAATTCGTTGAGCAGCACCTCGCGCCCCGAGGCGGCGCGCAGCTGGACCCGCACCGCACCGCTGGTCACGAAGAAGATGTCGGTCGAGGGTTCGTCCTCGTCCACCACGACCTGGCCCGGCTCCACCATGCGCCAGCGCACGGCAGCGGCGAGCTTCGCGAGCGCGGCCGGATCGGCGCCGCGGAAGAAGGCAATGTCGGCCAGGGTTGGCGGGCGCACGGGCTCAGTCACGGCGGGGCGCAGCCACACGAGATGCGGGACGACGGGATCCGGAATCGCGCGCATGGGCGGTCTCCTGCAGGGCACCCGGGCGGTGCCACCGGAAGGAGACTGCGCCGCGCCGGGCGATGGTGGGAGTGACGCGCGTCACGAAGCGGGCACTCCGGCGAGGCCCGCCAGCACGTCGGCGCAATTCATCACGCCATGGCCATGGCGGTTGTTCCAGCCGGTGCTGCCATCGGGCTGCCAGGCGGCGTCGCGCAGCCGGCCGAACAGCGCGCCGGAGGATACGTCACTGTCGCTCCAGCGCGTGCGCAGCGCGGCCACCACGCCCGCCGCCACCGCGCTGGCGGCCGAGGACCCACCGGCCAGCCGGTGGGCGGTGTCGAGCATGCGGAAATGCGCCGGCGCCGCGACGTCCGGCTTGTGCTGCGGCGGACCGCCGTATTCGGGGAACTGCCCTGGCCCCTGGGAGGAATAGCCCGCCCAGATGCCGTCCGCCCGTGCCGCGCCGACGGTCAGCACACTGTCCAGAGAATTGGCGCCGAGGATGCTGCGGGCGGGGCCGATCACCTCCTCCGCGCAGCGCCCGTCGGGGCAGAAGGCGCCGCAATTGCCGGCGGCGAACACCACATCCGCCACTGTCGCCGCGTGGTCCACCGCACAGGCGACCCAATGGTAGCGGTTGCGGGTGTATTCGCCGGGCGTCGCCTCGCCGCGCGGATCATAGACCGACCAGGCATTCACGAAGACCCAGCGGCCCTTGAATCGGTTGGGGCGGATCAGCCCGAGCAGCACGACATCCAGCGCCATGCGCGTGATGGCCCCGAAGGCGTCCGACAGGAAGGCCGGCAGGTTGCCCAGGATACGAGGCGGGATCAGCGGGCAGTCGAAGATCATGGCGCGCGGCGCCAGCGCGAGCACGTTGCGCGCGATCATGGTGCCGTGGTGATTGTCCTTCGCCGCCTGGCCCGGCGGCACCGCGCCGGGTTGCGAGGGTTTCCACCAGCCGCCCATGAAGCGGCTTCCGGGGGGCAGGCGGCTTGCATCCACGCCCTGGTCGATGATCACGACCTTCACGCCTTCGCCGTCGAGTTTCGCCTTGCCCAGCGCATCGGCGCGGATCAGGCGGTGCGCGTCAGCCAGGTCGCCGAAGGAATTGCCTTCCCCGCGCCCCGGGCCCCAGTGCAGCGCGGCATTCAGGCGCAGGTCACCGAGCGGTGCGTCGAAGCTGCCCAGCGCCCGCTCCGCCCGATCGCGGAAGGCGCGCGCGACGTCTTCCGTTGCGAAGCGGATCGCCAGTGCGGCATCGGTCGGCGGCGCGCGCCGGCGGGGCAGTTCGGCCGCGGCCTCGCGGTCTTCCGGAAGGTCGAACTGCCAGTCATTCAGCGGGCGGTGGGTGACGCGCAGCGGGAGTTCCGCAGGCGGCAGGTCGGCCCCGTCCAGGCCCAGGCGTCGCGCCAGCAGGCGCGACAGCGGAAGCGGATCGGGGTCGAGATAGGCTTTCAGCAGGTCGTCGTCATTGCGCAGCCAGGCGGGGTCGCGGAATACGAAGCAGCGCCGGACCGGCCGCGCCGGTGGTTCCTTCTCGCCCTTGATCGCCATCACCCGGGCCTCCGTGCATCGAGCGCCACCATCCTTGCACTTCCGACGCGTTTCGTGAAATCTCCGTCACCGCGGCGCAGCACAATTTTGGAACCTGACGGTCCATGTCGGCCCAACCCTTGACGCGAGTGCTGGAGACGGACGTCGCGCCCGGCGCGCGGCGCTTCGCCGCCTTCGCCTTCGCGGATGTGGTTGGCTACACCATCCTGATGGCGACCGAGGAGGCGCGCACCCATCGCCGCTGGATGGCGGTGCTGGATGGGGTGCTGCGCCCGCTCGCGGCCGATCATGGCGGGCGCATCGTGAAGTCCACCGGCGATGGGGTGCTGGCGGAGTTTGGCGCCCCGCGCGGTGCGGTGGCCTGGGCGCTGGCGGTGCAGCGGCGCCTGGCGCAGGAGGATGTCGCGGAACCGGAGGCGCCGACCCTGGCGCTGCGCATCGCGGTCCATGTCGGGGAGATCACGGCCACCGCGCATGACATCTATGGCCAGGGCGTGAATGTCGCGGCGCGGCTGCAGGAACACGCGCCGGCTGGCGGGGTGCTGCTCTCGGCCACGGTGCAGGAGGCGGTGTTCGGGATGCTGCCGCGCCCGGCGCGCGACCTCGGCTGGCTGACGTTGAAGCACCTGCCGCATCCCGAGCGCGCCTATGCGCTCGATCCCGAGACGCCGCCGACGCGCCTGCCGAGTCCGCCGGATGTCTCGCCGCTGCCCTCGCTGGCGGTGATGCCGCTGCGCAACCTGGGCGGCGATCCGCAGGACGACTACTTCGCCGATGGCATCGTGGAGGACATCGTCGTCTCGCTGGGCAACCTGCGGGAGCTGATGGTGGTCGCGCGGAGTTCGACACTGGCCTGGCGCGGGCGCGATGCCGATCCGCGCGAGGTGAGCCGCGCGCTGGGTGTGCGCTATGTGGTGAGCGGCAGCGTGCGGCGTGCCGGGCGCGACCTGCGCCTGCAGTTCGAGCTCTCGGACGCGCAGACCGGCACGCGGCTGTGGGGCGACCGGGCGGAGACGTCGGGCGGCGAGCTGTTCGCCCTGCAGGAGCACATCGTCGAGCGCATCGTCGCCGGCGTCGCGCCGCATGTGCGCGCGGCGGAGCTGCAGCGGGCGCTGCGCAAGCGGCCCGAGAGCTTCACGGCCTATGACCTGACGCTTCGTGGTCTCGCGTTGATCCACGATCTGCAGCACGAGAAGTTCAACGAGGCGCGATCGCTGTTCGAGCGTGCAATCACGCACGATCCCGGCTTTTCCCTGCCGGTGGCGTGGATGGCGCGCTGGCACAGCGTGAATGTTGGGCAGGGGTGGTCATCGAACCCGCGATCGGAGATGGAGCGCGCCGCGGACCTCTCGGCGCGCGCGATCGAACTCGATCTTCAGAACGGTTTAGCACTGGCGACACACGGCCATGTCCGGTCGTACCTTTTCCACGATTACGACACCGCCCTGGTGTTCTTCGAGCGCGCATTGTCCGCCGCGCCGAACAACGCGTTTGCCTGGTTGCTGTCCTCCGCAACGCTTTCGTATGTCGGGCGGACGGCCGAGGCCGTGCGCCACGCGGAGCACGGGTTGCGCCTGACACCTTTCGACCAGAATCTGTTCAGCTACTACAACCTGCTTGGCATGGCGCACTACGTGCATGGCAACCTGCCCGATGCGTTGCGCTGGTGCCGGCTGTCCGACGCGGCGACCCCACGCTTCACATCGAATCTGCGCATCATGATCGGCGTCATGTCCGCCGCCGGGCACGTGGATGAGGCGCGAGCCGCCGCTTCCCGATTGATGGAGCTCGAGCCGGCCTTCACGCTGTCGAACTACCTGCAGACGCGCATGCCGTTCCGGGATGCCGTCATCCGAGATCGCTACATGGCGGACCTGCGCGCGGCCGGCCTGCCCGACTGATCCCTGCTAACTTCTGGAGGAACGCATGACTGGTGGCATCGGACCGTCCGACTCGGCAGACAGTGCCGACTCTGCAGACAGCGCGGACAGTGCCGATTCTGCGGACAGCGCCGCGTCCTCCGGCGGTGGCCGCGGCTCCGGCGGTCGCCCCCTTGGCATCAGCCCGGCCCTGACGCGCGAAACCGGCGAGGACTGGTTCCGCGGCAATCGCTGGCCGCCGCAGGATGCCCCTGAGTTTAAGGACTGGTCGCTGGCGACCACGCCGCCGGCCTTCCGTATGTCCGACTGGTCGCAGGCGCATTTCGCTGTCGCGGTGCTGAGCGAATTCGTGACGCAGGGCGGCGGTGCCTGGACCGGCATCACCATCCCGCCGCCGCCAACCGCGCCGGGCGATTCCGCCTTCATCGCGGAGGAAATCGAGGAACTGCTCGAGATCGCCGAGTTCCGCGCCGGCGTGAAATCGGAAGCGATGGAGCAGCGCGACAACGTCATCAGCTATTTCCGCGGCGTGCTGACTTTCAAGGGGGGCACGCATCCCTGGACCACGCGGCTTTGCCATGCCGCGCTGCGCGTCGGGCAGCTCGTGGCGCTCCACCACAAGAAGGTTCACATGCGCGCACGGCCTTCGGTGCTGGCGCCGGCGCTGATGCCGGTGGTCGATCCGCCAGGTCATCCTGCCTATCCGAGCGGGCATGCGACGGAGGCCTACCTGGTCGCGCTGGTGCTGGCGGAGGTGATGCCCGGCATCGCCTGGGGCGAGAACCAGGGTGGTGCGAAGGTGCCGGTGACGGCGGCCGACCTGGCGCATGCCTCGGTGGCGAACACCATCATGGTCAAGGTCTCGTCCGTGCCAGGTGTGGCGGAGCGCATGCGCCTCACGCCGGTGTGGCGCATTGCCCAACGTGTCGCGCGCAATCGCGAGGTGATCGGTGTGCACTTCCCGACCGACAGCGAGGCGGGCCTGCGACTTGCCGTGCAGGCGCTGCCCCTGTTGCTGGCCTGCCCCCTGCTGGCCACGCCCATGACCGGCGCCCTGGCCCGCGCCAAGGCCGAATGGGCCTGATTCAGCGACGCGGCGGGGGGTGACCCCCGCCGCGTGTCGTCACGCCTTCACGATCAGCGCATCCACCGCCACCGCGTCGCGACCCGCCACGATGATCGGGTTGACATCAAGTTCCGCCACACGCCCGCGCTGGTCCGCGACGAATTCCGACAGGCGCACCACGATCTCCGCCAGCAGGTCGAGATCGGCCGCCGGCGCGCCGCGGAAGCCCTCCAGCGCAGCGCGGCCACGCAGGCCTTCGAACATCGCGCGCGCCTCGCCCTTCGTGACCGGCGCCAGCGCCAGCGCGGAATCGCGCATCAACTCCACCAGCACGCCACCGAGCCCGGCGACGATCAGCGGGCCCATCAGCGGATCGACCCGCCCGCCCACCATGACCTCGACGCCAGGCTTCGCCATCGGCTGCACCAGCACGCCGTTGATGCGCGCACCTGGCGCGTGCCGCACGGCGTTGGCCATGACGGCGCGATAGGCCTCGCGTACCTCGTCGGCGTCCTTCAGGCGAAGCCGGATCACGCCGGCCTCGGTCTTGTGCGGCAGGTCGGGGCTCTCGACCTTCATCGCGACCGGGAAGCCCAGCGCCTCGGCCGCGGCGACGGCGGCGTCCTCGCTGCCGGTGAGCCGTTCGGGCACCACCGGCACGCCATAGGCCGCGAGCACGGCCTTCGCCTCGCGCTCGGTCAGCGTGCGGTCCTGCGATGCGGCAATCAGCGCGGCAGCCTCGGCGGCGGCTTCGGGTCGCGACAGGCGATCGACCAGGCGCGGCCCGGCGGCGCGGCGCGCCTCGCGGTCATGCCAGTGCGCCAGCGCGGCGAAGCAGCGGTCCATGGACCGGAACAGGCCGATGTGCGGATTCTGCTCGGCCTCCTTCGATCCGAAGCCTTCCAGCCATTCGGTGGTCCAGACGACGCAGATCGGCTTGTCGTGCTGCGCGGCGATGGCCGCGAGTTCGCCCGGCCGTTTGGCGGATAGTTCGGTCGAATAGATCTGCGCGTAGATCAGCGCGCCGTAGTGCTGTTCGCCCAGCATGGCGGAGGCGCAAGCAGTCAGGCTTTCCGGGTCGTTCGCCACCTGCGCCGTGACGTCGCAGGGGTTGCGGGCGGAGCCGAAATCCGGAATGCGCGATTCCAGGATGGCCTGCACCGGCGGCGTGGGCTGCGGCAGCGGCACGCCATGCGCTTCCGCCTTGTCGGCCGACATGATCGCCGCACCGCCCGAGACCGCCACGACCGCAACGCCGCGCGCCTTGGGCGCCGGCGCCTTCGCCATGAAGGCCGCGGTTTCCACCAGCGCCTCGAAATCCTGCACCACGATCGCGCCGGCACGCTCGAAGGCCGCCAGGTAGGCCGCGGTCTCGCCGGCCAGCGAGCCGGTGTGCGACATTGCCGCTGCCGCGCCGGCCGCCCCCGTGCCGAGCTTGAAGACCACCAGCGGCTTGTTGGCACGGTCCGCCACCTCGGCCGCCTGGATGAAGCGGAGCGGTTCGGGCATGCCCTCGAACACGCAGGCGATGGCACGGCAGGACGGATCATCGGCCAGGAAGGACACGCAATCCGCGACATCGACATCCGATGAATTGCCGGTGGTCAGCAGGTGGCTGACCGACACGCCCCGCATCACCGACTGCGCCAGCGAGAAGCCGAGCGCGCCCGACTGGCTCACCAGCCCCACGGCGTGGCCCAGCGGCTTGTCCATCGGCGGCGGGATCATGAAGGTGACGCCGGCCTTGGTGGCGAAGTTCAGCATGCCGATGCAGTTCGGCCCGACGATGCGCATGCCCGCCTCGCGACCCAGCGCCGCCAGGCGCTGCTGCGCGGCGATGTCGGCGTCCCGCCCGGTCTCGGCGAAGCCGGAGGCATAGACCATGATGCCGCCGACGCCGGCGCGCGCGCAGTCGGTCGCGATCTCCTCGATCGCGTCCTTGGCGGCGACGACGATGCAGCAATCGACCTTCTCGGGTACCGCGCCGATCGAGGGAAAGCAGGCGCGCTCGCCGATCTTCTCGTAGCGCGAATTCACCAGGTACAGCCGGCCCGTGTAGTTCGACAGCGCACTGATGGTGCGGTCGGCAAAGGACCCCGCGCGGGGGCTCGCACCGATCACGGCGATCGAGGCAGGATCGAACAGGCGTCCCATCTCACCGTGGCGATAGACGGCGCGGGTGGAGGCACTCATGCGGACGTTTCCCTTGGTCTTGCTTTCGGTGCGGCAAGCCTAGGGGTGGCGGCGCGCCTCGTCACCCCCGCGGCGGCGCGGTGGCCGAGGCCAGGGCGGCGTTGGCGTAGCGCGCATCGGTGGTGATCTCGCGCCCCGCCCAGGCCGGGATGCGCAGCGCATGCGCGGCGTCGGGCAATTCGACCTCGGCGATGACCAGGCCGGCCAGGGGGCCTTCGAAGACATCGACCTCCCAGACCAGGCCGTCGAGAGGCACCTCGTGGCGTGTCTTGGCCAGGCTGCGCCCGGTGCAGAGCAGCGTGAGCATCGCCTCGGCCTCGGCCGCCGGGATGTCGTACTCGAATTCCGGCCGGACCAGCCCGCCCGGGCCCTTGATGGTCAGGCGTGCTTTCGTGCCGGACACGCGCACCCGCACCGATACGCCATCCTCCCGCGCGAGGTAGCCCTGGCGCAGGCGCGTGGTGGCGGTGACGCCGGCGCGCCAGGCATCGCCCTGCACGAGGAAGCGGCGTTCGATCTCGAAACCCATCAGCCGGTCACTTCATCAGCACATAGCCGCCGGGCGCGGCATCGAGCGGCGGCAGGCCGCTGTCGGGCGCACCCATCGCGGGCGGTTCGACCATGCCTGTGCTGCCGGCCTTCGCCATCCAGGCCGACCAGGCCGGCCACCACGACCCGTCCTGCCGTGGGGCGCTCGTTGCCCAGGAATCCGGGTCGAGGTAGCGGTCGTCCTGCGTGCGCGTCATCGCCTGGAAATGCCGCCCGTCCTTCCCCGGCGGGCTGACGATGCCGGCATTGTGCCCGCCCGATGTGAGCACGAAGGTCACGTCCGTGTCGCTGAACAGGCTGATCTTGTACACCGACCGCCACGGCGCGATGTGGTCCTTCAGCGTGCCGACCGCGAAGATCGGCACGCTGATGTCCGACAGCGCGATGACGCGCCCGTCCACCGCGAAACGCCCTGCCGTCAGCCGGTTCTCGAGGAACAGCGCGCGCAGGTATTCGCCATGCATGCGCGCGGGCATGCGGGTCTGGTCGGTGTTCCAGGCCAGCAGGTCCGTCATGCCGTTGCGCTCGCCCATCACGTAGTCGCGGATCAGCCGCGACCACACCAGGTCGTTGGAGCGCAGCGCCTGGAAGGCGCCGGACATCTGGTGGGTGTCGAGGTAGCCGCGGTCCCACATCATGTCCTCGAGGAACGACAACTGGCTCTCGTCCATGAACAGCATGAGTTCGCCCGCCTCGGCGAAGTCGGTCTGCGCCGCGAACAGAGTCAGCGACGCCAGGCGTTCGTCGCCATCGCGCGCCATGGTCGCGGCCGCGATCGCGAGGATGGTGCCGCCCAGGCAGTACCCGCAGCCATGGATGCGCCGGTCCGGCAGGATGGCCGAGACCGCGTCCATCGCCGCCATCACGCCGCGGCGGCGGTAGTCGTCGAGGCCCGTCTCGCGGTCGCGCGCATCCGGGTTCTTCCACGACATCATGAAGACCGTGAAGCCCTGGGCGACCAGCCAGCGCACCAGCGAGTTCTCCGGGCTGAGATCGAGGATGTAGTACTTCATGATCCAGGCCGGGACGATCAGCACAGGTTCCGCATGGACCTTCGGCGTGGCCGGGTCGTACTGGATCAGCTCCATCAGGTCGTTGCGGAACACGACGCGGCCCGGCGTGGCCGCCACTTCCTGCCCGGGGCGGAAGGCATCGGCGCCTTCGGGTGGCGCGCCCGAGAGCGCGCGCTCCATGTCGTCCAGCCAGTTCTCCGCGCCGCGCAGCAGGTTGGCGCCGCCATCGGCGAGGGTGCGCTGCGCGATCGCCGGATTGATCCAGGGGATATTGGTGGGGGCCAGGATGTCGGTCATCTGCCGCATCATGAACGCCACCTGCCGTGCGTGCCGCTGCGACAGACCCGGGATGCCGTGCGTGGCCTCCATCCACCAGGCCTCGGCCACCAGGTGCGCCTGCGCAATGGCGTTGAACGGAAAGGCCGCCCAGGCCTCGCCCGTGAAACGCGAATCGCCGTTGGTTGGCGCAATCAGCGGCGCTGCGTCGCGCTGCGTGGCCGCATGGCGCAGCCACAGCAGCCAGCGCAGTGTCTGCAGCCAGGCGCGTGCGGCCAGTTCCATCCGCTTGCCCGGCGCGCGCGCCAGGTGCACGCCCCAGTCGAGCCAGGCGCCGGTGACGGCGGTGGGCGACATGCCCTGTGTGATGCGCGCCTCCGCCGCGCGCAGGCTGCGGTCGAGCGTGTGGAAGGTCGGGCCGAGCGGTGCCTCGGCGGGCTGCGCGGCAGCGGGCGGGGGCGGGGGCGGGGCGGCGGGTCCGGGCGCGGCCGCCCTGGCGCCGCGCCTTCTTCGAGAGGAGGCCATGGCGCAGTCTAGGCCGGAATCGCCGCGGCAGGTCTTGCGGCGGCGCAAGCCCGGGCGGTCAGCCGCTGCGCGCCGCCTCGGCCAGGTACTCGATCGCCGCGTTCACGCCACCGGCCGCATGCGGCACGCCGGCGACGCGCATGGCGGCTTCGACGGTCGCGAGCGTGCCGAGGATCATCGGCTCGTTCAGATCGCCCAGGTGCCCGATCCGGAACACCTTGCCGCCGAGCCGCCCCAGTCCGCCGCCGAGCGAGACGTTGAACGCCTGCAGCGCGATACGACGCACCGCATCCGCGTCATGCCCCTCGGGCATCATGACCGCCGTGACGGAATTGGAATACCGGTCGGGCGAGAGGCAGAACAGCTGCGGCCCGCTGTTGCCCGACCAGTGGCGCACGCAGCGGCGCACCGCTTCCGCGAGCCGCGCGTGCCGCGCGAAGACCTGGTCGAGACCCTCCTCCTCCAACAGCCGCACCGCTTCCTCGAGCCCGTAGAACAGCGAGGTCGGCACCGTCCCGATGAAGGATTTGTGCCGGCGCGTGAGCATATGCGTCCAATTCAGGTACGACTTCGGCAGCGTCGAGGTCGCATGCGCCGCCATGGCGCGTGGCGAGGCGCCGGTGAAGGACATCCCGGTAGGCAGCATCAACCCCTTCTGGCTGCCGCCGACCGCGACATCCACGCCCCATTCATCCATGCGGAAGTCCATCGACCCCAGCGAGGAGATGGTGTCCACCAGCAGCAACGCCGGATGGCCGGTGGCGTCCAGCGCCGCGCGCACCTCGGTCAGCGGCAGTTCCATGCCCGTCGCGGTCTCGTTCTGCACGGCGCAGATCGCCTTGATGGCGTGGGCGGTATCGGCGGCCAGCATCGCGCGAAGGGCTGCGAAGTCGGCGCCCACGCGCCAGTCGGCTGCCAGCGTGCGGATGCCGAGGCCGAAATCCTGCGCCATCTTCGCCCAGGATTCCGAGAAGTACCCGGTCTCGATCACCAGCAGCTCGTCACCCGCTGAGAACAAGTTGACCAGCGCGGCTTCCCACGCCGCGTGGCCCGAGCCGGTGTAGAGGAACACGTCATGCTGCGTGCGCAGCACGCGCTTCACCCCCGCCACCGCCGCGTCATAGACCTTCAGGAAGGCCGGGTCGTTGAAGTCGACGCTGACATGCGCGACCGCCTTCAGGATCGAATCCGGGATGTTGGTCGGCCCTGGATTGGCGAAGAACTGGCGGCCGCGGGGAATGCGGGTGGTGACGGACATGGTCGTTTCCTTCTTCAGCGCGATGGCCGGAGGCGCGACGGGGCCGGAGGGCTGAATCGCGCGATCAGACATGGTTCAGCGCGCGAGCTGGCGCGCCATCGATTCGAGCCCCGCGAGCGTCAGCGGGTACATGCGGTTTTCCATCAGCCGCTCCATCACGCCGATGGACTGCGTGTAGCGCCAATGGGACTGGTCCACCGGGTTCAGCCAGGCGGCCTTGCGGAAGTGGCGCGTGAGGCGCGCCATCCAGACCTGCCCGGCTTCCTCGTTCCAGTGCTCGACGGACCCGCCGGGCTGGATGATCTCATAGGGGCTCATGGTGGCGTCGCCGACGAACACCAGGCGCCAGTCGGGACCGTAGGTGCGCAGCACTTCCATCATCGGCCGCTCGGTCTCGCGCCGGCGGCGGTTGGTGCGCCAGACGCGTTCGTAGGGGCAGTTGTGGAAGTACCAGAATTCCAGGTGCTTGAACTCGCTGCGCGCGGCGGTGAACAGCTCCTGGCAGATGCGGATGTGGTCGTCCATCGACCCGCCGATATCCATCAGCAGCAGCACCTTCACGGCGTTGTGCCGCTCCGGGACCATGTGCAGGTCGAGCGACCCGCCATTGCGCGCCGTCGCACCGATGGTGCCGGGCAGGTCGAGCTCCGTCGCCGCCCCCGTGCGCGCGAAGCGGCGCAGGCGGCGCAGCGCGACCTTCATGTTGCGCGAGGACAGCGCCTCGTCCTCGTCCAGGTCCTTGAAGGTGCGCTGGTCCCAGACCTTCACCGCCCGCCGATGACGCGATTCACTCTGCCCGATCCGCACGCCCTCGGGGTTGTAGCCGTATGCGCCGAAGGGCGATGTGCCGGCGGTGCCGATCCATTTCGACCCGCCCTGGTGGCGGCCCTTCTGTTCCTCGAGGCGCTTCTTCAGCGCCTCCATCAGCGCGTCGAAGCCGCCCATGGCCTCGATCGCCGCCATCTCCTCCGGCGTCAGGGTCTTCTCGGCGATCTTGCGCAGCCATTCCTCGGGCAGGGTCCGCGGTGCGTCGCCCTGCGGGGAGTCCAGCCCCTTGAAGATCTCGCCGAACACGCGGTCGAAGCGGTCGAGGTGGCGCTCATCCTTCACCAGCGCCGCGCGGCACAAATGGTAGAAGTCATCGACGCTGAAACCCGCCACGCCCTCCTTCATCGCGCGCAGCAGGGCCAGGTACTCCATGATGGAGGCCGGCACGCCCGCGGCGCGCAGCGCGAGGATGAAGGGCGCGAACATCGCGCTACTGGCCGCGGCGCCGGGCGCTCATTGGCCGCGCCTGCGCGCGAGGAAAGCCAGGCGCTCGAACAGGTGCACGTCCTGCTCGTTCTTCAGCATCGCGCCATACAGCGGGGGCAGGGCGGTCTTGGCGTCGCTCGACCGCAGCGCCTCCGGCGGCATGTCCTCGATGGTCAGCAGCTTCAGCCAATCCAGCAGTTCGGACGTCGCCGGCTTCTTCTTCAGCTCGTTCACGTCGCGGATCTCGAAGAAGACGTTCAGCGCCTCGCGCAGCAGCGCCTGGCGGATGTCGGGGTAATGCGCCTTGACGATCATCTCCATCGTCTCGCGGTCGGGGAAGCGGATGTAGTGGAAGAAGCAGCGGCGCAGGAAGGCGTCCGGCAGTTCCTTCTCGTTGTTGGAGGTGATGATCACCACCGGACGGTGCTTCGCCGCCACCGTCTTGCGCGTCTCGTAGACGAAGAACTGCAAATCGTTCGGGAATTCGATGTCGGCCTTGTCGATCTCGTCGATCAGCAGCACCACCGGCTGCTCGGATTCGAAGGCGTCCCACATCTTGCCGCGCACAATGTAGTTGGCGATGTCGTGCACGCGCGGATCACCCAGCTGCCCGTCGCGCAGCCGCGACACCGCGTCGTACTCGTACAGCCCCTGCTGCGCCTTGGTGGTCGACTTGATATGCCACTCGATCAGCGGGTAGCCGAGCGCCTTGGCGATCTCCTGCGCCAGCACGGTCTTGCCGGTGCCGGGTTCGCCCTTCACCAGCAGCGGGCGCTGAAGTGCCACCGCGGCATTGACCGCGACCTCCAGGTCGCGACCCGCGACATAGCGTTCGGTGCCCTTGAATTGCGCCACGTCTGGTTCCCCTGGTCGTCCCGGCGTCAAGGTCGGGCCGGACCCGGAAACGCGCAAGCCCTGGTCATTCCAGCGCCTCGGCCGCCAGGCGGAACAGCGCGGCGGCGAAGGCGCGCATATTGGCCTCTCGCCCCGGGGCGCCGGTCTCCGCTGTGATGACGCGCTCGATCGGCCCGGAGACCGCCAGGCAGGCATGCCCCGCCGCATCGCCATACCGGTTGCCGGAAGGCCCCGCCGCGCCAGTCTCCGCGAAGCCCCAATCCGCGCCCATCCGCGCCCGCACGGTCCGCGCCAGCAGCAGCGCGTAGGGTTCGGAGGACGACCGCATCCCCGCCATCTCGGCATCCGTGATGCCCAGCAGACCGCCCCGCGCCGCCTTGGTGTAGACCACCGCGCCGCCCAGGAAATACGCCGACGCCCCAGGCACTGCGAGCAGCGCCGCCGAGATCAGCCCGCCGGCCGAACTCTCGGCCACCGCCACGGTCTCGCCGCGCGCCTTCAGCCTTTCGCCGATTGCCCGTGCGCCGGGCAGCAGGGTGTCCATCGCGGCCTCCTTCGTTCAGATGTGCTTCCACCAGCGGCGCGTGGCGGCGATCGCCGCCAGCCCCGCCAGGCCCATCATCGCCGTCGCCGCCGACGCGCCAAAAACCTCCGCGAGCCCACCCAGCACCAGGAACCCGATCGGCCCCAGCCCGATGCAGACTGACAGCAACCCCAGCACGCGGCTGCGCATCTCGACCGGCGTCGCCAGGAACACCAGCGTCGGTTGCATGATGGCGAAGCCTGCTCCACCCACACCCGAAAGCGCCAGGGCCGTGCCCGCCAGCAGGGGCCCGGTCGCCAAGGCAAACGCAACGGTCATCGCCAGGTACAGCGTGATGCCACCCAGGTAGATCGCCTTGTAGTGCTGCGGCCGCGCCAGCAGGGCGATGGTCACCGCGCCCAGGAAGGCGCCCACGCCATCCATGCCGGCCAGCAGCCCCACCCCCTGCGGACCGAGCTCCAGGCGGTCCTTGCCGATCACCGGGATCATGCTGGTGCAGGGCCAGCCGAACAGGTTGAACAGCAGCGTCACCAGCAGCGCACCGACCAGGCGCGGTTCGCGCCGCACCAGCGCGAAGCCTTCGGCGATGCTGGCCAGCACCGAGGGCCTCTCGACGCCGCGCGCCGGCGGCGTGCGCGGCAGGCGCAGCACCGCGACCACCGCCGGGGCGTAGATCGCGACGCTCAGCAGGAAGGCGCCATCCAGCCCGACGGTCGCGAGCAGCACCCCGCCCAGCGTCGGCCCCAGCACGCGGCTGCCATTGCTGGTTGCGACATCGACCGACATCGCCACGCCCATGCGCGCCGGGCCGACCACCTGGCCGATCATCGCGCGCCGCACCGGGTTGTCCGACGCCCAGGCGATGCCGTTCATGAAGGACGCCACCGCCAGGTGCCACACCGCGACGGTATCGAAGAAGGCCAGCGCGGCGATGACCGCGGAGGTCACGGCCTGGGACAGCACCACCAGCAACAACGCGCGGCGGCGATCCATGCGGTCCGCCGCGGCACCCAGGAAGGCGCCGAACAGACCCATCGGCAGCAGGCGCAGCATGGTGAGCATGGCGACGATGAAGGCCGAGCCGGTGGCGGCATAGGCAAAGACACCGACGGCCAGGATCTCGAGCCAACGCACCACGAAGATGCACAGGCCGGCGGTCCAGAGGCGGAGGAAGTCGCGCTCGTGGAAAAGGGTGCGCATGGAAGAAGAAAGGTCGGCGGAGGACACCTCCCCCGAATCCCCCACCGATTCGTGTCAGATTCCAGGTGACAGAAAAGGGAGGGGGTTCGGGGGAGCTACCTCCCCCGACCTTCCTGTCAAAGCCCTGCCTGCGACACGAACTTGGTGTTCAGGTACGCCTCGATCGCCTCCGTCCCGCCCTCGCTGCCATAGCCGCTGTCCTTGATGCCGCCGAAGGGCACTTCCGGCAGCGCAAGGCCGAGGTGGTTGATCGTCATCATCCCGCTCTCGACCCGGTTCGCCACGGCGTTGGCGGTCTTGGCCGACCGCGTGAAGGCATAGGCCGCGAGGCCGTAGGGCAGGCGGTTCGCCTCGGTGACCACCTCATCGAGGTCCTTGAAGCGGGAGATCATGGCCATCGGGCCGAAGGGCTCCTCGTTCATGGCGCGGGCGGTGTGCGGCACATCGGTCATCACCGTCGGCTCGTAGAAATAGCCCTTGTTGCCGATGCGCTTGCCGCCGGTGTGGATCTTGGCGCCCTTCGACTGCGCGTCCTGCACCAGCATCTCGACCCAGGGCACGCGGCGGTCATGCGCGAGCGGGCCCATGGTGGTGCCCTCCGTCATGCCATCGCCGACCTTCAGCGCCTTGGTGTGCTCGACGAACTTTTCGACGAAGCCGTCGTACAGCTTCTCCTGCACCAGGAAGCGCGTCGGGCTGACGCAGACCTGCCCGGCATTGCGGAACTTCGCCCCCGCCAGCGTCTTCGCCGCCAGGTCGAGGTCGGCATCGTCGAACACGATTGCCGGCGCGTGGCCACCCAGTTCCATCGTCACGCGCTTCATGTGCTGGCCCGCCAGGCCCGCCAGCAGCTTGCCCACGGGGGTCGACCCGGTGAAGGTCACCTTGCGGATGATCGGATGCGCGATGAGGTATTCGCTGATCTCCGCCGGCACGCCATAGACCAGGTTCGCGACACCCGGCGGCAGGCCGGCATCGACGAAGGCGCGGATCAGCTCCGCCGGGGAGGCCGGGGTTTCCTCCGGCGCCTTCACGATGATGGAGCAGCCGGTGGCGACCGCGCCGCACAGCTTGCGCACCACCTGGTTGATCGGGAAGTTCCAGGGGGTGAAGGCGGCGACCGGGCCGATCGGCTCCTTGATGACCAGCTGGTAGACGCCCTCGGCCCGCGCCGGGATCACGCGGCCATAGGCGCGGCGGCCTTCCTCGGCGAACCAGTCGATGATGTCGGCGGCGGCCATCACCTCCATCTTCGCCTCGGGCAGCGGCTTGCCCTGTTCCAGCGTCATCAGCCGCGCGGTCGCGTCGGCGCGGGTGCGGAAGATGTCGGCGGCCTTGCGCATCAGCTTGTAGCGGTCGAAGGCGGAGACCTTCCGCCAGGTGGCGAAGCCGCGCTCGGCAGCGGCCAGCGCTTCGTCGAGGTCCGCCTTCTCGGCATGCGCCACGGTGCCGATCACGTCCTCGTTGGCGGGGTTCAGCACGTTGATCGTCTTGCCGGAGCGCGCGGCGCGCCACTCCCCGTTCACATGCAGCAGGACATTCGGGTACGACATTGGCGCATTCCTCCGCGGGTGGGATTTGCCGGACACCCTAGCCTCGCGGCCTCTGCGGGGCCAGACGCCATGGCTTGCCGGAGGCGCATGGCTGGTCGATCCTGCAAGGCGAGGGTGCCCGCAGAGGCGCCATTCCGGAGGAACCACAATGACCCGCATCACCCGCCGCGCCGTGCTCGGCGCCGGCGCCGTCCTCGCCGCCCCGGCCGCGCTGCGCGCGCAGCCCGCGTTCCCGTCGCGCCCGATCACCGTGATCGTGCCCAATCCGCCCGGTGGCGGCACGGATTTCGCGGCACGGCTGTACCAGGAAGGCCTGACCGCCGCGCTCGGCCAGCCGGTGGTGATCGAGAACCGCCCCGGTGCCAACGGCAACATCGCCATCAATGCCGTCGCGCGGGCGGCGCCCGACGGTCACACGCTGCTGCTGCAGTACAACGGCTACCACGCCGGCAATCCGGCCATGATGCAGAACCTGACCTGGGACCCGATCCGCGACCTGTCCCTGGTCGGCATGGCGACGACGGCGCCGCACGTCATCCTGGTGGCGCCGAACGTGCCGGCGAACACCCTGGCCGCGTTCATCGCCCATGCGCGCGCCAATCCCGGGAAGTTGAACTACGCGTCCTCCGGCAACGGGTCGATCCAGCATGTCGGCGGCGTGCTGTTCGCCCGTGCGATCGGCGCCGAGATGGTGCATGTGCCCTATCGCGGTGCCGCGCCGGCCTTGCAGGATGTCGCGGGTGGGCGCGTGGAGATGTTCATCACCACCCCTTCCTCGGCCGTCGCGCTGATCCAGGCCGGGCGCGTCAAGGCACTGGCGATGGCCAGTGCGCGCCGCGCGCCGGGCCTGCCCGAGGTACCCACCACCGCCGAGGCCGGCCTGCCGGGCTTCACCCTCGATGCCTGGTTTGCCTTCGCCGCCCCCGCCGCCACGCCGGCGCCGGTGCAGCAACGCCTGAACGCCGCGCTGCGCGCCCTGGCCGAAACGCCCACCATCCGCCAGCGCGCCGAACAGGCCGGCGCCGCCACGGCCGCACTGAACCTGGCCGAACTGGACGCCCTGGCGCGTAGGGAGGTCGCGGATCTCGGCGGGGTGATCCGCGCGGCCGGCATCACCCTGGAATGAGACTCCCGCGCCGGACCGCCTGATCCGCCGTGGTGCGCCGCAACCTGGGCCGCTAGGATGGCGACATGATCCTGACCCTGCCGGCGCCGCGGACCCTCCTTCTCACGGCAGCACTGCTGTCCGCCTGCGCCGCTGCCGATGGCGGGCGCGGGGCGGATGCGACCTTTACGCCATCGCCGAGCAACGCGTTCGGCGCTTACCTGGCAGGGCGCTTCGCGACGTCGGAATCCGACACGCGGGTGGCGGCCGATGCGCTGCTGGCAGCCCTGCGCGCCGATCCCGACCAGCCCGAGGTGATCCAGCGCGCCTTCGTCGCGACGCTGCTGGATGGCCGGCCGGAAGCCGTGCGCCTGGCGCGTCGCCTGCCCGATAATCCGCTCGCCGCCATGCTGATCGCGGGCACCGAGGCGCAGGCTGGCCGCTGGGACCGTGCGGAAGCGCGCATCCGGTCCTTGCCGCGGCAGGGCGCGGCGCAACTGCTCCAGCCGCTGCTGCTGGCCTGGACGCTGCACGGCAAGGGCCAGACCGATGCCGCCGTGGCGCTGCTGCGCCCGCTGTCGGAATCGGGCCGCCTGCGGACGCTGTATGCGCTGCATGCCGCGCTGATCTGCGACCTGGCGGGGCGCGCGCGGGAAGCCGAGCGCTTCGTGCGCATCGCGATCGGCGACAACAGCCCGCCGACGCTCCGCCTGGTGCAGATCTCGGCCGGCATCCTCGCCCGAGGCGGCCGCGAATCCGAGGCCCAGCGCCTGGTCGAGACCCTGGCGCGCGGGCAGGATGACCTCGCACTCGCCACCAGCGAGCAGGCGATGCGCCAGCTGACCGCGACGCGGCCCGTGACCTCGGCGGTCGAGGGGATGGCGGAGGCGCACCTTGCCTTGGCCGGCGCGCTGCGCGGGCAGGGGGCGGCGGAATTCTCGCTGGCGCTGACGCGGCTGGCGCAGCGGCTGCGGCCGGGCTTCTCGCCTGCCTTGCTGCTGGCATCCGATGCGCTGTCGGATGAGGGGCAGTACGCGGCGGCGCTGGCGCAGCTCGACCAGGTGCCGGCGGATGATGTGCTGGCGGGGCTGGCGGGCCTGCGTCGCGCGGGGCTGCTCGACCGGCTCGACCGACCCGCGGAGGCGATCGCCGAATTCCGCCGCGTGGCCGCGGCCTATCCCGGCGCGTCGCAGCCGCAGGCGCGCCTCGGCGACATGCTGCGCAGCCGCCAGCGCTGGGCGGAGGCGGCGGCGGCCTATGACGACGCCATCCAGCGCGTACCCGCGCCGATCAATGGGCACTGGCCGTTGTTCTATGCGCGCGGCATCGCGCGCGAGCGCAGCGGCAATTGGGCGCTGGCCGAGGCGGATTTCCGCCGCTCGCTCGAACTCAGCCCCGAGCAGCCCTACGTGCTGAACTACCTCGGCTACACATGGGTCGAGCGTGGCGAGAACCTGACCGAGGCGCGGCGCATGCTGGAACGCGCGGTTGCGCTGCGGCCGCAGGACGGCAACATCGCCGACAGCCTGGGCTGGGCGTTGTTCAAGCTGGGCGACATGCCCGGCGCCATCCGGTGGCTCGAGCGCGCGGTCGAGCTCGAACCGCGCAACAGCGTGATCAACGACCACCTGGGCGATGCCTACTGGACCGCGGGGCGCCAGCGGGAGGCGCAGTTCCAGTGGGTCCGCGCCTTGGCGCTCGGACCCGAGGGCGACGAGGGGCCGAAGATCGAGGCCAAGATACGCAACGGGCTGCCCGCCAACCCGGTGGCGGAGAACCGCCGCTGAGCGAGGCCATGCGTCGCGAGCCAGCGCCCGCGAAGGTCAACCTGTTCCTGCATGTCACGGGGCGGCGGGGGGACGGGTATCATCTGCTGGACAGCCTGGTGGTCTTCGCGGGCGCGCGGGATGACCTGGAGGTCCGGGGGTCCGCAGGGCTGACGCTGCGGGTCCGGGGGCCGGAGGCCGGCGCGCTGGCAGACGAGCCGGACAACCTGGTGTTGCGCGCTGCGCGTGCGCTCGCGAAGGCGGCGGGCATCGCGCCGCACGCGGCGCTTGTGCTGGAAAAGGCGCTGCCGGTCGCCTCGGGCATCGGCGGTGGCAGCGCGGACGCCGCGGCCGCGCTACGCGGGCTCGACGCGCTGTGGGGGCTGGGCTGGTCCGAGGCGCGGCTGGCGGAGGTGGCTCTGCCGCTCGGCGCCGATATTCCGGCCTGCGTGGCGTCCCGCCCATGCCGGATGAGCGGCATCGGGGATGTGCTGGCGCCGGCGCCGGACCTTCCCCCCTTCGGCCTGGTATTGGCCAATCCGCGGGTTGCGTTGGCGACGCCCGAGGTGTTTCGGGCGCGCGGCGAGGGGTTCTCGCCAGCCGCGGCTCTGCCGGCCGGCTGGAGCGATGCGGCGGCGATGGCGCGCGACCTGGCAGGCCTGAGCAACGACCTGGAGCCGGCGGCATCGGCGTTGTGCCCGCCGGTCGTCGAGGTACTGGCGGCGCTGCGCGGGCTGCCGCAGTGCCTGCTGGCGCGGATGAGCGGGTCCGGGGCGACGTGCTTCGCGGTGTTCGCCGAACCCGACGCGGCGCGCCGCGGTGCGTCGATGCTGCCCGCCGCGTGGTGGCGCTGGGGTGGGGGGCTTCACGGGGCAGGTGGGTGAGGGGTATGACGCGGGGCGGATGGGGCGTCGCCAAGCGGTAAGGCAGCGGTTTTTGGTTTCTCGGCCGCAGTCCTGCGAAATCGCAGACCTCAGGAAACTCTAGGCGTTCAGGGCGATCATCGAGGCGCCTAAACCGCCTGAAACGCCCTTTCAGCACACTCACCCGGCACAAAAGCCGGCACAGGGAATCACCCGGCGCACGCCCCGTCGCGCGCCGGTTTTCGCGCGTCCGCATGCCCGGCGCGCTGCACACCCGAACAGGAGATCACCATGCACTTCGCCGCCGTGGCGCCGGCGTCCGCACGCCTGTCCGAATGGCATGCCCTCAACGCCGCGCAGCGCGCGCTCGCCGCCTGGCCGGCCTTCGCGCGGATCACGGTCGCGATGCCCGACCT
>LNEW01000099.1 GCA_001464375.1 Rhodospirillales bacterium Ga0074136 | reverse complement strand
CTGCGGGGCCTCTGCATCGCCGAGATGGCCGAGGTCGGCCTCGGCATCCGCGACATGGGCGTGAGCGACCTGCCGGCAGCCGAGACGTGCCGCGAGGACGCAGACCAGGCGGTGAAGGAGACGCTGGGCTGATGCGCCAGGAAACCCTCTCCCGCCTCGCCGCCGAGGTCACGGCGCTGCTCGAGAAGGACGGCGCCAAGGTCTTCTCGCGATTCGTGCGGCTGAACGGGAGCGCGAGGCGGTGCGTGCGGGACGTGGCGGAAATACGCGCCGCCTTTTGCAGTTCGACTAGACGTGGACTGCGGTTGCGGGGCCGCGCCGTTCGCGGCCTTCCGGCACGATGCAAGCGTTGCGTCCTGGCGAAGCACGAAGAGCGCCCAGCCCCGCCGCTGCGGAGCCAGGCGCCCGCCGGCGCTCAGTCGGCGCGCGGCCGGCGCGGAGCACGGCGCTCCTCGATGCTGAGGACGCCATCGCCATCGGCGTCGAGCCTGCGGAAGCGCCGCTCGGCGCTGGCCTGCGCGCGCTGCACGAATTCCTCCAGCGTCAGCGGCTGCCCCCGTCCGGCGCGCTCGGCGCGCGCGGCGGGGGAAGCGGGCGCCTCCTCGGCGAGGCTGGCGGTGATCGGGGCGAGCGCGAGCATCGCCGCGAGGGCGATCGTGATGCGGGTCATGGGTGCGGTCTCTCGATGTGCGGAAAGGGAAGCGGGACGGCCGGAGCCGCCCCGTCGGGGGATCAGGCCGCCTTCTGCGACCGGTAGGCCGCCATCAGCGCGCCGAGGCCGGGCTGCTTCGGCTTCTCGAAGGAGATCGCGACCGGGCGGCCGAACATCGCCTCGAAGGCCAGCGCCGCGCCCTTGGCGACGCAGGCGCGGACCTGCGCCGTCAGCAGCGTGCGGTCGCGGTACTCCGCGGTCTCGGCGAGCTTGTCGCCGAAGCCCCACATCTTCTCGCGCTCGGCGCCGGCCTGGCCCTCGCGCGGGTTGAAGCGCGTGCCGTCGGGATGGGCGTCGATCGCCTTGCCGGAGAGGCTGGCGAACTTCTCGGCCTGGTCGCCGTAGTGCTCCATGGCGTAGGCCGCGCCCATGATGAGGTTGCGCGCGAAGCTCTCCATCGCGATCTCGGCGGACTTGATGGTGGGATCGGCGAGCGCCAGCAGTTCCATGTGCGACATGAAGAGGTCCTGGCCGCCGGCCTCCGCGGCGCCGGCCGTCTTTTCCTCATTCAGGTCGGGGAGGCGCGCGAAGAGGTCCTCCCAGCGGAGGACGGCGTTCGCCTTGAGGGCGAGGGGCGCGGGGCGCGCCGGCTTGGCGGGCTGCTTGCTCATCTGTCGGTGTCTCTCTCGATGCCGCCCGGGGACCACCCCCGGCCGTGCCGCCCCGAAGCCGGCAGCCGCACGCGCACCGGTCAGTTCACGAACGCGCGGGCTTCGCTCGCGCGAGGCGCCCGTCGCGGCCCGGCGACGCAGGAGCCGGCCCGCACGCGACGGAGCGCCGGTTCGTGGAATGACCGGGCGAACGGCGCCGGCAAGGATCAGGCGGTCGGACGGCGGGTGTCCCAGGCGCGGCCTGAGAGGGAGATGCCGCCAGCATGGGCACGCCCGCCGCCATGGCACGGCGCGCCGCGCTCCGGGCACGCACGGCAGGCGATGCCGGCGCGCGGGATGGCCGCGCACGCGTCGCCTCCACGGCCCATTCCGATGAATTCCGCCCGTGTGCGACTACCAGGCGACAGCCGAGCCCGGCTAAACTGTAGTTCTAACGCGTGATGTAAAATCGCGGCGCGGAGAGCTGATCTCAAGGCCGCAGCGAGGGTATCTCTGTAAAAATGGGGCAAGAACACGCCACCATTTCGACGATAAACTCAATCGTGACGCACGCGAAAGAATTCTATCCGCAGGCATAAGTATCTCCGACGGCGAGACTATCGCGAAATGTGCCATGAAGCGGACCAAATATTACACCTGGCTCTGGAGGGCGCTCACTTATCACTCGCACGAACGCAGCTGACCCACACTGAAATGTTCTCCCTGTATTGTAATTACGTTCTGATGCCGTACAAATCTCGGCATTTCTGCAAACATTTGTTATCTCTGTTCCGTCAGTATATCTCAGGCGGACTCGTATCTCATCGATGGGAAGCCGGTTTCCTGTGCAATTACGCTCCTCCACCCACGCCTCCACATAGACTTCGCTGTAGATTATAAAATTATTTACTTGATGTCGTATTTTAACACAGCGATCTGGAATCCCAAGTTGACCTGGCGCAACCGGAGTGAGCGCCCCAGGTAAGCCAGAAGGGGTTTGCCCATGGGAAATAGTATTCAGAGCCACCAAGCTTATTAAAATTATAAACAAGCTAACAGCCGTATTTGCTCCTGTTCTGAGCATTGTCGCCGAGCTTACGATCTGCTTCACTGACGCGCCCTCCTTCTTCATGACCATCAGATACTAAAGTATATTATCAGATGACGACCTGTTTGCATTGCGAAATCGCAAGAAACAGTAGAAGCGGTCAAATCATCAGATGTCAAGTACCGGTCGCGAGAGCCGCGGCTGCGGTAAATCAGTATCCCGCTTGGAGGTGCGTTGACACGCGGCTGAGCCATGTTGTCGCCTCGCGCGCGGTCAAGCAAGGCAGCACTCGATGACTGAGATCGTCCCGGCCTCATTCGGCGAGGCGAGCGAATCCCTCCCGCCCTTCGACGGGCTCACCGCGCTCCAGAGCGCCTTCGTGCGGTGCTATGTCCAGAACGGCGACGGCAATGCCACGCGCGCCGCACGGGATGCCGGATACTCCGAGTCATCCGCCGCCGCCGTGGGCTATCGGCTGCTGCGCCGGGATGAGGTGCTGAGTGCCATCGACGCGGAGACGCGCCGGGCCATAGGTCCGATGATGCCGGTGGCGCTGGCGACGATGGTGCGGCTGCTCAACCACAAGAGCGGCTTCGTGCAGCATCAGGCCGCTGCAGACCTGCTGGATCGCGGTGGCTTCCGTCCTCCCGAGCGTCACCAGCACGCGGTGGTCGGCAAGGTCGAGGTGGACATCAGGCTCACGGACGACTGAGGGGTGTGGCGACACCTCTCCGCATTCCCCTGAGGGCGAGGTGCTTTTCCTTCGAGGCCCCGGAAAAAGCGTGGGCCGTGGGATGGGACCACCCCCGCGCAGGGTTGGCCCCTGCATAGCCGATCAGGATGCCCGCGTTCTGTGTGTGGCCCGCCTGTGGGCCGCACGGCAGGGATGAGGCCGCCTTTTCGGGATCAGAGGGGACGGCTTCCATGGACGACCGGCTGCGGCGCATCGAGCGATACGAGGCGCTGCGCGCACGTCTCGCGGAGGCGATCCGCCTCATGCACTTCAACAAGGCCGAGGCGGTCGATCTCGACAGCCTCGAAGGCGCGGTCGGGCTGATCGAGCGTGTCGAGGCCGGGCAGCGTGTCGAGGTGGTCTCAGCACAGAAGGCCGCCGCCGAGCTGCGCGCCGTGGTCAAGCAGGTGCCGCCGGTCTCCAAGCCGGGCCGCCAGCGCGGCTGGCGCCCGACGCAGACAGGCGAGGCCGCCAGGGACGCATCCTGATGGCGCTGGCGAGCGACGGCTGGTGGAGCCGGCACCCGGCCGATCACGGCGCCGCCGCCCGGCGCTGGGTGCGCTGGCGTCTGCTGTGCGACCCGCACATGACCGACGCCGCCTGTGACCGCTTCATCGCCTCGCTCGACGAAGACAAGCGCGACGACCTGGTGCGGCGCGCCGTCGATGGACGGCGACCAGATGCAGGCGCTGGTGTCCTGGAAGGCGTGGAACGCGCTGCCCGCCACCTCGAAGGGCGCCCGATCGCCGCCATCACCCAGGCGGTGCTGAACGACTACGTCGTCGATCGCATGGAGGACGGCGCGACGCCGGCGACCGTGCGGCGCGACCTCTCGGTGGTCAGCAGCGTGTGGCGTGTCGCGAAGCGGGCAGGGTGGGTCAGTGGCATGAACCCCGCCCTCGAAGAGCTGGAGGAGATCAGCGAGACGCGCCACGTCATCCGCCCCGTGCGGCGGATCGACCTGGCGCGCGTTCTGCGCATCGCGCCGACGGGCATCGCCAACATCATGCGCTTCCTCGCGCGTGCCGGCTGCCGGCTGGAGGAGGCGGCCTCTCTCGAATGGCCGGAGGTGGACCTCGCCACCCGCACCGTCACCTTCGTCGACACGAAGACCCGGCGGCCGCGCGCCATCGAGATCAGCCCCCAATGCGCGCGCGAACTCGCGAGCCTGAAGCGGCATCCGAAATGCGCCTACGTCTTCTGGCACGCCGCCGGGCACCAGCGAGGCGTGCCGTCGCGCTATCACAACCTCTCGCCCAACATCCGCGAGGCGGTGCTCGCGGCGGAGCGGGAGGCGCTGGCGCGGGAGAGGGGGTTTCGGCGCTTCCGGGCGCATGACCTCCGGCACACCTTCGCGATCCGCTGGCTGCAGAAGGGCGGCAAGCTCTGGCCGCTGTCCTTCCACCTGGGGCACACGAACATCAAGACGACGGAGTACTACGTCCAATGGCTGCGCGAGCACCCGCGCGGGTGAGGGGGCGTCTTGCACGCCCGGCGCGGGTCTAGGATAAGGCGGGCGCCCGGCCTGAATTTGCCGGGGGCATCTCGTTCCGAACTCGTTTCCAATAACGCAAGCCGGCACAAAACCCGGCACAGGCCTTTGGAGAACGGGAGAGGGGCGGGGGCTGAAACCCAAGAGATACCTTGGCTTGATGGGGCGTCGCCAAGCGGTAAGGCAGCGGTTTTTGGTACCGCCATTCGGAGGTTCGAATCCTCCCGCCCCAACCACGCAGTCGCGGTGTCGCAGACGATTCGGCGGTCTGCGCAGCCCTGCCGCGAAAGCCCCGCCTTTCGGGCCAGACACGGCGGGCCGCATCGCAATCCGTACATGAGAGACGCTGCTGAGGCCAGATTTGGCCACGCATAAGGCGTCTGGTCTCTGAAGCCCGTTTCGGCATGTACAGTTGGTGCGCGGTGTCGGCGAACGCCGCGCGCGGCTTCGCGCCTCAGCCTGCACGCAGTCTCAGGCGAACCCGAGCATCCGGCGCTGCTCCTGCCAGTCCGAAGGGATCCGTGTGTCCCGGATCAGCCGAGATGCCGTCAGGTTCGCCGGCTGGCAGCCGCCCAGGATCGCCTCGACGATGTCCGGCGCCAGCCAGGCGAGGCGCAGCAGGCGGGTGGCGTAGGACTGCGAAATTCCCTGTTCCGCCGCAAAGGCCGTCAGGCTTGGGGTGCCGCTGCTCACCAATGCCTCCCGCAACGCCCAGGCCTTCGCGAGCAGCCGCGCCAGCGATGGATCCGCTCGATCCGCAGCGACGGTCGCACCCACCAGCATCGTCATTTCCCGACCGGCACGCCGCAGGGCGACCGGCTCCGTGAGCGTGATGCGCGGTCGCGTATTCGTCCCCAGATCGTCATCGCCGGCGCGATCGACGTGCGGCTCGCCCGCTAGAACCGCGGCGATGCCATCCGGAGCGAGGTGGATCGTCAGCTCCCGCCGGCGAACCGTCATCGCGGCACCCATGGCCAGCAACGTCTCGCGCTGGCTGACGAGCGAGCAATGATGCCAGTCCCGCCCGAGACCCTGCGCGGCATCGAGCATCCGGCGCTGCTGTGCACCGTCCTGCGGCAGCGCTCCGGCGGATCGCAGTGCCCGCAGTATGCCTGGCCCATCGGAGAGCAGGCGGGTGATGCGCCCTACCACGACCCGCTCCAGAGGAGCCGCCGGCACGCGCATCGCATCGGGATGGGCCTCGCGTGTGCCGGAAATCAGCCTGCGCGAGACGTAGTAGCGATACCGCCGCCCGCCCTTGTTGGCATGCGTCGGCACCATCGGCTCCGCCGCGGCGTCGGCGACAATCCCAGCCAGCAAGCTGGGATGGCTGGCATTCGCTCCCGAGCGGCGATCGGCGCGCGCTTCGGCCAGACGCTGCTGCACCGCCTCCCAGAGTTCCGCATCCACGATCGCTTCATGCTCGCCGGGATACACGTTGCCCCGGTGCGCGATCTCCCCGCGATAGATGCGGTTCTGCAGCATGTGGAACAGCGCCCCGCGTCCCAGCGGTGTTCCAGCCTTGCCGGTGATGCCATTCGCCGCTAGGCGCTGCTGCACCAGCCGCACCGTGCCCAGATCGCAGTATGCTCCATAAATCCGCCGGACGCGCTCCGCCTCCCCCGGGACGATCACCAGCTTGCGGTCGCGCACCTCGTAGCCGAGCGGCAGGGAGCCGCCCATCCACATCCCCTTGCGCTTGGAGGCGGCGATTTTGTCGCGGATGCGCTCGCCGGTGACCTCGCGCTCAAACTGGGCAAAAGACAGCAGCATGTTCAGCGTGAGCCGGCCCATGCTGGTGGTGGTGTTGAACTGCTGCGTAACGGACACGAACGACGCCCCGTGGCCATCGAGCACGTCGACGATCTTGGCGAAGTCCGAGAGCGAACGTGTCAGGCGATCGACCTTGTAGACCACGACCAGGTCGACCTTGCCGGAGCCGACATCGGTGAGGAGACGCTGCAGCGCCAGCCGGTTCATGTTGCCGCCGGAGAGGCCGCCATCGTCGTAGCGCGTCGACAGCAGCGTCCAGCCCTCGTGACGCTGACTGCGGATGTAGGCTTCGCAGGCCTCGCGCTGGGCGTCGAGGGAGTTGAACTCCTGTTCCAGCCCCTCCTCAGAGGATTTCCGGGTGTAGATGGCGCAGCGCAGGCCAGCGCGGGCGGCGGCCTGGCCCGATCGGGCACGGCTACGCATGGGCGCCATCCTCCCGCACCCGGCGCGGAGATGCGGTCCGCATCCCGCGCCGCAGGCCGAAGAAGCGCGGTCCGGACCAGTGGGTGCCGGTGATGTGGAACGCGATCTCGGACAGCGACGAAAAGCGCTGTCCCGCCATCTCGAAGCCGTCCTCCAGGGCGAGCACGGTATAGGTGCGACCGCGCCACTCCCGCAGAAGGGTCGAGCCTGGCTTGATCCTCGGCGTGGCGGCCTTGGGGAGCGGCGCGGCGTGTGGATCGCCGCTCGCCAACAGGGCAAGCCGGCGGCGTGCCTCGGCGTTGAGACCGCCATGCTGGTCCGTCTGCCGGCGATAGGCGATGTCCCGCTGCAGGAAGTCTGGGCTGGCGGCTGCGGGTGCCGGCAATCCAAATAGAAGCTCCCAATCCTGTCGCAGGGTCGTGGCGGGTGCATCGTCGCCGGGCAGGCGCGGGCCTGCCCGGCGCGGCCGGGCCACTGCGTGCCTCCTCAGCCGGCTTCGGTGAGGCGGTAGGCCTTGCGGCCGTCCTGCTGGATGAGGGCGATGGGGAAGCCGCGCTGGCGCAGGCCGGTGACGGCAGCGCGTGCGGTGTGCGGCAGCCAGCCAGTCAGCGTGGTGACTTCCGACAGCGTCGCGCCCGTCTCGGCGGAGATGGCCTCCAGCACCTGGCCCAGCTTACCGGTGGGGCGGCGGGGCGCTGTGGTGCCGCGATGCTGATCGGTGGCGACATTCTCCCGCAGCCCCTCCATCGCACCAGCATCGTCCTGGCTCGAGGTGTCTGCGGCGGTCTGCGAATCGACAGCCATCGCGTTGCCTGCATCGTTCAGCGACGCCTCGGGCGCCGCGGGAGCCGCACCCACCGCGGCAAGGCCGGCGCCGGTCAGGCGGAGGCCAATGGGCCGATCGGCCTCATCGCTGCGCCAGGCACTTGCCGGCTCCGCGGCCTGAACCTCCGCGACGAGATCCAGCTTGAGGAGCGCGGCGAGCAGGTTGCGGCGCGCACCACCGCGGACCCGGATCGTGGCGGGAAGCGGGAGCAGCATGCGGTCGGCGCGCGCGGCCCCGGCGGTGAGGACTTCGCGCTGCGCGTCGGAGAGGGAGTTGGAGGTGGAGGTGGAGGTGGAGGACATCGGGATGGTTCCTGCGCGGAGCCGCCGCCCCATGCGGCGCTCCCACCACCCGAAGCCCGGTGCCGACCGGGTTTGCTCTCGCGGGATTCGTCACCCGCGGCGCGTCAGCACCAATGCTTCCTGTCGCGCGGAAGTCGAGCGGAATGTACGGGCCAGAATCGCGGGGCAGCCGACCGGCGCGATGGCCCATCCGACCCACGGACCGACACGGTGTTAGGCATAGCGCGAACGGTCGTCGTCGCCCTTTTCGCTGTAGATCGAACCATTCCGTTGTAATTTCGTGACCAAACAAAACTATGCATTGCGGCGGCATGGGCCGGCGCATCATACTGACGAAATAACGAGCGGCGCGGGTAAGTGACGCCCAGCCGAGGACTCTGGCGAAGCTCCCTTCCGGTAACCGAGCGCGACGCGCGAATGGAGGGCACCATGAGTGGTACGGAAGTGTACCAATACGACTCGTTGGGAAATCTTATCGTTGCTTGGTACCCGGACGGTCGGCAGGCTGAATTCGCTTACGATACCGCCGACAATCGCACGCAAGTGGCGGTGACGCAGTCGATGGCGGCGCCAGTGGCTTCGATCGTGCAGCCGGTCGCGAGCGAAGCGCAGCCGCTGACGGAAGATCTCGGGCCAGATCCGGATCCAGAGGTGAAATCCAACGACCAGGGCTGATTGCTAGTCCGATCTGACGTTTCGAAGAGCCGCAACCAAGTCGAGGAAGCGTCCGATGTCGTTCAGGAACGCGATTGCTCCGCTGGTTCCGTTTGACCAGGCGGAAGCGCAGCGCCAGAGCCGGGCTGCCATGCCGACGGCTGCCGCCGAATCCTTGCAATTCGACGACCCCGAGATCACTGAACTCGCGCGGGCGCTGCGGAACGATCCCGATCTTATCTTCGAGTACGTCCACAACACCATCACGACCCTGCCGCAGTACGGCAGCCTGAAGGGTCCGCTTGGAACCCTGATTGACGGCTGCGGCACCTGCTTCGACCAGGCAGAGCTGATGATGCTGTTGCTATTTGAATCGGGCTACGAGCCGAAGCTGGTGATGGGCACGATCACCCTCACCATCTCCCAGCTGACGGCATGGCTTGGCTGCAACGCCGCGGAGGGAAGCGTGAGCGCGCTCCTCGGCACCGGCGGCTTTTCCGCAAGCCTCGCGCTCGATCCGGACCGGAACGTCATCAGCGCCACCATCAATTGGGCTTGGGTCAGGGTCGCCTTGCCGGTGGGCGGGACGCAGTACGCCTTTGACCCGGCGACAAAGGATTATGCGCGGAAGCCTCGCCTGCCGAACCTCGGGACGCTGCTCAACTACAACCAGACAACCTTCCTTGCTGCCGCGCTCGATGGGGCGACGACGACGTCGAACAGCATCCAGGACGTCAACCGTGCGAACATCCGCACGTCGATGAACAGCTTCACCAATGCGCTGGTCTTGAAGCTTGAAACGGAGCTTGCCGGTGCAGGCCCTGATGACATTCTCGGCGGTGCGACGATCACGCCGCTGCCGCTGAATACGCGCCGGCGCAACACCTCGCTGAGCTATGCGACGGAGGAGAGCGAGCACGCGTCCGTCCCTGCAGACCGCCGGACGACGGTGACGATCACGGTGAAAGATACCAGCGCGATAGTGTTCAACTCGTCCGACATCTATGGCCGGCGGCTGAGCCTGTTTTTCACCGACACCGTTGCCGCGGTGTTGTCCTTGGATGGCGTCGTGCAGCGGACGGGTCCGGCAGGCACGCCGGGTCAACGAAGGATCGACTTCGCGATCGATCATCCCTACCCCACCGATCCTCCTTCGCCGGCTGATCAAGGCGGATTCCAAAACGTAAACGCCTCGGCTGGCGGGGCCTTCGTCATCGGCACGGGATTCGGTCCGGTCGGGCGGGGAATGATCGAACGCCATCGGCGCATTCTGCAGAAGAACGTTGCGGCGAATCAGGCGGGGCCATCGGCCGAGCCTGTCCTTGGCGAAAGCCTGGCCATGCTCAGCTACACATGGCTCTCGCAGATCAGTCGAGCGATCCAACTGGTGGATCAAGTGGGTGACACATCGACCGTGTATCAGCACGCGGTGGGTATCGTCGGCATGTCGGCCCCAAAGGGGACGGACAAGATCTCAGGTCCCTACCTGGATCTGGCTTTCAACGTGTTTGGAACCGTGCAGCGCACGTCTCGCCCGCTGGGTGGGGAGCAGACGGCGTCGGAAAAGGCGGCGTTCAGGACGATCACGCAAATAGCAAGTGTTCTGGAATCCGGCACGATTGAACAAAGACAGCCTGGCGTCAAAGCGGTCTCCACATCAAATCTAATCGACACAGCAAATTCAAAAGACGAGAAGATTTTTGATATTGCGAGCATTGCAGATTACGATGCGGTGGATAACGAACTCATTCAGAATGGATGGAACGGACCGTTCTTACTTGCCAACGTATTTCAGCCGGTAACCCAGGGTGGCCGTGTCATTATTCCTCGCGATGGCAGTATGGACATCAATAGGTGGAAAGGGTCGGGGTTGTTCCGGTTCACGCCCACCGACGACGCGATATCAGCGGTGATCAGTGGCGGGCTCAACGGCGGCGAGGCCACCGAAGATGTCCCCAAGAAGGACATGGAAAACGCTGCCAAGGATCAGGTGAAGGCGCCATCCATTTCTCCGACCAACACCGTACCTGGTGCCCCTGGCGGCGACAGCTCTGACCGGATGGGAACCGTTGGCGACCCAGTCAACTCGGTGACCGGAAGCTATGTTTACAGCCAGGACGATCTGATCGTCGGATCGGGCGCTTTTCCGCACGGCCTCGGCTTCCAGCGTTCCTATGATTCTGGGCGTACCGGCCCGGGCGACACGATGGGTGCAGGCTGGAAGCACAACTTCGATCTCACGCTCATCCGCGACAGCGACGGCTTCGAGGGAATGGCGGTTAACTCCCCGATCGCTGGCGCGCCGTCTATCGCCGCCATCTATGTGCTGCTGGACATCCTGAACACCGGCAATCTCAAGCCACCGCTCGCGAACTTCGTGATCGCATCGCTGCTCAGCACCTACTGGATGGAATTGCTGACGGACAATGTGGTGCGCCTGACGCGCCCAGGGGACATCGAACACTTCGTGCGCGTGCCCGATGCCGATGGCGCTGCGGTCTACAAGGCACCCATCGGTTCGGTTTCGACGCTCACACCGGTGCCAAACCTAACGTATGCCCTGCGCACCGCCGAGGGCCTGCTGCTGCGCTTTGGCGCAGCGACTGCCACGTCGCCAGGACGGATCGCGAGCTGGGAGAATGCGGCGGGTGTCGTCGTCAACTTCGCCTACACGAGCGGTCGCCTCACCACGGTCACGAGCAATCTCGGCCGCGCCCTGACACTCGGCTACGACGGTAATGATCGCCTGACATCTGTGTCGGATGGTGAGGGGCGGAGTATCGGCTACCAGTACACGGTCGATGCAGCGGGCGTCGCGCGGCTGACCCGGTTCATCGATACGATGAACAAGCACACGAACTTCACGTATCACGGTGATGGCGCGCTGTGGCAGATCTTCTATCCGGCGCGGCCCGCCGTCGCCTTCATTACCCTGACCTACGACGAGCTGGGTCGTGTGAAGACGCAGACCGATGCGCGCGGCAATCTGACGGATGTCTACATCGCCGGTCGGCGGACGGAGATCGTCGCGCCGATCAACTCGGGCGCGCCACGGCGCAACCGCCAGGTCTGGTACTTCGACCCGCTGGGCCGCACGGTTGCCGAGATCCAGGATTTCGGCCGCGGTCCTGCCGGCTCACCGACGCTGAACCTCAACACGACGCACGAGTACGACGGCCAGTCGAGGCGCGTGCGCACGACGCTGCCGGAGGGCAACAGCATCGAGACGGAGTACGACAAGTACTCGAAGCCGCTCACCATCCGGCGTGTCGCGAAGCCCGGCTCGGGGCTCGTGAGCCTCGAACAGAAGTACCAATACATCAGCGTCGCTTCGCGCGGGATTTACCGCAAGGTGAGCAGGGCGACCGATCCGAAGGGCCTGCACACGCACTACCAGTACAACGCGCAGGGCTTGCTCTCGCAGGTCACGCAGCCGGCGGTCAGCAGGCCCGGCGCGCCGACGCCAGTCCAGCCGGTCCAGACCTTCGTCTATGTGACATCCGGCGCGGCGCGCGGATTGATCGCCGAGGCGGTCGATGCGGAGGGCCGTGTCACCGCGTACGAATACGACGGCGACGGCAATGTCTCGGCGCAGGTGGTCGATGCGGGGACAGGTCGGCTGAACCTTCGGACGACCTATGTCCATGACGGCGTGGGCAACCTGACCGAGACGGTGACCCCGCGCGGAAACATCTCTGGCGCGAACCCGGCCGATTTCCGCACGGTGTTCACCTATGATGCAAAGCGGCGGCGCACGGCGGAGGAGTATGCCGCGCTCGATGTCCGGACCTTCACGACCTACGACGCCGACGACCGGGTCACGGAGATCCGGCGGCTGCTGACGCCGGCCGCGGGTGGATCGCCGGCGGTCTACCAGACCACCACGACCACCTACACGCTGACGGGCAATCCAAGCGTCGTGACGGATCCGGCTGGCAAGACCGTCAGCTAT
>LNEW01000098.1 GCA_001464375.1 Rhodospirillales bacterium Ga0074136 | reverse complement strand
TCTGGGGGGTGCATCCTTTGGAAGTGTCAGAGATCCACTCGATGACCGAGATGGTGGCGCGCGCGGTGCGCGCGGCGCAGCACGAGGGGTTCGCGAAGGCGGGGGATGAGGTGGTGGTGACGGCGGGCGTGCCGTTCGGGACGCCGGGGACGACGAATGCGTTGCGCGTGGCGGTGGTGAAATGACGAAGGGCGCCGGCGGTTGGCCGGCGCCCTGTCTGGGCAGAACCGAAGGGCCGGGGGCGGCCCGAAGGTCGCGCCTCAGGCTGCGCGGCGCTTCGCCCGGCTGGCGAAGCCGAGGCCGAGCAGCCCGAGGCCGAGGATCGCGAGCGACGCGGGCTCCGGCACCGGCACACCGGGGGCGAACTCGAACGCCTCGTTGGACGCCGTGATAGTGATTGTGTCGAAGCCGGTGAGGCCGGAAATCGACACCGCCAGGTTGGTCGTGCCGGCGACCACGCCCAGCAGCCCGACCACAACATCGGCACCGGTGACGGTTTCCGTCACGCCGCCGCCGCTGAAGGTGAAGGTCAGCTCATTGTAGGTCGCCGGGCTCGGGTCCACCGAACCCCACAGCAGGTTGAAGGCGGTCTGCTGGGTCGCGTATTCGAGCACGACCGAGTTCCCCGCACCAGCACGCGCATTGAGATAGTGGAGCGTGTCAGCCGTGCCGCCGGCGGTGCGGAACGGAGAACGCGTGACGCCGTTCACGTCACCGCCGTAGATGCCCGAAGAGCCGGTGAAGCTCACCTCCAGGCCGGTGCTGGTGGTAAAAGCCGCGCTGCTGAACAGGCCCTGCGTCGCGCTGGAGCCGAAATTCTCCACCACGAAGGGCAGGTTGGTCGCGGTCGGGTTCGCCACGATCGACGCGCTTATGACTGGCGCAGCGGCAACCGGAAGGGCGCCGATCGAAAGAAGGGCGACACCGGCGAACATCGAGCGGCTGAAGAAGGTCATGGGGAGCTCCTCGGTCAGGGGTGGAAAATCTTACTTTCAGCAACTATTGCATGTCTCGTGCCAGAAGATTTTCCATATAATTTTCAATCGTATAACAACCTGGTCCGCCGGCGATGCATCGCAAGTGTAAGGTATCCCTACACCCTCCCCGGCCATGCGCAGCCTCGGACGCCCGCCAGGCGAACGGGCGCGGGTGCCGCAGGCTGCAGACCAGCCCTGAGGGACGCGGGCAGCAACACATGCAGAGCGAGCGCAGCCACGAACCGCGCGGCTCGATCCTGGGTCTGACGTCACCGATAGTCCCGGCGCGGCACATGGCGATGGTGTGGGCCGCAGCACGGCGACGACGTTAACGGCCCGCGTCGGGTGGCTGGCAGACCATCGCGATCGGCTAACTCCTATCCCACGGATCCACCACCCCCACTCCCGCCGCCCTGAACGCGCTCCCATCCCGCGTCGCCACCGCAAACCCCCGAGCCACGGCAATCGCCGCGATATACCCACCCGGCGTCGGAAACCCCTGCCCCGCCGCCCTGGCCCGCACCGCGCAAGCCGCATAACACCGCGCCGCCGCCTCATCGAAGGGCAGGATGCGCCCCGCGAAATCCCCCAGCACGCCCTCCACCGCCGCCGCCAGCATCTCCCGCCGACGCCCCTCCGGCAGCGCGCCTACGCCGAACAGCAGCTCCGCCACCGTCACGCTCGAAAGAAACAGCGTCTCCGCCGCCTGCGCGTCCAGCCAGGCCATCACCCGCGCATCCGGCGCCGGCTTCATCCCCTCCGACACCACCTTGGTATCCAGCAGGATCATCCGAACCGCATCGGCTCGGCCGGGCGCGTCTCGCGGCCTTCCTCCAGCACTTCAACATCCGCGTTGGTCAGCCCGATCCGCCGGCTCCGCTCCGCCATCGCCGATCCCAGCCGCACCCGATCCGCCGGCCGCGCCGCCGCGTCCAGGATGGCGCGCATCTCCGCCTCCGTGCTGCGGTTGTGCCGCGCCGCGCGCAGCCTCAGCGCGCGATGCGTCTCCTCCGACAGGTTCCGAATGGTCACGGCCGCCATGATGGCATTCTCCGCGCGATGATTGCGTTGCCATCACCCTAGGCAAGCCGCCATCATTCCTCAAGCCAGGAACATGCTTGCAGAAACGACTATTTTCCTATCATATGCGACAATGACCCCCACCCCCCTCCAATTCTCCGCCCTCCTCCCCTACCTCCTCCCCCGCTCCCCCGCCGGCCGCCAGATCGGCGACCTCCGCGCCCGCATGGATACCATATTCTCCCTCGCCTGCACCACCGCCCCCTGGCGCGCCATCCCGCCCGAACACGGCAAGCCCGACACCGTCGCCCGCTACTTCCGCCGCCTCACTCATGCCGGCCTGTGGGAGAAACTCCTCGAAGCCATCAAGGACAACTCTCCCAACCACCCGCTCAACACCCTCGCCCCTCTCATCTTCCGCGCCTGCCGCCGCGCCGTCCGCCTGCGCGGCCTGCGGTTCATCGCCCTCGTCCGCCGCCTCGGCTTCCTCCAGGCGCTGAACGGCCCGCCGTCGAAGCTGCCCGACCCCGATTTGTCCGAAAACCTCCGCACCACCGCCTGGCTGCCGCCCGCGCCGAAAACGCGCCCGCAATTCGACGCCTACCTGGTGCTCACCAAGGCATTGCGGCAGCTCCACCGCTGCGCGAGCGGGATCAAGCACATCCCGCGCATAACCCGCCTGGGCTGGTCGTGGCCGCGCCGCGCGCTACTCCGGCCGCACCCCCGCCGCCCGCAGCACCGCCACCGACTGGTCCACCTCCCGGCGCAGGAAGGCGCGGACCTGCTCGGGGGTGGAAAAGCCCGGCCGCAGTTCCTCCCCCATCTGCGCCAGGCGATCGCGGTTCTGCGCCAGCCCCGCCTGGAACGCCGCCGACAGCGCCGCCAGGATGGGCGCGGGGGTCGCCGCCGGTGCCGCCGCCACCCGCCAGTTCTGGAACACGAAGCCCGGCAGCCCCGCCTCGGCCGAGGTCGGCACCTCCGGCAGCAGCGGGCTGCGCTGCGGAACCGTCAGCGCGATCGCGCGCATGGTCCCGGCGCGGATATGCTCCAGGCTCGCGGAGGCCGACAGGATGGTCATCTGCGCCTCGCCGCTCACCACCGCCAGCGCGGCCGGCGCGCCGCCGCGGTAATGCACCATCTCCACCTGCACCCCTGCCGTGGTGCGCAGGATCTCGGCGGCGATGTGAACCGGTCCCCCCGCCCCCGTGGTCGCCATGTTCAGCCGCCCCGGCTGCGCCTTCATCAGCGCGATCAACTCGGCCAGGCTGGTGGCCTGCACCCGCGGGTTCACCAGCAGGATCAACGAGGCAAACACCAGCACGCCGATGCCGGCGAAGTCGGTCACCGGGTCATAGGGCAGCCGTGCGATCAGCGCCGGCCCCACGGCATGCCCGCTGTCATTCACCAGGATGGTGTGCCCGTCCGGCGCCGCCTTGGCCACCATGTCGGCACCGATCGACCCGCCGGCCCCGGTGCGGTTCTCCACCACCAGCGGCTGGCCGAGAATCGCCTGCACCGGGTCGGACATCATGCGCGTGAGCACATCGGTCGGCCCGCCCGCCGAGAACGGCACGATGGCGCGGATCGGCCGGCTGGGCCGCCATCCGGCCTGCGCCCGGGCGGCAACGGCGGGCAGCATGAGGGTCGCGGCGGCAAGCGCCCGGCGGCGGAGCATCATCGGTCGTTCTCCCTGCGGCGGGCGCTCATCGGCGGCGCCCTGCCAAGCGTTGCCTATACGCAACCGGCCGCGGGATGGCGAGGGTTCAGCCGCCGCGCGCCTTCGCCTCGCCGGCCAGCAACGCCCGCTTGCGCGGCACGCCCCAGCGGTAGCCGGCCAGGTCGCCATCCCTGCCCACCACCCGGTGGCAGGGCACCGCGATCGAGACCTTGTTCTGCGCGCAGGCCCGCGCCACCGCCCGCGTCGCGCGGGGTTCTCCCATCGCCGCCGCCAGGCCGGAATAGGTGCGCGTCTCGCCCAGCGGGATCGCGCGCAGCGCCTCCCACACCCGGCGCTGGAACGCCGTGCCGCGCAGGTCCAGCGGCAGGTCGAGCGCGGCGCGGGGTTCGGCCACATACGCCACCACCTGGCGCACGGCGTCGGCCAGTGCCTCCGGCGCCTCCTCGATGCGCGCCTGGGGGAAGCGGGCCATGACATCCCCGCGCAGGGCGTCCCCGTCCTCCCCGAACCCGATGAAGCACACCCCCGCCGCGGTCGCCCCCACCATCAGCGGCCCCAGCGCGGACTCCGCGAGCGCGATGCGGATCACCTCCCCCGCGCCCCCGCGCCTGGCCGCCCCGGGCGTCATGCCCAGCACCCGCCCGGGTGCCTCGTACACCCGGCTCTCGGAGCCGAACCCCGCCCCGGCCACCGCATCCGCCACCCGCGCGCCCTCGGCCAGCGCGGCCGACAGCCGCCGCGCCCGCACGCTCTCGGCATACGACCGGGGCGTGACGCCGGTGATGTCGCGGAACAGCCGCAGGAAGTGGTGGCGGGCGTATCCGGCGCGGTCGGCCAGCGCGGCCAGCGACGGGATGGTCTCGGCCGCCTCGATCATGGTGCAGGCGGCGCGGATGGCCGCGGCATGGATCGCCGCGCGCTCGCCCTTCGGGTCGCACCGCTTGCAGGCGCGGAAGCCGGCGGCCTCGGCGGCGGCGGCATCGCAGAAGAACCGCGTGTTGCGCCTGAGCGGCGGGCGCGACGGGCACCCCGGCCTGCAGAACACCCCCTGCGTCGTCACCGCATACAGGAAGGCATCGGAGGATTCGCGCGCCAGCACGGCCTGCCAGCGGAGGTCGTCAGGGTCGGTCGGGGTCAGGGCGTCGGGCATGCCGTGGTGTGCCACGCGACGGGTCGGCGCAGCCATCCGCGCGTTGCGCCGGCGCGGGTCAGGTCGCGTCGCCCTCGGCCTTGCGGCGCAGTTCGCGCAGCCGCGCCGCACCGCCGCGCAGCCGCGGGTGAAGGGCGAGCGCCGCCTCCATGCTGCGCAGCGCGGCGCGGGCGTCGCTGGCTTCCTCCTGCAGCATCGACAGCGTCAGCAGCGCGCCGAAGTGTCGCGGCTCCAGGCGCAGCGCCTCCTGCAGGTCGCGCGCGGCGGAGGCGGGGTCGCCCAGCGCCGCGAAGGCCTGCGCGCGCTGGTGCCAGGCCTCGGCGCTGGACGGGCTGAGCACGATGGCGGCATCGAAATCCTCCAGCGCCTCGTCGTGCGTGCGCGCGGCCAGGTTGCGCACGCCGCGGCGCAGCAGCAGCACCGTGGCGGGCGATGCCTGTTCCACCCACAGCGCGCGGATGCGCCCTTCCATCATGGTCGCCACGGCATCGTCGGGTGCGCCCTTCAGCCCCTCGAACAGGCTGTCGAGTTCGGCGCGCCGGCTTTCCTGGGCGCGGTTCGGGGCGGGCACGGACTGGCCCAGGGCCAGCACCGGCACCAGCAGCAGCGGCAGGGCGACGAGGGCGGCGCGCATGGCGCCATGTTCGGCCCGCCGGGTCCCTCGGGGCAAGCGTCGTGTGGTCATGTCAGGCTCAGGATGGTCATCCCGACCGCGGTTACAATCCGGGCGGCATCCGCCCAGCGCGGGTCGGCCTCCGGCCGGCCGGCAGCGCGCCACACACCCACCGTCGCAACCAGGTTGTATGGCAGCGACATGCCGTACCCGACGATGAAGGCCGCCATCGTCTGCCCCGCCATGACCAGCCACAGGAAGCCGATGGTGGTGCTGATGTTCACCAGCAACCCGCCCAGCACGGCCCAGTTCCAGAAGGCCGCGCCGAGGGGCATGTCGCCGCGCCACAGGCGCAGCATCGCGCTCACGCCGGCGCGCGGGCGCGCGCCACCGCTTCGGGTTCCGGGCCCCCGGCCATCCAGTCCAGCAACTCGACCGTATGGACCGCCGGCATGGCGCCGCCGCCCAGCTGCGTCAGGCAGCCGATGTTGCCGGCCGCGATCAGCTGCGCGCCGGTGCGCCCGATCGCCTCCTGCTTGCGGGCCTTCAACTGCCCGGCGATCTCGGGCTGGAGGATGTTGTAGGTCCCGGCGGACCCGCAGCAGATGTGGCCCTCGGCCGGTTCGCGCACCACGAAGCCGGCGGCCTTCAGCAGCGCCTTGGGCTCGGCGGTGATCTTCTGCCCGTGCTGGAGCGAACAGGCGGCGTGGTAGGCCACGGTGATGCCCGGCGCGGGGCGGGTGGGCGCATAGCCGAAGCGCGTCAGCACCTCGGTGATGTCGGCCGACAGGGCGGCCACGCGTGCGGCGGCATCGCGTTCCGGTTCGTCGCGGAACATGAACCCGTAGTCCTTCAGCGTGGTGCCGCAGCCCGAGGCATTCACCACGATCGCATCCAGCCCATCGTCATCGGCTTCGCGCATCCAGGCGGCGATGTTGGCGCGCGCGGCGCGCATCGACGCATCGTGGTGGCCCATGTGGTGGTCGAGCGCGCCGCAGCAGCCCTGCCCGCGCGTCACCACGACCTCGATCCCCATGCGGGTCAGCAGGCGGATCGTCGCCTCGTTGATCGACGGTGCCAGCACCTGCTGCGCGCAGCCCATCAGGATCCCTACGCGCGCGCGCCGGGGCCCCTCCGCCGGGTGCACGCGCGGCCGTTCGATGGCCGATGGCGAGGGCACCGATGCCGGCGCCAGGCGCAGCATCGCCCGCAGGCGCTGCGCGGTCATCGACGCGCCGGGCACCAGCCTTGCGAAGGGCCGCGCCAGGGTCGCACCGACCAACGCCAGGCGGAACCGCCCCGGATGCGGCAGCACCAGGGACAGCACGCGGCGCAGCGCGCGCTCCGGCCAGGGGCGGCGATAGGTGTCATGGATGTAGGCGCGCGCATGATCCACCAGGTGCATGTAGTGCACGCCCGACGGGCAGGTGGTCATGCAGGACAGGCAGGACAGGCAGCGATCGACGTGCCGCACCACCTCCTCGGTGGCCGGCTTGCCGCCTTCCAGCATGTCCTTGATGAGGTAGATGCGCCCGCGCGGGGAATCCAGCTCGTCGCCCAGCAGCAGGAAGGTCGGGCAGGTCGCCGTGCACATGCCGCAATGCACGCAGGTGCGCAGGATGCGGTTGCTCTCGGCGATGTCGGGGTCGGCCAGTTGCGCGGCCGAGAAGGCGGTCTGCATGCAGCAAACCTAGGCGAGGTGGCGCCGGCCCGCCAGCGAACGGTGCCTTGTCCGGGCCAGCGCCAGGTTCCTATGCTTCGGCATCCCTGGGGATTCGGCCATGACCACCCTGCTTATCGAACTTGCCGCGGCCAGCATGGCAGCGTTCACGCTGGTCGTCTTCTCCGTGCAGTTCGCGGCGCGGGAGCTGGGCTGCTGGCTGGCGTCGCGGCGCATCGCGCGCGGCGATGCGCCCAGCGAGGGCGTCGGCGTGGTGGTCGCCGGCATGCTCGGCCTGCTCGGCTTCGTGTTGGCGCTGACGCTGTCCTTCGCCAATACGCGCTTCCAGGAACGGCGCGATGCGACGCTGACGGAAGCCAACGCCATCGGCACCGCCTGGCTGCGCGCCCAGGCGATCGACCACCCGCGCAGCGCCGAGATCGCCCGGCTGCTGGTGGACTACACCCGGCTGCGCGCGGAGTTCGTGCGCGCCGGGCTGGACGGCACCGCGATCGAGACCATCAATGACCGCACCGACGCCGCGCAATCGGCCATCTGGGGCCACATGGCCGGCCTGGTGCGCGAACGGCCGGACCCCATCACCGGCGCGCTGCAGGCGTCGCTCAACGACACCTTCGACAGCGCGACAGCCCAGCGCTTCGCCTTCGATACGCGCCTGCCGCCGCAGCTCGCCTGGCTGCTGCTGGGAATGGCGACGCTCGGCATGGCGGGGCTGGGCTACCAGCTCGGGCAGCGCGGCCGGCCGCTGCGCGTGCTCTCGACCCTGCTGGTGGCGATGTGGACGGCCATCCTCGTGGTGATCCTGGACCTCGGCGCGGCGCGGGTCGGCAATATCCGCACCAGCACCGCGGTCTATCAATGGACGCTGGATGGCTTCCGGGGCGGCGTCAGCGTGCCGCCACTGCCGGCGGCGCGCTGAGGGTCCCTCGCCCGGTCGCGCCCGGCGTGCTAACCGCTGGCTGAGAATGGTTCGCAGCGTCATCCTGGACGCGGCGCCCGCACCGACCCCGCCGGCGCGCCGGCGCCGCGCGCCCGCCTGGGCGTGGGGATCGTTGCTGGCGGCCGTGCTGATCGCGGCACCGCTGGTCGCCGTGCTGGTGACGGCGGCGGTGCGCCCTGGCGTGGGCTTCGTCCATATCGCCACCACCACCCTGCCCGAGATGCTGCTGAACTCCGCCCTTCTGGCGCTGCTGGTGGCGCTCATGGCGGGGTCGGCCGGGGCGATCTCGGCCTGGATCGTCGCGACCTGCGAATTCCGCGGCCGGCGCGTGCTCGAAGTGGCGCTGCTGCTGCCCTTGGCGATGCCGGCCTACCTCAATGGCTATGTCTACACCTGGCTGTTCGACGTGGCGGGGCCGGCGCAGCAGGCCTTCCGCAACCTGACGGGGCTGCGCTACGGCCAGTACTGGGCGCCCGAGATCCGGTCCCTGCCGGGGGCGGCGCTGATGCTGGCGATGGTGCTGTACCCCTACGTGTACCTGATGTGCCGCGGCGCCTTCCTGCAGCAGAGCGTCTGCCTGCTGGAGACGTCGCGCACGCTGGGGCACGGGCTGCCGCGCACCTTCCTGCATGTGGCGCTGCCGCTGGCGCGCCCGGCGCTGGCGGCCGGGATCGCGCTGGCGCTGATGGAGACGCTGGCGGATTTCGGCACGGTCCAGCATTTCGGCGTGCGCACCTTCACCACCGGCATCTACGAGGCCTGGTTCGGCATGGACGACCGGGGCGCCGCGGCACAGTTGGCCGTCGGGCTGCTGGGCTGCGTGTTCCTGCTGCTGGGGCTGGAGCGGATCTCGCGCGGCGGGCGGCGCTTCCACCCGACCACCACGCGGCACCCACCGCTGCGGCCGGTGGTGCTGCGCGGGTGGAAGCAGGCCGGGGCGATGCTGGCCTGCGCGATGCCCGTGGTGCTGGGCTTCGCCATTCCGGCGGGCGCGCTGGCCTGGCTGGCCGTGACCAGCGGCGATCCGCTCGACCCCCGGCGCTTCCTGCCCTTCGCGGTGAATTCGCTGATGCTGTCGAGCATCACGGCGGTGCTGGCGGTTGCCATCGCCGCGATGATGGCCTGGTCGGTGCGGATGCATCCCTCGCCGCTGCGGGCCTTCGCGAACCGGGTGGCGGGGCTGGGCTATGCGCTGCCAGGGTCGGTCATCGCGGTCGGCACGCTGGTGCCCTTCGGCATCTTCGACAATGCGCTGGATGCCTGGATGCGGGCGCGGTTCGGCGTGTCGACCGGGCTGCTGCTGTCGGGGACCATGGCGGCGCTGATCTTTGCGTACCTGGTGCGGTTCCTGGCGGTGGCGCTGTCGGCGGTGGATTCGGGGCTCGCGCGGCTGAAGCCATCGCTGCGCGATGCCGCGCGGGTGCTGGGGCGCACGCCGGGACAGGCGGTGCGCGCGGTGGAGTTGCCGCTGGCGCGCGGCGCGCTGCTGACCGCGGCCGTGCTGGTGTTTGTCGACACCATGAAGGAATTGCCCGCGACGCTGATCGTGCGGCCCTTCGACCTCGATACCCTGGCGGTGCGCATCTACAACCTGGCATCGGATGAGCGGCTGGCGGAGGCATCGACCGCGGCGCTGCTGATCGTGCTGGTGGGGCTGCTGCCGGTGGCGGCGCTGACGCGGGCGATGCGGCGGTCCGACTGACGCGCCGCGATACGCTTCGCCACCTGTGCCGGGCTTGCCGGCGCGGCGCGCCACCCCAAGCATGACAGCGTCACCGCAAGGGTCCCCGCAGCCGATGCCCCCGCCCCCGCCTGTTCCCTTCGCGCGATGCGCGCTGCTGCTGGCCGCGCTGCTGCTGCCGGCTTGTGCCGCGCTGTCGCCACGCGCGGTCGGCACCGATGCGCGCATCGCCGCGCTGCCCGCTGCCGGCGCGGCGGTGCAGCGCCCCGTCACCATCCGCTGGAACGACCACATGGTCCCGTGGGTCGAGGCCGAGACCGACCGCGACCTGTTCTACGCGCTCGGCCTGGTGCAGGGGCACCTGCGCGGGGCGCAGATCGCGCTGCTGCGGCTTGCCGCGCGCGGGCGGCTGTCGGAAGCGGCGGGGCCGTTTGCCACCGATATCGACCACGCGCTGCGCATCCTGGATTTCGGGCGCGCCGCGCCGGCGATCCGCGCGGCCTGGCCGGAGGAGACGCGCACCCTGATGGCGGCCTTCACCGCCGGGCTGAACCACGCGGTGATGAACGGGCGCGCGCCGCCGGAATTCGGGTTGCTGGGCCTGTCGCGCGAGCCCTTCACCGAGGACGACCTGCTGGCGATCGGGCGGCTGGCGGGCACGGACGTGAACTGGCTGGGATATTTCGCGCTGCTGCCGGCGCGCGGGTCGCCGGGCTTCGCGCGGCTGTGGGAGCGCACGGTCGCGGCCGGGTCCTCGGCGCCGGAAGCGGCGCTGCCGCCAGACCGGCGCCTTGCGGTGATCCGCGACATCCTGGCGGGCAGCGGGCGCGCGGGGTCGAACACCGTGGCCGTGGCGGCGCGGCGGTCTGCCACCGGCGGCGCGCTGATCGGCTCCGACCCGCATCTGGGGCTGATCCAACCCAATGTATGGCTGGCGGCGGGGATGCGGTCGCCGTCCTTCCACGCGGTCGGGCTGATGGTGCCGGGGCTGCCGTTCCTGGCGATCGGGCGCAATGCGGACATCGCCTGGGGCGGCACCAACATGCGCGCGGCGTCGTCGGATCTGTTCGATGTCTCGACCCTGCCGGCGGAGGAGTTCCGCACCCACACCGTGCGCATCCGCCAGCGCCTGTGGTTCAGCGCGGAACGCCAGGTGCGCGTCACGCCGCATGGCCCGGTGGTGACCGACGCCACGGTGCTGCCGCGCCGGGCGGGCGATGTGATCGCGCTGCGCTGGGTGGGCCATGAGCCGACCGACGAGATCACCGCCCTGCTGGGCGCGGCGCGCGCGCGCAATGGCGAGCAGTTCCGCGCTGCCTTCGAACGCTTCGGCGTCTCGGCGCAGAACATGATCTGGGCCGGGCGCGACGGGCGGATCGGGCAGTTCTACGCCACCACCATCCCCGACCGCCGCGGCATTCCCGCCGACCCGGTGCTGGATGCGCGCGACCCGGCGGCGACCGCGCCCTGGCAGCGGCTGCTGCGCACGCCCGACCTGCCGTATGCGGGAGGGCGTGCTGGCCAGCGCCAACAACCGCCCCGAACCGCTGGGCGGGCGCGCGCCGCCGGTGCTGGGCTTCTTCTTCTCCGACAGCGACCGGGTGGAGCGGCTGCGGGAATTGCTGGCGGCACGCACGCGCCACACGCCGGCGGGCCTCATGGCGATCCAGGCCGATACCCGATCGCCCCGCGCCGGGCGGCTGGCGGCGGCGCTGTCGGCGCGCCTGGGCGGCATTGCGGAGGCCGCGCCGCTGGTCGATGCGCTGCGCGGCTGGGATGGCGACTACCGCGCCGACGCCCGCGCGCCTGTGGCGTTCGAGGTGCTGCTCGCGCGGCTTGTCCCGCTTCTGGCCGCGGCGGACAGGCAGGACAGCGCGGGGGCGCGGCGCGCGCCGGAGAGCCAGTGGAATTTCATCACGGCCTTCCTGCTGCGCGACCTCGATGCGCTGGACGCTGCGCGGCGCGAGGCGATGCTCCGCGCGGCATCGACCGCGGCCGCCGCCGACTTCGCGCGGTTGCCAAGCTGGGGCGAGATGCACCGCCTGCCGCATGCCCATGCGCTGGTGAACCTGCCGCTGATCGGCGAGGCGTTCTTCCGCTACGGTGACTACCCGGTGGGGGGCTCTCGCGAGACGCCGATGAAGACCAGCCATGGCCTGGTGACCGACCGCCACGCCGCGACCTTCGGGTCGATGGCCCGGCATGTCAGCGACATGGCGGACCCGGATGCCAATTGGTTCACGCTGTGGGGCGGGCAGGATGGGTGGCTCGGTTCGGCAGCGTTTGCCGACCAGGTGCCGCTGTGGCTGGAGCGGCGGTCCATCCGCATTCCGCTGCGGCCGGAGACGGTGAGGGCGGAGTTCCCGCGCGTGACGCGGCTGGGGGCGCCGTGAGCGCGGGCGGAGACGGCGCGTTGCGCCGCCATGTGCGTCCGGCGGCACCCAGCGAGCCACGCCGCGCATGAGCGCGCCTTTCGACGCCACGCCGCTGCTGCGCGCCGTCGCGGCGCGGCGCCGCGCGCGGCTCCTGGCCATGGACCCGGCGCTCACGCAGCACGCCCTGCTGATGGGCCTGCTGCAGGAGGCGGCAGCCACGCGGTTCGGGCGCGACCATGGCTTCGCTACTATCCGCTCCGTGGCCGATTTCCAGCGCGCCGTGCCGCTGCGCCGCTACGAGGCGCTGCATGATGACTACCTCGCCGCGTCGCTGCCGGTGCTCGACGACGTGCTCTGGCCGGGGCGCACGCCCTATCTCGCACTGTCCTCGGGCACCACCTCCGGGCGCACCAAGCATGTGCCGGTCACGCGGGCGATGATGCGCGCGAACCGCGGCGCGGCATTCGATGTGCTGGTGTGGCACCTGGCACAGCACCCGCGCGCGCGGCCTTTCGGCGGGCTGTCCTTCATGCTGGGCGGATCGACCGACCTGCAGGCGGTGGCCCCCGGCGTGCGGCAGGGGGACCTGTCGGGCATCGCGACGGCGGGCGTGCCGTGGTTCCTGCGCCGCTGGGCCTGGCCGCCCGAGCGCATCGCGCTGATGCCGGACTGGGATGCGAAGCTCGCCGCGCTGGCGGCGGAAGCGCCGGTTCGCGACATCGGCACGCTGTCGGGCACGCCGTCCTGGCTGCTGGTGCTGCTGGAACGCCTGGCAGCGCGCCACGGCATGCCGCCGCTGCCGGCGCTGGAATTGCTGATCCATGGCGGGGTGGCCTGGGCGCCGTATCGGGACCGGCTGGCACCCTACCTGCCGCCAGGCTGCGCGACGCGGGAGGTCTATCCGGCCAGCGAGGGCTTCGTCGCCATCGCCGACCGCGGCGAAGGCGAGGGGCTACGGCTCAACCTCGACCGCGGCTGCTTCTTCGAATTCGTCCCGGTGGACGAACTGGACGCGCCGAACCCGACGCGCCACTGGGCGGCGACCATCGAGACCGGCATCGACTATGCCGTGGTCGTGTCATCCTGCGCCGGGCTGTTCGGGTACGTGCTGGGGGATACGGTGCGCTTCGTCGATCGCGCGCCGCCGCGGCTGCTGGTGACGGGGCGGACATCCTGGACGCTGTCGGCCTTCGGGGAGCACCTGGCCGGCGAGGAGATCGAGGCCGCCCTGCTGCACGCCGCCGCGCAGGCCGGCGTCGCGGTGCTGGAATACGTGGTCGGGCCGGAATTCGTCGGCCATGCAGGGCGGCATCGCTGGTGTGTCGAGGCGTCCGGCGCCTGCGACCCGGCGCACCTGGCCGCGCTGCTGGACACCGCGCTGCGCGCGCAGAACGACGACTACGCCGCGCATCGGGACGGCGCGCAGCTGGCGCCGCCCGAACTGGTGCTGCTGCCGCCGGGCGCCTTCGCCGCCTGGATGCGCGCGCAGGGCAAGATGGGCGGCCAGCACAAGGTGCCGCGGGTGATCGCCGACCCCGCGCGCTTCGCCGAAGCCGCCGCGGCGCTCAGTGATCCTGGTCGGGGGCGGCGTCCGAGTTGAGCAGCGTGTAGCGCTCGATGCCGATGCGGCCGATCAGGTCGAATTGGGTGTCGACGAAGTCGGCGTGCTTCTCCTCATCCTTCAGGATGGTCGCGAACAGGTCGCGCGAGACGTAGTCGCGCACCGACTCGCAATACGCGATCGCCTCGCGCAGGTCGGCGATCGCCTTCTCCTCGATCTTCTGGTCGCATTCCAGCACCTCGCGCACGCCCTCGCCGATCAGCACGGGGTTGAGGCGTTGTACGTTGGGATGGCCGCCGAGGAACAGGATGCGGTCGATGAGCGCATCCGCGTGCTTCATCTCCTCGATCGATTCCTCGTATTCGTGGCGGCCGAGCTTGGTGACGCCCCAATGGCGCAGCATGCGCGCATGCAGGAAATACTGGTTGATCGCGGTCAGCTCATTCGTGAGCTGGATGTTCAGGTGTTCGACAACCTTGGGGTCGCGCAGCATCGGGACATCCTCCGGCGATGCGGCGCAGACCACAGCGCCGCCTGGCGCGACAAAGCGCCCAGGCGGCCTGGAATGTCAAGCAAGCCTTTGTTTTCGTTGGATGATGCTGCTGCGGCGCATTCTCACTTTGCGCCGCGACCACCCCCGCCCGCCCGCAGCAGATCGACGATGGTGCGGCAGCAGCAGCCGCATTGGGCGCCGCAGCCGCAGCCGGCATAGACCTCGGCCGGGCGGGAGGCGCCGGCGGCGATTGCCGCCGAGATCTGCGCCTGCGTCAGGCGATTGCAGTGGCAGACGACCATCGCGCGGGCCCTCAGCGCCAGCCCGCGCGCTGCATGATCTGCAGCGCCTGCGGGGCGAGCGCGCCATAGCGCTGCGCGTTCAACTCGTCGGCCCGGAAGGTGCCGAACGAGGCCAGCGCCGGGTGCGGCGCGACATCCGCCACCACGGGATATTCGAAATTGCCGTTGGCGAACAATTCCTGCGCGCGCGGCCCGGTCAGGTATTCCAGGAACTTCAGCGCCATCTCGGCATTGCCCGAGGTCTTGACCACGCCGGCCCCCGACACGTTCACATGCGCGCCGCGGTCGCCGGTGCCCTGGTTGGGGAAGATCACGCCGATGCGGTCGAACACCGCCTTCTCGGCCGGGTTCGCGGAGGCACCCAGGCGCGCCAGGTAATAGGTGTTGGCGATGGCGAGCGCGCCCTGGCCGGCGGCGACGGCCTGGAACTGCGGCGTGTCGCCACCCTGCGGCGCGCGCGCCATGTTGGTCGCGATGCCGCGTGCCCAGGCCTCGGCCGCCTGGTCGCCATTGGCGACCATCATGCTCGCCATCAACGAGGTGTTGTAGGGGTGCGACGCGGCACGAACCAGGATCTGGCCGCGGAATTCCGGCTTCGCCAGGTCCTCGTAGCGGTCGAGGCCGGCAGGGCGGCCGCGCTGCTTGTCGAACATCACGACGCGGGCGCGGCGCGAGACGCCATACCAGTGGCCGTCCGGGTCGCGCAGGCTGGCGGGCACGCGACCCTCCAGGACGGCGCTGCGCGTCGACGCCATGATGCCGGCGGCGACCGCACGCGCCAGGCGCGCGCCATCGACCGTGATGAGCACGTCGGCCGGGGTATTGGCGCCCTCGGACTGGATGCGGGCGATCAGCTGGTCGGCGTCGCCCTCGATGAGGCGGATGCGCATGCCGGTCTCGGCGGTGAAGCCATCATACAGGGCGCGGTCGGTGTCGTAGTGGCGCGAGGAATACAGCGCCAGCGTGCGTTCCTGCGCCAGCGCCGGGCGCGCGAGCGCGCCGGCGGCCAGGGCGGCGGGCAGCGAGAGGACGTGACGGCGCAGCATGGCGTGACCCCGGGAGTTGGTAGGGTGTTGCTACTGCAAATGCGAACCTGTCGCAAGACAAATTGCGAACGCGTCGCAGCCGCCGGAACCGGCCCGCCCCTCCGCCGATGGGATTGGGGGCAGGCCGGCTCCGCGAGCGACCCTCAGGGCTGCAGCGCGCGCAGGAACTTCTGCCGCGCGCTGCCGGCGGCCATCAGGAAGGCGTGGTCGGCCCCGGAGAGCAGGAAGCGTGCGCCCAGGCCGATGTAGTCCGTGGCCACCTTCTCATCATAGACGCCGCCCATGCCGAGGTGCTTGCCGTGCGCCTTGCAGGCCGCCGCCACCTTGGCGTAGGCGGCGCGCACATCGGGGTGGCCGATCTGCCCGGCGATACCCATCGACGCCGTGAGGTCCGAGGTGCCGATCATCAGGCTGTCCACCCCGGGCACGGCGGCGATGGCGTCGGCATTCGCGACCGCCTCAGGCGTCTCGATCATCACGCAGATCAGCACCTCGGCATTCAGTTCGCGCTGCGCCGCGGCGGTGTCGCTGACCATGAAGCCGTATTGCGCGGGCGGGCCGCCCCAGGATCGCTGGCCGATGGGCGGGTAGCGGAAGGCCTGCACGACCGTCGCGGCTTCATCCGCAGTATCGACATGCGGCACCACGATGCCCATCGCGCCGTTGTCGAGGCAGCGCGTGCCCTCGAACAGCGCATCCTTGCACACGCGCACGATGGGCGTGACACCCTGCGACAGCGCGGCCATGCACATGCGCGTGGCGTCGTCCACGCTCATCGCACCGTGCTCCATGTCGATGAACAGCCAGTCGAAGCCGCAGCCGGCGGCGATCATGCCGACCGCCGGCGTGCGCAGATGGTGCACGCCGAAACCGAGGGCGAGTTCGCCTTTTTCGAGCCGGCGGCGGGCCAGGTTGGGTGCGATGGGCATGGTGCGTTTCCCCTTGGTGCGGTGGCGGCAGCACGGCACCACGCGGCCCGGGGCGGGTCAATCGGCGGGGCGCATGCTCATGGCCAGCGTGTACTGGTCGATGCGAGGCGTCATCGCGATGCCCTGCCGCGCGCCCCAGTTGTTCACCTGCAGCAGCAGCGGCGGCATGACCGCCTCGGCCAGCGCGAGGTCGGTCGCCTGGCGGATCAGCGCGAGGCGGCGCGGCGCGTCGATCTCGGCGCCGGCGGCTACCAGCAGCCGGTCCAGTGCCGGGTTCGAGTAGCGGATGCGGTTGGCGTTGCCCAAGCCCCCCTGCCCGCGCGTGCCGAGCTGCGGCACCAGCGTGTAGAGCGCCTCGCCCGTCTGGTTGCCCCAGGACGACAGGAAGACCGGGATCTCGTAGCGGTTGCGCCGCGGCGTGAAGACCGCGTGCGGCATGGTCTCGACCGTGGTGGCGACGCCGATGCGCGTCCACATCTGCGCGATCGCCTGCACCATGCGCGCGCTGTTGACGATGCGGTCGTTGGAGGTGGCGAGGGTCAGGCGGAAGCCGCCCGGATAGCCGGCCTCGGCCAGCAGGCGGCGCGCCGCCTCGGGGTCGTGGGGCTGCACCGGGATGTCGGGGAAGAAGCCGAAGAAGCCTTCGGGCAGGAACTGGCCGGTGGCGATGGCCTGGCCCTCGTTGATGCGATCCACCAGGCCGCGGCGGTCGATCGCGAGCGACAGCGCGCGGCGCACGCGGATATCGCCGAGCGGATTGCGCACCAGCGCCGGCGCGCCCTCGGCCGCGCGGATATGGCCGGTGGCGAGCGCATCGTCGGTGGCGTCGAAACCGAGGAAGACCAGGCGGCTGGAGGCGATGGTGAAGACCTGGAAACGGCGGTCGGCGCGCAGCCGCGCCACGTCGGTCGAGGGGATGTCGGCGATCACGTCCACGTCGCCCGCCAGCAGCGAGGCGGTGCGCGCGGCGTTGTTGGCGATGACGCGGAAGCTCACGCGCTCCCAGGGCTGGCGCCCGTCCCAATGGCTGTCGCTGCGGGTGAAGTGGATCTCGCTGCCGGTCGACCAGCGCGCGAAGCGGTAGGGGCCGGTGCCGACCATGGCCTTGCCGGAATTGTAGTCGTCGGTGGTGGCACCTTCCCCGTGCCGGCGGGAGACGATGAAGATGTTGGACAGGTTCGCCATCAGCAGCGGCGCCGGCGCGGCGGCGGTGATGCGCAGGCTGTGCGGCCCGGTCGCCTCGACGGTTCGCACCTCGCGCGTGTAGGTGCCGAAGCTGCCCGGGCTGTTGGGCACGTTGCCGGCGCGCCGGAGGGAGAAGACGACGTCATCGGCCGTGAAGGGCGTGCCGTCGTGCCAGCGCACGCCCTCGCGCAGGCGGACCTCCCAGGTGATGCCGTCGGCGCTGGTCGCCGCGGTGGCGAGTTGCGGGACGAGCTGCATGGCGGGGTCGGCGCGGTGCAGCGCCTCGAAGACATGCGCGGCGGTGGCGCTGGATTGCGCATGCGCGTGGTAGTGCGGGTCGAGCGCGGTGGGCGGCGTGGCGAGGCCGATGGTCAGCGTCTGCGCCATGGCGGGCGCGGCGGCGAGCAGCAGGGCGGCGGCGAGGCGGATGGGACGCATCGGGCTTCTCCGGCACGGGGGGCGGCGCTTGTCGGCGCCGGGAGTGTGCACGGGGATGGGGGCCAGGGACAGGCGCGTCGTTGTCCGCCCGCGCCTTCGGGCGTGCGGCACTAGCCAGACGCTCATGCCGCACGCATCACGATCGCGCGGGTGCTGGACCGTTACGGGCCGCCTGCGTCAGCGTGCCGCGATGGCGGCGATCTCGATCTTCACGTCGCGCGGCAGGCGGGCGGCCTGCACGGTCGCGCGGGCGGGCGGATTCGTCGGGAAATAGGTCGCGTAGATCGCGTTCATCCGGCCGAATTCGTTGAGGTCCGCCATAAACACGGTGGTCGAGACGATGTCGGCCATGGTGAAGCCGGCGGCCTCAACCACGGCGCGCAGATTGTCGAGCACCTGGCGCGTCTCGGCCTCGATACTGCGGTCGGCGATCATCTGGTTGGTCCGCGGGTCGAGCGCGATCTGGCCGGCCAGATACAGCGTGTTCCCCACGCGGATCGCCTGGCTGTAGGGGCCGATCGCCTCCGGCGCGTTGCGGGTCGCGACGACGCGGTCCTGCGCGGCGGCGGCGAGCGGCAACAGCAGGGCGAGGGCAGCGAGGGTCGGCAGGCGGATCATGGTGGGGGCTCCCGGTTGGCGGTGGCGCGCCAAGGTTCACCCGGCGCGGTTGCGTTCCGCAAGCGTGACGTCGATCATCGCCTCGACCGTCTCCAGCCGGTCGGCCTCCTCCGGCGGCTTGTCGCGCCGGATGCGGGCGATGCGCGGGAAGCGCAGCGCCACGCCGGATTTGTGGCGCGTGCTGCGCTGCGCGGCGTCGAAGGCCACTTCGAAGACGATGCCGCGCTCGACCTCGCGCACCGGCCCGAAGCGGTTGGTGGTGTTGTTGCGGATCCAGCGGTCGAGCCAGGCCAGTTCATCGTCGGTGTAGCCGGAATAGGCCTTGCCGATCGGCACCAGTTCGCCGTCATCGCGCCAGACGCCGAAGGTGTAGTCGGAATAGAAGGACGACCGCTTGCCGTGGCCGCGCTGGGCGTACATCAGCACGGCATCGACGGTGAGCGGATCGCGCTTCCACTTCCACCACAGCCCCTTGGTGCGCCCGGCGACATAGGGCGCGTCGGCGCGCTTGAGCATCAGCCCCTCGATCGACGCCGCGCGCGCGCCGTCGCGGATGCGACCCAGCATGTCGATGCTGTCGAACGGCACCAGGGCGGAGAGATCCATGCGCGCCGGTGCCGCGCGCGCGTGCCAGGATTCCAGGCGCGCGCGGCGGGCATCGAAGGGCAAGGGGCGAAGATCCTCGGTGCCGTCGAACAGCAGGTCGTACAGGCGCACGGCGGCGGGGAAGTCGCGCTGCATCTTCGCGGTCACGGATTTGCGGTTCAGCCGCTGCTGAAGGTCGGCGAAGGGGGCGACCTCGCCTTCGCGCAGCACCAGCAATTCGCCGTCCAGCACCGCGTGGAAATCCATCGCGGCGAGGATGTCCGGGAAGGCGCCGGAGATGTCCTCGCCGCCGCGCGACCACAGGCGCGCCCCGCCAGGCCCGGCGGTGAGTTGCACGCGGATGCCATCCCATTTCCATTCGGCGCGCCAGGCTTCCGCCTGCAAGGCAGCCAGGTCCGGCGCCTCCAGCGGGTGCGCCAGCATCAGCGGGCGGAAGATCGGCTGGTCGCGCGGGTCGGGGCGCTCGGCGTGGCCTTCCAGCCAGTGGAACAGCGGCGCGTAGGGCCAGGCGACGCCGTGCCAGACTTCCTCGATATCCTCCACGCGCTGGCCTGACCATTCGGCCAGCGCGACGCGTGCCAGACGGGCCGAGACACCCACGCGCAGCCCGCCGGTCACCAGCTTGATCAGCGCAAGCCGCCCGCCGGCATCCAGCGTATCGAGCCAGCCGGCGATCAGCGCGGGGATCTCGGCCTTCGCGGTGGTCTGCAGCGCCTCCACCACATCAGACAGCGCCGGCGGCGGCGCGTTCACGCCCGCGCGCGGCTGCCAGACCAGCGCCAGCGTCTCCGCCAGGTCGCCGACATAGTCGTAGGACAGCCGCCACAATTCCGGGTCGATGCGCGAAGCGCCCAGGTCACGGATCATGCCGGGCTTGGCGGCGGAGAAGACCAGTTCATCCGTCAGCGCGGCAAGGCCGATGCCGCGCTCGGGGTCGGGTTGCGCCGCGAACCACTGCACGAGCAAGGCAAGTTTCGCGTTGCGCCCGGGGGTGAAGACCAGGCGTTCGAGCAATTCCGCGAAGGCGGGCAGGCTCATGGCGCGGCGGCCTCGGCGGGCGGCTCGGCTTCGTCCTCCTCGCCACGGCCGACCAGGTGCAGCGCGCGGCCGCGGATGCCGCGCTGGGCCAGGGCATGGATCAACGCATCCTCGCGCCCATGCGTGACCCAGATTTCGGGCGCCTGCACGTCATCGGCGGTCGCGAGCAATTCATCCCAGTCGGCGTGATCGGAGATCACCAGCGGCAATTCCACCCCGCCCTGCCTGGCGCGCTGGCGCACGCGCATCCAGCCCGAGGCGACGCAGACCACCGGTTCCGCCAGCCGCCGCGCCCAGCGATCCGCCACGGCGGAAGGCGGCGCCAGCACGATCGCGCCCTTCAGGTCGTCCTTCTTCGCGACCGTCGCGGCGCGCAACTCGCCCAGCTTCACGCCGAGCGCTTCATACACCCGGCACAGCGCCACATGCGCGCCATGCAGGTGGATGGGCCGGTCCCATCCGGCCTGGCGCAGCAGCGCGATCATCCGCTGGCACTTGCCGAGCGAATAGCAGCCGATGACGTGCGTGCGCTCGGGGAACAGCGCGACGGAGCGCAGCAGCCGCGCGATCTCGGCCTCGGCCGGTGGATGCCGGAAGACCGGCAGGGCGAAGGTGGCTTCGGTCACGAACACGTCGCAGGGCTCGGGCTCGAAGGGCGTCGCGGTCGGGTCGGGGCGGCGCTTGTAGTCGCCGGAGACCACGGCGCGGGAGCCCTGCCAGTCCATGCAGACCTGCGCCGAGCCCAGCACATGCCCCGCCGGGCGCAGCCAGACGCGCACGCCGTTGATGGTCAGTGGGTCGTTCAGGGGCAGCGCCTGCTGCGTCTCACCCGCCCGGCCCTGCCCCATGCGCTGGGTCATGATGGCGAGCGTTTCGCACGTGGCGAGCACATGGGTGTGGCCCGGGCGTGCGTGGTCGGAATGACCGTGGCTGATCACCGCGCGGTCCACCGCACGCGTCGGGTCGATGAAGAAGCCGCCCGGTTCGCAGAACAATCCGGATGGCGTGACCTTCAACCAGGTCTCGGGATGGGGGGCCGTCACGGGACGCATATGGGTGGCTTCCCGGCGCGATGAACCGCCACCATATTGCCCCCCGAATGAGAACATTGCCAGAACCCTTTGCCGGCTGGTTCGCCGGGCGCGGCTGGACCCCGCGGCCGCACCAGCTCGCGCTGCTGGAGGCGGCAAGGCGCGGCGAGCACGTCCTGTTGCTGGCGCCGACCGGCGGCGGCAAGACGCTGGCGGGGTTCCTGCCCTCGCTGGTCGATCTGGCGCGCAGCCCGCGCGAGGGGCTGCACACGCTGTATGTCTCGCCGCTGAAGGCGCTGGCGGTGGATATCGCGCGCAACCTGACCGCGCCCGTGGCCGAGATGGGCCTGCCCATCCGCATCGAGACCCGCACCGGCGACACGCCGGCCAACCGCCGCGCGCGCCAGCGCGAAACCCCGCCGCAGATGCTGCTGACCACGCCCGAGAGCCTGACGCTGCTGCTCTCCCTGCCCGATGCGCCGGCCTTCTTCGGCGGGCTGGGCGCGATCATCGTCGACGAAGCGCATGCGCTGGCGGGCACCAAGCGCGGGGATCAGCTCGCATTGTGCCTGTCGCGGCTGGCAGTGCTGGCGCCGGGGGCGCGGCGGGTCGGGTTGTCGGCCACGGTGGCGCATCCGACGCCGCTGCGCGCCTGGCTGTCGCCGACCGCGCAGGCCGATGACGTGCGGTTGGTGGAGACCAAGGGCGGCGCCGCCCCGGTGTTCGACCTGCAATTGCCCGAGGGCCGCCTGCCCTGGGGCGGCCACATGGGCCTCGCTTCCGCGCCCGAGATCTATCGCCGTGTCGCCGATGCGCGGCTGACCATCGTGTTCGTCAATACTCGCGCCCAGGCCGAACTGGTGTTCGCCGCGCTGTGGCGGCTGAACGAGGCGGCGCTGCCGATCGGCATGCATCACGGCAGTCTGGAGATCGGGCTGCGCCGCAAGGTGGAAGCGGCCATGGCGGAGGGGCGGCTGCGCGCGGTGGTGGCGACGGCCTCGCTCGACCTCGGCATCGACTGGGGGGATGTGGACCAGGTGATCCAGGTGGGTGCGCCCAAGGGCGTGAGCCGCCTGTTGCAGCGGGTGGGGCGCGCCAATCACCGCATGGACGAACCCTCGCGCGCCGTGCTGGTGCCGGCCAACCGCTTCGAGGTGGTGGAATGCGTCGCCGCCACCGAGGCCGTGGCCGCCGGCGAGCTGGATGGCGAGCCGCCGCGCCCCGGCGGGCTCGATGTGCTGGCGCAGCATGTGCTGGCGATGGCGTGCTCGGCGCCCTTCCACCCGGATGCGCTGTTCGCGGAAGTCACCGGCGCCGGCCCCTATGCCGCGCTGACGCGACGCGACTTCGACGACGTGTTGCGGTTCGTGGAGGATGGCGGCTACGCGCTGCAAGCCTATGACCGCTTCCGCAAACTGTTCCGCGACGCCGAGGGCCTGGTGCATGTGCGCGGCACGGCCGTGGCGCGGCAGTTGCGGATGAACCTCGGCACCATCGTCGAGACACCGCTGCTCAAGGTGCGGCTGCGCGGCGGCGGCGTGGTGGGCGAGGTGGAGGAATGGTTCGTCTCCACGCTGGAGCCCGGCGACTGCTTCCTGTTCGGCGGCCAGGTGCTGAAATACGAGCGCATCGAGCCCGCCGCCGTGATCGTGACCCGCGGTGGCGAGGGCGAGCCCCGCGTGCCGGTCTATGCCGGCGCGCGCATGCCGCTGACCACGCACCTGGCCGCGCGCGTGCGGTCCATCCTATCCGACCCGCGGCGCTGGCGGCACCTGCCGGAACCCGTGCGCGAATGGCTGCGGCTGCAACAGGTCAAATCCGAATTGCCGCCGCGCGACGGCTTGCTGGTGGAGACCTTCCCGCGCGGCGGCAAGTGGTTCCTGGTGGCGTATACCTTCGAGGGCCGGCTCGCGCACCAGACGCTGGGGATGCTGGTGACCAAGCGCATGGAACGCATGGGCCTCGCGCCGCTGGGCTATGTCGGCACCGACTACGTGCTGTGCGTCTGGTCGGCCTTCGAACCGCAGGATGTCGAATCGCTGTTCGCCGAGGACATCCTGGGCGACGAAATGGAGGAATGGCTGGCGGAGTCCTCCATGCTGCGGCGAACCTTCCGGTCCATCGCGACCATCGCCGGGCTGCTCGAGAAGAACCACCCCGGCGCGGAGAAATCGGGTCGCCAGATGACGATGAATTCGGACCTGATCTACGACGTGCTGCGCCGCCACCAGCCCGACCACATCCTGCTGCGCGCGACGCGCGCCGAGGCCGCGCAGGGCCTGACCGACGTGGCGCGCATCGCCACGCTGCTGGCGCGGGTGAAGGGACGCATCCGGCATCGCGTGCTCGATCGCGTCTCGCCGCTCGCGGTGCCGGCGCTGATCGAGGAAGGCCGCGAGTGGGTCGCCGGCGGCGCCGAGGACGCGCTGCTGGCCGAGGCCGCGTCGCTGGTCGAGGACGCGACCGATGGGGAGGACCACTTCGCCGAGACGCTGGCGGACGTGACCGAGACCCTGCAGGTGCGGGGCACCTCGGTGGCGCGGGCCAAGGCGCGCGACAAGCGGCGGTCGCGCTACATCCGCGCCGCGCCGAAGATGGTGACGGGCTGATGGGCGCGGCGCCCGTCCATATCGCCGGGGAACGGCTGATGCTCGACCCCGCCGGCGTGCTGCACTGGCCGGCGCGGCGCTTGCTGTGCGTGGCCGATCTGCACTTCGAGAAGGGCAGTGCCTTCGCCGCGCGCGGCCGCCTGGTGCCGCCCTATGACACGCGGGAGACCTTGGCGCGGCTGGTGCCGGTGCTGCGGCGCTATCGCCCGCAGCGCATCGTGTTCCTGGGCGACAGCTTCCATGACGATGGCGGCGTGGCGCGCCTGCCGGCGGCGGATCGCGCGGTGCTGCTGCATGCGCTGGCGGGGCTCGAGGCGGTGTGGGTCGCGGGCAACCACGACCCTTCCGCACCGGCCGGCCTGCCGGGGATTTCTGTGGCCGAATGGACGGAGGGACCGCTGGTGTTCCGCCATGTCCCGGCGGGCCGCGTGGCGGGAGAGATCGCCGGGCATTTGCACCCCAAGGCGACCGCGCCCACGCGTGCCGGCGGCGTGTGCCGCGCCTGTTTCGTCACCGATGGCCGTCGCCTGCTGCTGCCCGCCTTTGGCGCCTATACGGGCGGGCTGGACGTGGCGGACATGGCGATCGCCGGCCTGTTCCCACGCGGCGCACGCGCCTTCCTGCTGGGGCCGGACCGGCTCTACAGCTTCCCGCTGGCGCCGCGACGCGCCGCGATGGCGCTGGGCGGCTGAACGCGTCGCCCTGCGGCGCCTGTCCGCGACGCATCATTTCCCGGCCTGCGGCACTGAGGGCCGGGTGCGCGGGCGCCCGGACTCACGCCTTCAGGTAGCGCTCCGCCGCGCTGGCCAGCACCTGGCAGCACAGCGCCAGGTCCTCCTCCTTCGTGTCCTCCGCCCAATGGTGGCTGATGCCGCCGATGGAAGGCGTGAACAACATCGCGACCGGCATGCGCTTGGCGATGTATTGCGCGTCGTGCCCGGCGCCGGAGGGCATGCGCGTCCAGACGCCGCTCGGCCGCCGCGTCCAGCGCCGCCATCATGGCGGGGTCGCAGATCGCCGGCGTGGCGCGGGATTTCTGGACCAGCGTGGCGGTGCATTTCTCGCGCCGGTTGCTCTCGGCGACCAGCGCGCGGAGCGTCGCCTCCATGCGTTCCAGCACCGGGACGGAGACGTCGCGGAACTGGAACAGCACGTCCGCGCTGCCGGGGATGATGGATGGCGCCCCGGGTTCGAGCACGATGCGCCCCGTGGTCCAGGTGGAGCGCGCCCCGCAGACGCGGGGGAATTCGGCGTCGATGGCGGACAGCAGGCGCACCGCGGACAGGCCGGCGTCGCGGCGTTCAGCCATGGTGGTGCCGCCGGCGTGGTCCTGCTGGCCCTCGAAGCGGATCAGCCATTGCCAGATGGCGACGATGCCGGTGACCACGCCAACGCGCAGGCCGGCACTTTCGAGCTGCGTGCCCTGCTCGATGTGCATCTCGAAGAAGCCCTTGTGGCGGCCAGGTTCGAGTTGCAGGCGCGGCTTGCCGGCGAGGTCCGCGGCGGCCAGCGCATCGCGCAGCGGCTGGCCGTCGTTGCGGGAGCGCGAGCGGTCGATCTCCTCTTCGGTCAATTCGCCGATGATGGATCGGGAGCCGAGGAAGCCGCCTTCGAAATGCCCTTCCTCGTCGGCGAAGGCGCAGACATCGACCGGCAGGCCGGCCCGCGCGAGTGCCACGCCGGCCATGACGCCGAGCGCGCCATCCAGCCAGCCCGCCTGGTTCTGGCTTTCGATATGGCTGCCCACCAGCAGATGCGGCCCATTGCCCTTGTGGCGGCCATAGACGTTGCCGATGCCGTCGATGCTGGCCTCCAGCCCGCATTCCTCCAGGCGTTCCACCAGCCAGCGGCGGCTTTCCATGTCCTGGGGGGAGTAGGTCGGGCGGTGCACGCCGGTCTTGTAGGCGCCGATTTTCCGGAGGTCGTTCAGGTCGCGCAGGAAGCGCTCGGCGTCGATCCTCGGCATGGCGTGCGTCCTTCGTCCTGCGGTCATGTCCCGGCTCGCCACGGCCCGCCGCGGTGGGCGTGGCCACGGCGAGACATCGGGCGTGCTGTGGACATGCTGCGGCGCGAAATTCGCCAGGGCAAGGTGTTGCGTTAACCGGACGGCAAGGGTTTCCGCGGTTTCGTAGGGCCTGTCGCAAACCGCGGCGATCCTGTCGGAGAGGCCGAAAATGACCGACCTGGCGTCCCCCATCCGTACCCCGGAAAACCTGAGCTCCGTCGCGCTGCTGCAATCGCCCAAGGGGGCCGAATTGCACCTGCGCGGCCATGGCGGCGCGCTGCTGCGCGTGCCGCTGGCGGATGCCGACCACCTGCGCGGACTGGCCGCGCTGGCGATGATGGCCGGCGCCCTGGGCGGGCCCGCCGGGCGCATCGCCTGACAGCGGGCTTCCGCAGCCGGCCCCACTGGCCCTAGGCTTCCTTCAGCCCGCGAAACAAGCGGGCGGGAGGAAGCGCATGACACGAGTTTTCGCCACGGTCGCCGCGGTTCTGGCGGCGACCGCCATGCCTGCGGTCGCGCAGGTGCAGATGGTGGTGAACTTCGCCGCCGGCGGCCCCACCGACATCGTCGCCCGCATGATGCAGACCGAGATGGCCGCCGCGCTCGGCCAATCCGTGGTGGTGCGCAACGTCACCGGCGCCGGCGGGACCATCGGCACGGCCGAGGCCGCGCGCGCCAGGCCCGATGGGCAGACCATCCTGTTCTCGCCGGTCGGGCCGGTGGCGATCCAGCCGCATTTCCGCCGTGGGCTCGGCTACACGCTCGAGAACCTCGCCGCGATCTGCCAGATCGCCGACAGCCCGGTGGTGATGATGACACCCAAGACTTCCGGGCTGGCCACGGTGGCCGATGTGGTGGCGCGCGGGCGCGCGCAGGGGCAGGGCTTTCCCTTCGCATCGACCGGCGCTGGGTCGATCCCGCATATCTCGAACGTGGCCTTCATGCGCCTGGCCAATATCGAGATGAACCACATCCCGTATCGCGGATCGGGCGAGGTGATGCTGGCCTTCCAGCAGGGCCAGGTGCAGCTGTTCACCGACCAGACGCTGCTGATCCGGCAGTACGACCTGCACCCGATCGCCTTCTTGACCGAGCGCCGCAATCCCGACTTCCCGCAGGTGCCGACCATGCGCGAGCAGGGCTACGACCTGGTCTACACGATCTGGTCGGGCCTCTATGCGCCGGCCGCCACGCCCGAGCCGGTGATGGCGCGGCTGGAAGCGGCCTGCGAGCGCACCATCCGCCATCCCGACGTGGTCGCGGGCATGACCCGCGTCGCGCAGCCGATCCTGCACCGCAACCGCGCCGACTTCGCCGCCTTCACGCGCAGCGAGAGCGAGAAGTTCCGCGCGCTGATCGAGGCCGCGGGGCTGCGTTCGGCCGAGTAGCGCCTACGCGTCGGACGGCAGCGTGTCGGCGCCGTTGATCTCCAGCGCCTCCAGCACGCGCGAGACGCAGTTGTAGCCGGCGATGGTGACGGTCAGTTCGACCAGTTGGCGCGGCGCAAACAGGTCGCGCACGGCGCGCGCGACGTCGTCGGGCACATGCACCTGCCTGGTCATGGCGTCGCAATAGGCCAGCACGGCGCGGTCGGTCGCGTCGAAGGCGTCGCTCGCCTGCCAGTCCTGCAGCGCATCGAGCTGCGCCTGGGTTGCACCCTCGGCCAGGGCGATCGGCGCATGCGCCTCCCATTCGTAGGATGCGCCGTTGATCGCGGCGATGCGGCAGATGACCAGTTCGCGCAGCCGGCCGGACAGCGTGGATTTCCAACGGACCGCGTCGAACATCGTGATCCAGCCGGTGGCGATCGGCGGGGCGTGCAGCAGCATGCGATGGAGGTGGCCGACCTTCTTGCGGGAGGCGCGGATCGCCGCGGCGGCGTCCTTGTGGTCGGGATGCGCGGTGTCGGCGTAGGGAATGCGGGCCATCGGTTCCTCCGTTGCCGCGCAGTGTGGCGCGCGCAACGCTGCCCGTGAAGTCAGGCGGGGCGGCGGCGCAGCAGGTAGCGCTGGCGGCCATCCATCACCAGCACGCCCTTCTGGTTGTGGACGGTGCTGCGCAGGCCGAGGATGCCCGTGGTGCGCTGCGGCGTGACCTCATCGACCTCGAGCGCGGCATAGAGCGTGTCGTTGACGAAGACCGGGTGGAGGAAGCGGGAGGATTGTTCGAGGAAACCCTTGAGGCTGTCCTCGACCAGATGCGGGAAGATGCCGGCGCCGGCCGCGGTCTGGATCGCCACCTGGAAGCCGTGCGCCAGCATGTGCGGCATGCCGCGCGCGCGGCAGTATTCGACATCGTAGTGGATCGGGTGGTTGTCGCCGGAGGCGGCCTGAAAGGCGGCGAAGATGGCGTCCGTCATGGTGCGGCTGGGCAGGACGAAGCGCTCGCCCAGGGCGAAGTCGTCGAACCAGCGTTGGTCCGGCACCATGCGGTGCGTGGCGGGGTCGAAGGCGGTCATGGATCCGCGCCGAGCGGAAACCGGATCCCGCGCACCAGGATGTTGCCCATGTTCGGCACGACATGGTGCTGATCGAGGTCGTCAACGGACTGGATCGGCGCCAGGCCGGCGATCTCCGCCCCATCGCCGAAGGCGGCGGAGAACAGCGCCCGGGCATCGCGTTCCGACGTCGCCGCCACGCCGATGCCCAGGTTCAGCGGCGATGGCGAAGGCAGCGGCACGATCCTGATCCAGTATGGTCTCACACCACGATGTAGCCGAGCGCCGCATCGCGTGCCGTGGCGTCGGCAGCCCGCGCTGCCGGGTCACCGAAGCCCCCGCCGCCGGAGGTCTCCAGCCGCACGATGTCGCCCTGCATCAGCCGCACGCCATCCGATTTCGGCGCGATGGTGGTCTCGATGCCATCGCGGATGCGCAGCAGGCGCCCGAGGCTGCCAGGCCCGCCGCCCGCCAGCCCATAGGGCGGGAAGCGGAAGCGGTCCATGTTCGCGGTGAAGACGCCGCCGGGACTGTCGAGGCGCCACTCGCGATACAGGCCGAGCCCGCCGCGGTGTTCGCCCGCGCCGCCCGATCCCGGCAGCAGACCGTAACGCGTGATGGTCAGCGGCATCTGGCTCTCGACCATCTCGATCGGGATGTTGGCGTTGTTGTGCATGCCGAAGGACCAGGCGTTGACGCCATCCTTGGCCGGGGCTGCGCCGGTGCCGCCGATCTCGATCTCGACCAGGACCTCGCGCGATCCGTCGGCGCCCTCGGTCTGGAAGGTCGCGACGTAGGATCCGCCGTAGTAGGCGGCGGGCATGCGGTCGGGCAGTGCGAGGTGCAGGCAGCCGAACATCACGTTCGCCAGTCGGTGCGACACCGCGACGCGATGCGCGACCGACGCCGGCGCGCGGCAGTTCGTGACGGAGCCTTCGCGATGCGTGATGCGGATCGGCCGGTAGCAGCCGGCATTGGCCGGCATGGCGCCATCGGTGGCGGCGATGATGGCGTAGTAGACCGCGCAATTCGACATGGCGGGCGTGCAGTTGATGGGGCCGCGCTGCTGGTCGGCGCAGCCGGTCAGGTCGACGGCGATCTCCTCGCCCGCCACGGTGACGGCCGCGTGCAGCCGGACCGGCACGCCGGAGACGCCGTCATCATCGAGGAAATCCTCGAATTCGTAGCGGCCATCGGGCATGGCGCGGATGGCGGCGCGCATCGCGGCCTCGCTCATGTCGAGGATGCGCGCGGTGGCTTCCAGCAACCCAGCCGCGCCGTAGCGCTGGGCCAATCGGCGGATCGAGGCCGCGCCGACATCGAGGCTGGCCAGCTGCGACTGCAGGTCGCCCAGCATCAGCGCGGGCTTGCGCACGTTCTGGCCGATCATCTCCCAGACGGCGCGGTTCAGCCGGCCATTCTCGATCAGCTTGAGCGGCGGGATGCGCAGGCCTTCCTGGAACACCTCCGTCGCGGTGGCGGCGTAGGACCCCGGCGCCATGCCGCCCATGTCGATGTGGTGGCACAGCGCGCCGACATAGGCCACGCGCTGTCCCTCATGCATCACCGGCTTGAAGACCAGCACGTCGTTGAGGTGCTGTGCGCCGCAATACGGATCGTTGGTGGCGACCACGTCATCCGGCCCCCATTCATCGGCGACGACGAAGCGGTCGAGCAGCGTGCGCAACGCCGCACCCATCGAGTTCAGGTGCTGCGGGATGCGCGCGGATTGCGCGACGTTGTTGCCCTCCGCATCGAACACCGCGGTGGAATAGTCGAGCAATTCGCGCACGATGGTGCTGCGGCTGGTGCGCCAGATGGTGATGTCCATCTCGGCCGCCGCGGCGGTGAGCGCATTGCGGATGACCTCGATCTCGATCGGGCCGAGCGTCATGGCGTGTTCCTTTGCGCCATCAGTGTTCCCGCGGCGCCGAGCACCGCTGTCCAGCCGCGCGTGATCCAATGCGTGGCAAAGGCTTCCTCGACGATGGCGGGGCCTTCGATGGTGTCGGTGGCCCCCATCGCCTCGCGGTCCCAGACCGGGATGTCGCGCCAGGCGCCCGATTCATACGCGCGGCGCGTGCCCTTGCGGGCGGGCCGGTCGGCCGGCGGCGGGTCGCCGGGCTCCGGCTTGTCGAGCAGGCCGGTCGCGATGGCGCGCAGCGTGACCAGTTCCACCGGATCGCCGGGATTCGCGTAGGAGAAGCGCTGGCGGTGCATGGCGTGGAAGGCTTCGACCAATGCCGCGAGGTCGCCGGCATCGGGCGCGGCGACCTCGCCCCAGGGGACCAGGAGTTCGAAAGCCTGGCCGTGGTAGCGCATGTCGACCGCGATGGTGACGCGGCGGCGATCGGGCGCGATGCCGTCCTGCGCAAGGCGCGCATCCGCCTCGGCGCGCAGCGCGGCGATGGTCTCGTTCAGCCGCGGCAGGTTGGCAGGTTCGGCGCGCATCACGCGCGACCGCGCGATATCCTGCGTGAGGTCCGAGAACAGGATGCCATAGGCCGACAGCGTGCCCGGTTCGCGCGGAAAGGCCACTTCCGTGATGCCGAGCTCCGCCGCCACGTCCGTCGCGTGCAACCCACCCGCGCCGCCGAAGGACAGCAGGCAGAAATCGCGCGGGTCGAGCCCCTTCTCGAACAGGGACAGCCGGATCGCCGCACCGAGATTGGCATTGGTGACCGTGAGGATGCCTTCCGCGGACTGCTCGGCCGAAAGCCCGAGCGGCACGCCCACGCGCGCCTCCAGCGCCGCGCGCGTGGCGGGCATGTCGAGCTTCATCATCCCGCCCAGGAAGAAGTCGGGATCGAGCCGCCCCAGCGCCAGGTTCGCATCGGTGACGGTGGGCTCGCTGCCGCCGCGCCCATAGGCGACCGGCCCGGGGCGCGCGCCCGCGCTGCGCGGCCCGACCGTGAGGCGCCCGCCCGCATCGACCGCGGCGATCGACCCGCCACCGGCGCCGATGGTGCGCATCTCGACCATCGGCAGGCGCACCGGAAGGCGGTCGATCTCGCCCTGGGTGATGACCGCGACGCGCCCATCCTGCACGACCGAGACATCGAAGGACGTGCCGCCCATGTCGACCGCCACCAGGTTCGGCCGCGCCAGCACCCCCGCCAGCCGCCCCGCCGCCAGCGCACCGCCCGAAGGGCCGGACAGCAGCAGCCGCGCGGGTTGCTCGGCCGCCATGCGCAGGCTGCACACGCCGCCATTCGACTGCACGAGAAACACCAGCGGATGGAAGCCGCCCTCGCCCAGCCGCGCTTCCAGCCGGTCGAGATACGCCTTCACCACCGGCACCAGCAGCGCGTTCAGCACGGTGGTGGAGGTGCGTTCGTATTCGCGGATCTCGGGCGAGATCTCGGATGACAGCGAGACCGGCAGGTCCGGCCGGGCGGCGCGCAGCATGGCGGCCAGGCGCTGTTCATGCGCCGGGTTCGCATAGGCGTGCAGCAGCGAGACGGCGACGCATTCCGCACCCAGCGCGGCGATGCGGTCCAGCAAGGCGGGAATCGCCGCTTCGTCCAGCGGCCGTTCCGCCGTGCCATCGGCGCGCAGGCGCTCGGGCACGCCAAGCCGCCGGTCGCGCGGGATCAGCACCGGAAACGGGTCGGGGGCCAGCGCATAGATGTCGCGGCGCACGTGGCGGTTGATCTCGAGCACATCCTCGAAGCCCGCCGTGGTCAGCAGCACGCCGCGCGCCAGCTTGCGTTCCAGCACCGCGTTGGTGGCGATGGTGGTGCCGTGCAGCAGCAGGCCCACATCGGCCAGCGCGAAGCCGAACCGCTCCGCCGCCTCGGCCACGCCGCGCAGCAGGCCGATGGACGGGTCCTCCGGCGTGGTCGGCGTCTTCCAGGCGCGCGCGATGCCGCTGCGGGCATCGAGGATCTGCAGGTCGGTGAAGGTGCCGCCGATATCGACCGCGATGCGGACAGGCCGCGATTCATGTGCCACGCAAGGAATTCCCGGGAAGGTTCAGCCCATCACGCCCGGCAGCCAGAGCGCCAGGCCGGGGAAGATCATGAGCAGGATCACCGCCAGAAGATAGACGGCGAGGAAGGGCATCACGCCGATGAAGACATCGGTGATCGGCCCGGCGCGTTTTCGCATCCCTTGCAGCACGTACATCACCGTGCCGTCGGGGGGGCTGATCTGCGCGATCTCGACCAGCATGGTCACGATCACGCCGAACCAGATCGGGTCATAGCCAAGCGCCACCACGATCGGGAACACCACAGGCACCGTGGTGATGATCATGGAGAAGCCCTCCATGAAGGTGCCGAGTGCGACGTACAGCATGATGATGCACAGCATGATCCCCCAGGGCGGGATCGGCAGCCCGGCGATCAGCGCCGCCAGAGTCTGCGGCACGTTGATGATGGTCAGGATGTAGTTCAGCAGATAGGCGCCGAACAGGATCAGCCCCAGCAGCGCGGTGTTGCGCGCCGTCGCTTCGGCCGAGGCGTTCAGCATGCGCAGGTTCAGCTTGCCCTCGAGTGCGGCGAAGAAGGCCGCGCCCACCACGCCGAGCGCGGCCGCCTCGGTCGGTGTCGCGAAGCCGCCATAGATCGACCCCAGCACTAGCAGGATCAGCAGCAGCGTCGGCACCAGGTCGACCAGCGCGCGCAGCTTCATGGACAGCGGCAGGCGCGCGGGCTTCTCCATCGGATGCCTCAGCCCATGCGCCAGGATCACCAGGATGAACAGCCCGGTCACCAGCAATGAGGGGATGATGGCGGCGATGTAGAGCGCGCCGACCGATGTCTCGGTGATCAGACCGTAGATGATGAAGGTGATCCCTGGCGGGATGAGGTTGCCCAGCGCCCCGCCGGCCGCGAGCGAGCCCAGCACCATCCGCTGGCTGTACTTGGTGTCCTGGAAATACGGCAGCGCGACCGAGCCCATGGTCGCCGCGGTCGCGACCGACGACCCGCTGATGGCCGAGAACACCGCGCAGGAGACGATGTTGGTGTGCAGCAGCCCACCCGGCATCCGGTTCAGCCAGACGTTCAGCGCCTTGTACAACCGGTCCGACAGGCCCGCGCGCAGCAGGATCTCGCCCATCAGCAGGAACAGCGGCACCGCCACCAGCACGAAGTTCGACGACGGCCCCCACAGCGTCTGCCCCAGGAACGCCCACCACGGCCGGTCGGAAAATATCAACCCGGTCAGCACGCCGAGCGCACCCAGGACCGCCGCGATGTAGACGCCCGACCCGAAGAACACGACGAAGACGCCCACCAGCATCAGGATCTCGGCGACCGGCACCGACTGGCCCGTGGTGGCGGCGGCGAAGATGGTGACACCCAGCAGGCCGAGCAGGAACACGATGGCGATCATCGGCGCGGCGCCTCGCCCTCATGCGCCATGGCCACGGCTTCGAGCGCTTCCTCGGTTTCATCCTCCAGCGTGCGGGACCCCAGCAGCCCATCGAGCGAGGCCCCCTGCCCCGCCGCCAGCGCCAGGCACGCCTCCAGCAGCAGCACGCAGCAGGTGACCACGAAGGCGCTGATCCCGAAGGCCCAGATGCCCTGCGGCCAGACCAGCAGGATGCGCAGCGCGGAATTGTCATGCGCGTCGAACAACGCGCTTTCGTCCACCAGTTCCCAGGCCGACCAGGCGATCAACACGCCAAGGGCCGTCAGCAGCGCCAGCGATAGGATGTGCAGCGGCGCGCGCAGCCGCACCGGCAGCCGGTTGGCGAAGACGTCGACGCGGATATGCGCGCGCCGGATCAACGTATGCGCCAACCCCCAGGCGATGCCGCCGGCCAGCATGTAGCCGGTTACCTCGACCGTGGCCTGGGAGGAGAAGCCCAGAAAGGCGCGCGCCACGATGTCGAAGGTGATGAACAGCGCGCAGGCGATGTAGGTCCAGCCCGCGAGATGCGCCATCACCGAGGCCGCGCGCGTCGCCCCGCGCCGCAGCGCGCGGGCGGCGCGCAGCGGCGCGGGGGAATGGGTGAGCGCCCCGCTCACCCGCCGAAGCGCACGCCGGAGATCGGCGCGATGATCTCGTTATACACCTCGCCGCAGCGCGCGCCGCAGCGGCGCACCCAGCCGGGCAGCACCACGTCGCGGAAGATGCGGCGCGTCTCGGCGCGGTCGGCGTCGGTGGCGGGCACTTCGGTCATCGGCCGGGCCGCGACGGTATGGATGCGGCACTCGGCAGCGCGGCCGATGTTGCAGTCGATGCCATCGCGCGTGGCGGCGGCACCCAGCGCCCATTGCGCATCCGCCACTTCCTTCATGGTCGCTTCCATGAAGGTGCGCACCTGGGGGTCGAGCCGGTTCCACCACGCCACGTTCACCAGGTAGCCCGCAACTGCCCAGGACACCGGCAGCGTCGAGATATGCGTGGTCACCTCGGGCCAGCGCGCCGCGGCCCCCGAACCGGAGCCGGTGATGGCGCAATCGACCACGCCGCGCTCCAGCGCCGAATAGACTTCCGGGAAGCCGATGCTGACCGGCTGCGCCCCCAGCGCCGTGAAGTAGTCCACCAGCGAATTGCCGAAGGTCCGGACGCGCCGCCCGCGCAGATCCGCCATGCTGGTGAAGGGCGCGCGGCAGAACACCACCTGCGCCGGGAAGGGATACAGCGCCACCAGGCGCGCACCGAAGCGCTCGAGGTCCCGGTTGGCGGCGGGAATGATGGCTTCCGCGATGCGCTGCGCGTCGCGGATATCCGGCGCGAGGCCCGCGAGGTCGACGCCATCCAGGATCGGCACGTCGCCCGACAGCGTGGTGAGCGTGCCCGCGCCGATCTCCACCTGGCCCGAGCGCACCAGCCGCACGATCTCGTTGCCTGCGAGGTTGCGCTCCGCATGCGTCGAAAGCGTCACCTGGATGCGCCCGTTGCTGCGCTGCGCCGTGGCGTCGCGCAGGATGGCCTGGTCGACGCGGGTGTATTGCGGCTGCGTGGGCAAGGGCTGCGTCACCGCCACGATGCGCACCGGCGGGCCGGCCGGCAGCGCGGGCGCCTGGGCCTGTGCCAGCGGTGCGGCGAAGATGGCGCAGGCGAATGCCAGGCGCGCGGGGGTGACGGTCTTCATGGAAAGCCTCCTGTTGCTTCGGGGTCTGCCGCCCCGGTGCGGGTCACAAGTCGATCACGATATTCCCGAAATCGTCCAGCGATGCGCGCGCACCCGGCGGCACCAGGCAGGTCGCGTCGTATTCCTCGATGATGCAGGGTCCGTGCCGCGGGGAAGCCAGCGCGGAACGACGCAGCACCGGTGTCTCGATCCATCCCGCCGCGGCGCCGAAATAGGCGCGGCGCGGCGGCAGGGCCGGGCCCTCCGCGACGGCTTGCAGATGGTCGGGCATGCGTGGCCGATCGGGCACGCCGCGGCCGATCACCTGGACGCCGACGATCTCGATGGGTTCATCGGCGCCGGCGCGGTGGCCGTAGGTGCGTTCGTGTTCGGCGTGGAAGCATTCTTCGAGCACCGCCGGCGATGGCATGCCTGGCTCGACCGGCACCGGCAGGTCGAAGGACTGGCCCTTGTAGCGCAGCATCGCCATGCGGCGGATCTCCTGGCGCGCCGAGGCGTAGCCGTCGCGTTCCAGGCGTCCCGCCGCCTCGCGCGCCAGCGCATCGAGCACGCCCTGCATCGCCAGCGGGTCGAGGCTGCGCAGCATCTCCCGCCAGGTGCGCGACAGATGCACCTCCACATCCGAGCACAGCAGGCCGAGGGCGGAGAACACGCCGGCGGATGGCGGCACCAGCACGCGCTTCATGCCCAGGCTCTGCGCCATGCCCGCCGCGAACAACGGGCCATTCCCGCCAAAGGCGATCAGCGCATAGCCGCGCACGTCGCGCCCGCGTTCGGAGGACACCGCCTTGATGGCGCGGATCATGTTGCTCGCCGCGACGGCATGCGCGCCGAAGGCTGCCTGTTCCGGCGCCACGCCGAGCGGCGCAGCCAGGCGTTCCGCGACCGCGCGATGCGCCGCCGCGGCATCGAGCGCGAGCGCCCCGCCGACCAGCGCGCCGGGGTTGAGATAGCCGAGCACGAGATTCGCGTCGGTGACGGTCGGCTGCAGGTTGCCGCGCCCGTAACAGACCGGCCCGGGCGTGGCCCCGGCGCTCTCGGGACCGACCACCAGCCCGCCGCCGGCATCCACGCGCAGCAGGGAACCACCCCCCGCGCCGACTTCCGAAAGGTCGATCGCCGGCACCTTCAGCACGTATCCCGCGCCGGTCAGCAGGCGCGACCCGACCATGATGCCGGCGCCCACGGCGTATTCCGCGGCGCGGCCGACCTCGTATTCCTCGACGATGCCGGCCTTGGCCGTGGTGCCCCCCATGTCGAACGAGACCACCTGCGGCAAGCCACAGCGCAGCGCCAGCGCCCGCGCACCGACCACGCCGGCGGCGGGGCCGGATTCCACGGCGTGCACGGGGCGCAAGGCCGCTTCCTCGGCACCCATCAAGCCGCCGCTCGACTGCATGATCATCAGCGGCGCGGCGATGCCGTCCGCGCGAAGCCGCCCGGACAGGCTGTCCAGGTAGCGCGCCAGGATGGGGCGGATATAGGCGTTGATGACGGTGGTGGAGGTGCGTTCGTATTCCTTCCGCTCCGGCAGGACCTCGTGCGAGAGCGAGACGCTGACATGCGGCGCGACGCGGCGTGCGATGTCGCCGATCGCCCGCTCATGCGCCGGGTTGGCGTAGGCGTGGATCAGGCAGATGGCGATCGCCTCGACCCCCGCCTCGACCAGGGCGATGACGGCGCGTTCCGCTTCCGCGACATCGAGCGGAATGCGGATCGAGCCATCGGCCGCGAGGCGTTCCGTCACCTCCAGGCGCAACTCGCGCTCCACGAGCGGCGGCGGCTTTTCCCAGCGCAGGTCGTACAGCCGCGGCATGCGCAGCGTGCGGATCTCCAGCACGTCGCGGAAGCCGCGCGTGGTGATCAGACCGGTGCGCACGCCCTTGCGCTCCAGGATGGCGTTCGACCCGATGGTGGTGGCGTGCAGCACCTCCGCGACGGCGGCAGGCGAGAGTCCCGCATCGGCGAAGGCCGCCGCCAGGCCCTCGGCGATGGCCCCGGCATGGTCGGCGTCATGCGTGGAGATCTTGCGCGTCGACAGCCGCCCGGCATCGTCGAGCAGCACGATGTCGGTGAAGGTGCCGCCGATATCGACGCCGACGCGAAACCCCGGCCCGCTCATGGCGAGACCTTGTAGTCACGCGCCGCCGCCTCCGGACTGAGCAGCCCGTTGCGGATATCGCGGGCCAATGCCGCCGGGTCGCGCGCCGCCGGATCGCCCCAGCCGCCGCCACCGGCCAGTTCGTGGCGGAACACGTCGCCCTTCAGGAAGGGAATGCAGAATTTCGACGGCAGGTCCTGCCAGGTGCCGTTGCGCAGCAGGTAGTTGCGGGACGCCGCGCCGGGACTGCCGCCGGCCAGGGCGAAGGGGGGAAACACGCGCCGGTCGGACCGGACCTGCAGCACGCCTTCGTCTTCCAGCATACGGTATTCGCGGGCGAAGGGCACGCCGCCGCGGAACTGCCCCGCCCCGGCGCGGTCGGGAACGAATTCGTAGCAGAGGACCTCGATCGGCTGTTCGGCCTCGACCACTTCGATCGACGGGCAGGCCATGTTGGCGAACATGTGCGAATTGCCGTCGAGCCCGTCCGCCCAGGGCCGCCCGCCCCACGCACCACAGGTAAAGTCCACGTAGATGTAGGGTTTGCGCTGCGCGTCGTAGCCGCCGATCGACACGCCGGTATTGCCGCCATCGCCGGCGGCGCCGACGCGGTCGGGCAGCATCTGCGCCAGTGCGCCGAACAGCGTATCGACCATGCGGAAGCCGGTCAGCCCGCGCGCCGCGACGGCCGCTGGAAGCACCGCATGGGTGATGGTGCCCGGCGGCGCGATCACCTCGATGGCGCGGAAATAGCCCTCGTTGTTCGGGATGCCGGTCGGCAGCACCGAGCGGATCGCGCAGTACGACGCGCTGCGCGTGAAGGAGAAGGTCGAGTTGATCGCCCCCTTCACCTGCGGCGCCGACCCCGTCCAGTCCACCGTGATGCCCTGGCCCTGCTTGGTCACGCGCACGCGCAGCGGGATCGGCTTGCCGACCTCCACGCCGTCATCATCCATGAAATCCTCGAAGGACCACTCGCCGTCCGGCAGGTCGGCGATGGCGGCGCGCGTCAGGCGCTCGGCGTAGTCCAGCACCTCGTTCATGTAGGCGGTGGTGGCAGCGGCACCGAAGCGGCCGACCAGCTCGGCGAAGGCACGCTCGGCAATCGTGCAGGCGGCCAGCTGGGCGCGCAGGTCCCCCATCACCATCGCCGGCACGCGGACGTTGCGTTCCAGGATGCCGAAGAAAACCGGGTCCGGCACGCCGCGCGTGATGATGCGCAGCGGCGGGATGCGCAGCCCCTCCTGGTAGATCTCGGTGCTGTCCGACGCGTTCGACCCCGCCACGCGCCCGCCCACATCGGTGTGGTGGCAGATGGTGGCGGCGATCGCCATGCGCGCGCCGTCCACGAAGATCGGCTTGAACACGAAGATGTCCGGCAGGTGCATCCCGCCCTCGAAGGGGTCGTTCAGCGCGAAGACGTCGCCTTCGTGCATGTCGTCGCCATAGCGGCGCATCACCGCCGCCAGCGCTTCCGGGATCGACCCAAGGTGCGAGGGCAGCGTGAGGCCCTGCGCGACCAGCCGTCCTGCTGCGTCGCAGAAGGCGGTCGAATAATCCATGTTGTCCTTGAGAACCGCGGAATAGGTCGTGCGATGGATGGTCAGCGCCATCTCGTCGGCGATGGAGAACAGCGCGTTGCGAAACAGCTCGAAGGCAATGGGGTCGCGGTCCGACCCCTGCGCGGCGTGATCCGGCGTCATGCGCCCTTCCATTGCAAACGTTCGATGCAAGCGTTCGATGCAAGAACCATGCACGCTGAAGCCGATCGCGGATCACTGTCAATGCCGCGCGGGGACTATCGCGCCGCTGCCCGACGCGCCATCGTGCGGCCGCAGCCCCGGAGGATCGACATGAGGATGAGCCGTCGCGGCCTGGTCGCCGGAGGTCTCGCCACGCCGCTCGCCGCACGCGCGCAGGGCGCCTGGCCACAACGCCCGCTTCGCCTGATCGCGCCCTTCCCGCCGGGCGGCGGCGTGGACCTGACGGCCCGGTTGCTGGCCGAACCCTTGTCGCGCGAACTCGGCCAGACGGTGGTGGTCGAGAACCGCGGCGGCGCCGGCGGCGTGATCGGCGTCGAGGCCATGAGCCGCGCGGCACCGGATGGCTACACCCTGTCGCTGACCGGCGCCGGCACCATCACGGCGGGGCCGCATCTGCGCGCGCTGCCCTATGAGGCGCTGGGCCTCGCGCACATCACGCGGCTGGTGCGCATGCCCTTCATCGTCGCGGTGCGCACCGACCTGCCGGCGCGCACGCTGGCGGAATTCCTCGACCTCGCGAAGCGGCAGGAACTGCGCTACGCCTCGGGCGGCGCGGGCACCAGCCAGCATTTGACGGGCGAGTTGTTCAACCAGATGGCGGGGCTGCGCATGCTGCACATCCCGTATCGCGGGACGGGGCCGGCGCTGAACGACCTCGCCGCCAAGGTGGTCGACCTGTATTTCGGCGATCCGGCGACGCTGGCGCTGATCAATTCCGGCGGCGCGCGCGCCATGGCCGTGACCTCCCCGCAGCGCTGGCCGCTGCTGCCCGACGCGCCCGCGGTCGCCGAGGGCGTGCCGGGCTACGAGAGCGAGAACTGGTACGGCCTGGCCGCGCCCGCGGGCACGCCGCCCGACATCCAGCGCGCGCTGCACACCACGGTCCTGAAGGTCATGCGCGACCCCGCGACCGCGCGGCGCTTCGACGAGGCCGGGCTGCACCCGGCGGTGATGCAACAGGCCGACTACATCGCCTTCCTGCGCGCCGATTCAACGCGCTGGGACGGTGTCGTTCGCAGGGGGAATATTCGCATCGATGGGTGAGGCCCGACTGGCCGTCGATATCGGCGGCACCTTCACGGACCTGGTGCTGGAGACGCCGCGCGGCACGCAGGAATTGAAACTTCTCACCACGCCGGAGGCACCGGAACGCGCAGTGTTGGAGGGCGCCAGCGCCATCCTCGCCGCCGCTGGATGCGCGCCGGGCGAAGTCGCGCTGGTGGTGCATGGCACGACGCTCGCCACCAATGCGCTGATCGAACGCAAGGGCGCGCCGACCGCGCTGCTTACCACCGAGGGCTTCCGCGATTCCGTGGAAATGGCCTACGAGCACCGCTTCGAGCAGTACGACCTGTCGATGCAGCGGCCCGAACCGCTGGTCCCGCGCGACCTGCGGCTTGGCGTGCGCGAACGCATCGCGGCCGATGGATCGGTGCTGCTGGCGCTGGACGAGGATGGGCTGCGTGCCACCGCCCGGGGCCTTCGCGCGCGTGGCATCGTGGCCGTCGCCGTCTGCTTCCTGCATTCCTTCACCAACGCAGCGCATGAGCGCCGCGCCGGGGAGATCCTGGCGGAGGAAATGCCGGACGCCACCATCACGCTGTCCTGCGAAGTGGCGCCCGAGATCCGCGAATACGAACGGGCCTCCACCACCATCGCGAATGCCTATGTGTTGCCGCTGATGGGGCGGTATCTGGCAGCGCTGGAGGATGGGCTGAAGGCCGCCGGCATGGGCTGCCCGCTGCTGATGATGATGTCCTCCGGCGGCGTGACCACGGTGGATACGGCGAAGCGCTTTCCCGTGCGGCTGGTGGAATCCGGGCCGGCCGGCGGTGCCATCCTGGCGCAGGCGGTGGCGGCGGAGAACGGGCTCGACCAGGTGCTCGCCTTCGACATGGGCGGCACCACGGCGAAACTCACGCTGATCGACGCGCTGGAGTTCCAGCGGTCGCGATCCTTCGAGGTCGCGCGCGCCTACCGCTTCATCCAGGGCAGCGGGTTGCCGGTGCGCATCCCGGTGATCGAACTGGTGGAGATCGGCGCCGGCGGCGGGTCCATCGCGCGCGTCGACGCGCTGGGGCGGATCCTGGTCGGCCCGGACAGCGCGGGGTCGGTGCCGGGGCCGGCCTGCTACGGGCGCGGCGGGGTGCAGCCCACGGTGACCGATGCCGATGCGGCGTTGGGGCGGCTCGATCCGTCGCGCTTCGCCGGCGGGTCGATCGGGTTGGATGTCGCGCGGGCGGAAGCCGCGGTGGGCGGCGCGATCGCGGCGCCACTCGGCCTGGCGCCACGCCAGGGCGCGGTCGGCATCGCGGAGATCGTCGACGAGACCATGGCCAATGCCGCGCGGGTGCATGCGGTCGAGAACGGCAAGGACACCGCGGGGCGCGCGATGATCGCCTTCGGTGGCGCGGCGCCGCTGCATGCGGCGCGGCTGGCGGCGAAGCTGGGCATCGCAAAGGTGGTCGTGCCGGTCGGCGCCGGCGTGGGCTCGGCGCACGGGTTCCTGCGCGCGCCGATCGCCTACGAGGTCGTGCGCAGCCGGCACATGCGCCTGGATGGCTTCGACGCGGCCATGCTGAACGCGCTGTTCGCCGAGATGCGGGCCGAGGCCGAGGCGGTGGTGCGCATGGGCGCGCCGGAAGCCGCGCTGACCGAAACCCGCACCGGCTTCATGCGCTATCGCGGCCAGGGGCACGAGATCGCGGTGGCACTGCCCGCGCGTGCCTTCGAACCGGACGATGCGGCGGCGCTGCGCAGCGCGTTCGAAGCCTCCTATACGGCGCTGTTCGGCCGCGTCATCCCGCGCCTGGAAGTGGAGGCGATGACCTTCGCGCTGTCGCTCTCCGCCGCGCGGGCACTGCCCGGTCGCGTTCCGGACCCGCCGCCGCGCGCGGCACCTGCCGCGACCGGCACGCGCGACGTCACCGACCCCGCCACCGGCGCGACCGAACCCGCCGCGGTCTTCGAACGCACCGCGCTGGCGCCCGGCATGGCGCTGCCCGGCCCCGCGCTGATCGTCGAGGACGGCACCACCACCGTCGTGCCGCGCGGCGTGAGCGCACGCATCAACGCCCTGCACCAGATCGTGCTGGAGGCCGCCACATGAATACCGACATCCGCTACCAGGTGATGTGGAACCGCCTGCTCAGCGTGGTCGAGGAACAGGCGCGCACGCTGGTGCGCACCGCCTTTTCCACCTCCGCACGCGAGGCCGGCGACATCTCCGCCGGCGTCTTCGACCTGGACGGGCAGATGCTGGCGCAGGCCGTCACCGGCACGCCGGGGCACGTGAATTCCATGGCGCGCAGCGTGGTGCACTTCATCCGCGAATTCCCGGTCCACACGATGAAGCCGGGCGACCACTACATCACCAACGATCCCTGGAAGGGGACCGGGCACCTGTACGACCTGGTGGTGACCTCGCCGGCCTTCCATGACGGCAAGCTGGTCGCGCTGTTCTCCTCCACGACGCACCTGGTCGACATCGGCGGCGTCGGCCAGTCGGCCGAGGGCAAGCAGGTTTTCCACGAGGGGCTGTTCATCCCGCTCATCCCGCTGGCGCGCGAGGGCGTGGTGGATGAGACGGTGATGCGCATCATCCGCGCCAACGTCCGCGAACCCGTGCAGGTCGAAGGCGACGTCTTCGCGCTGATGGCCTGCAACGAGACAGGCGAGCGCCGGCTGTCGGCCATGATGGCGGAACACGGGCTGGCCGAGCTCGATGCGCTGGGGGACTACATCATCACCCGCTCGCGTGCCGGCATGACCGCGGCGATCCAGAAACTGCCCAAGGGCACCTGGAAATCGCACATGCGGATCGACGGCGTGACCGACCCGATCGACCTGCACGCCACCGTGACCATCGCGGAGGACCACATCGCGGTGGACTACGCCGGCACCTCGGCCGCCGTGCCCTTCGGGATCAACTGCCCGCTCTGCTACACCGAGGCCTATACGGCCTTCGGCGTGAAATGCCTGGTCGGCGCCGAGATCCCGAACAATGCCGGCACGCTCGACGCCGTGCTGGTCACCGCACCGGAGGGCAGCATCGTCAATGCGCCCTTCCCCTTCCCGGTCACCGCGCGATCCACCATGGGGCACATGCTGCCCGACGTGGTCTATGGCGCGCTCGACCAGGCGATCCCGGGGCGGGTGCCGGCCGAGGGCACGTCCAACCTGTGGAACCTGAAGCTCGGCGCGGGGCCGGGCTATACCGGGCCGACCGGGCCGGCCTTCATGGTCACGTCCTTCCATTCCGGCGGCACGGGTGCGCGGCCGAACCTCGATGGGCTGTCGGCCACGCCCTTCCCCTCGGGCGTGCGCAACGTGCCGGTGGAAGTGACCGAGGCCATCACCCCGCTGGTGATCTGGAAGAAGGAACTGCGCGAGGGTTCGGGCGGCGCGGGCCGCTTCCGTGGCGGGCTCGGCCAGGTGATCGAGGTCGGGCGGCGCGACGGCGAGCCCTTCGGCATCTTCGCCACCTTCGAACGCGTCAAGCACCCCGCGCGCGGGCGCGCCGGCGGCGAGAACGGCGCGCGCGGCCGGCTGTCACTGGCCTCCGGCGCGGAGCTGAAGCCGAAGGGCTTCCATGTGGTGCCCGCCGGCGAGCGCCTGGTGGTCGAGATGCCGGGCGGTGGCGGCTACGGCGACCCGGCCGACCGCGATTCCGCGGCGGCGCAACGCGACACGGCGCTCGGCTACACGCGGGAGTGAGCGGCACATCGCGCCGCGGCGGAGCCGGTCACCCGCGCCGCGCCCTTGCGGAAAACCGATCCGAAGCCTGCGCGGTTGCGCCGGGCGGCCGCGCGCGGTAACCGCCGCGCCCGTGCCCGACGCCCCCGCCCCGCTCCGCACCGCGGATTTCGACTTCACCCTGCCCGAGGACCTGGTCGCCCAGGCCCCCGCGCGGCCGCGCGATGCCGCGCGGATGCTGGTGGTGCGCGCCGATGGCGTGGCGGATGCCGGCGTGCGCGACCTGCCGTCCCTGCTGCGCGCCGGCGACATCCTGGTGGTGAACGACACGCGGGTGATCCCGGCGCGGCTGCACGCGCGCCGCGGTGCCGCGCGGATCGAGGTGATGCTGAACCGCGCCGAGGGGGCGGGGATCTGGCACGCGCTGGTGCGCAACGCGCGGCGCTTGCGGGCGGACGACGTGATCGCCATCGAGGGCGCGGAAGGCTGCACCGCGAGGGTGCTCGGCGCGCCGCAGGATGGCGCCGTGATGCTGGATTTCGGCCCCGACCAGGCGGCGCTGGCCGTGGCGCTGGAGCAGGCCGGCGAGGTGCCGCTACCGCCCTACATCACGCGCGCCGATGGCCCGCGCGCCGAGGATGCGGCCGACTACCAGACCATCTTCGCCGAACGCCCCGGCGCGGTGGCGGCGCCGACCGCGAGCCTGCATTTCACGCCGGCGCTGCTGGATGCGATCGCGGCCCGCGACGTGGCGCGCGCGACCGTCACGCTGCATGTGGGCGCGGGCACCTTCCTGCCGATGCGTGCCGAGGACCCGCGCGCGCATCGCCTGCATGCCGAATGGGGCGAGGTCACGCCGGACGCGGCCGCGGCCATCAATGCGGCGCGCGCGGCCGGCGGGCGCGTCGTGGCGATCGGCACCACGGCGCTGCGGCTGCTGGAATCGGCGGTGGACGAGGCGGGCCTGGTGCAGCCCTTCCGCGGCCTGACCGACATCTTCCTGCTGCCCGGGCATCGCTTCCGCAGCACCGACCTGCTGATGACGAATTTCCATCTGCCGCGCAGCACATTGTTCATGCTGGTCTGCGCCTTCGCCGGCACGGCGCGCATGAAGGCCGCCTACGACCACGCCATCGCGGCGCGCTACCGGTTCTATTCCTATGGCGATGCCAGCCTGCTGGAGCGCGCGGCATGACGCTGCACTGGAGCCGCGCCGCGACGGATGGTGCCGCCCGCGCCGGCCTGCTGCACACGGCGCATGGCGATGTGCCCACGCCGGTGTTCATGCCGGTTGGCACCGCCGGCACGGTGAAGGCGATGACCGCCGATGCGGTGCGCAGCACGGGCGCGCGCATGGTGCTGGGCAATACCTATCACCTGATGCTGCGGCCCGGCGCCGAACGCGTCGGGCGGCTCGGCGGGTTGCATCGGATGATGGACTGGCACGGCCCAATCCTGACGGATTCCGGCGGCTTCCAGGTCATGTCGCTGTCCGGCCTGCGCAAGATGGACGAGGATGGCGTGACCTTCCGCAGCCATGTGGACGGGTCCAAGCACCGCTTGACGCCGGAGCGCAGCATCGAGATCCAGCGGCTGCTGGGCGCGGACGTCACCATGTCCTTCGACGAATGCACACCGTACCCGGCCACGCCGGAGCAGGCCGCGGTGTCGATGCGGCTGTCGATGCGCTGGGCGGCGCGGGGCCGCGAAGCCTTCGTCCCGCGCGAGGGCCATGGGCTATTCGGTATCGTGCAGGGCGGCGTGTTCCCGGAATTGCGCGCCGAGAGCGTGGACGCGCTGACGCGCATCGGCTTCGAGGGATACGCGGTGGGCGGGCTCGCGGTCGGCGAAGGGCAGGACATGATGTTCAGCGTGCTGGACACCACCGTTCCGCTGTTGCCGGCCGGCAGCGCGCGCTACCTGATGGGGGTCGGCACGCCCGCCGACCTGGTCGGCGCGGTGCGGCGCGGCATCGACATGTTCGACTGCGTGATGCCGACGCGATCGGGGCGCACCGGGCGTGCGTATACGCGGCGCGGCGTGCTCAACATGCGCAATGCGCGGCACGCCGAGGATGACGGGCCACTCGACCCCGATTGCACCTGCCCGGCCTGCGCGCGCCATTCGCGCGCCTATCTGCATCACCTGTTCAAGGCGGGGGAGATGCTCGGGCCGATGCTGCTGACCTGGCACAATATCCAGTACTATCAGGACCTGATGCGCGACCTGCGCGAGGCCATCCTGGCCGGGACCTTCGAGGCGACGGCGGCGCGCATCGAAGCCGCCTGGCGCGCGGGCGAGGAGGAGAAGGCGGCATGAGCGAGGACTACAGCGGCCTGACGCAGCTCGGCCAGCCGACCACCCTGCCGCGCAGCCCGGAAGACGCGGTGCTGGAACGCGTGCCGTCGCCGCATCCCGGCCTGCGGTATTGCGTGCGGTTCACCGCGCCGGAGTTCACGTCCCTGTGCCCGCTGACCGGCCAGCCGGATTTCGCGCATCTGGTGATCGACTACGTGCCAGGCGAATGGATCGTCGAGAGCAAGTCGCTCAAGAACTACCTGGCGTCCTTCCGCAACCACGGGGCGTTCCACGAGGCCTGCACGCTGGACATCGCGCAGCGGCTGGTGGGGCTGCTGGCACCGGTCTGGCTGCGGATCGGCGGCTACTGGTATCCGCGCGGCGGCATCCCGATCGACGTGTTCTGGCAATCCGGCGCGGCGCCGGAAGGCGTATGGATTCCGGCGCAGGAGGTGCGGCCCTATCGTGGGCGCGGCTGACGCCATTCGCGCGCAGGCGCTGTCCCTCGGCTTCGATGCCGTGGGGTTCGCGCGCGCGCATCTGGGCGCGGAGGTGCGCGAAAGGCTGATGCATTTCCTCGCCGAGGGGCGGCACGGATCGATGGGCTGGATGGCGGACCGCACCGAGCAGCGCGCGCATCCCCGGGCGCTGTGGCCGGAGGCGGCATCGGTGGTGGTGCTCGGCCTGAACTACGGCCCGGACACCGATCCGCTGGCGACGCTGGCGGAGACGGATCGCGCCACCGTCAGCGTCTATGCGCGCAACCGCGACTACCATGACGTGCTGAAGAAGCGGCTGAAGGCGCTGGGACGCTGGATGGCGGAACGCTGGCCAGGCGCGGGCATCAAGGTGTTCGTCGATACCGCGCCGGTCGCGGAGAAGCCTCTCGCGCAGGCGGCGGGGCTGGGCTGGCAGGGCAAGCACACCAACCTGGTGGCGCGCGGGCACGGGTCCTGGCTGTTCCTCGGCGAGGTCTTCACGACGCTGGACCTCGGCACCGATGACGCCGAGGCCGACCATTGCGGGTCGTGTCGCGCCTGCCTCGACGCCTGCCCGACGGCGGCGTTTCCCGCGCCGTACGAGTTGGATGCGCGGCGCTGCATCTCCTACCTGACCATCGAGCATCGCGGGCCGATCGATCCCGCGCTGCGGCCGCTGATGGGCAACCGCATCTATGGCTGTGACGACTGCCTGGCGGTCTGCCCCTGGAACAAGTTCGCGCAGGCGCACAGCGAACCGGCCTTCGCGCCGCGCGCCGCGTTGCGCGCGCCGCTGCTGTCGGACCTGGCGGCCTTGGATGATCCCGGGTTCCGCGCGATGTTCGCCGGCAGCCCGGTGAAGCGCATCGGGCGCGACCGCTTCGTGCGCAACGTGATGGTGGCGATCGGCAATTCGGGCGAAGGCGCCCTGCGCGGCACCGCGCAGGGGCTGTGCGAGGACGCCGACGCCACCGTCGCCGAGGCCGCGCGCTGGGCAGCGCAGCGCCTGGAGGACGCGCCATGATGGACGACGCCGCGCTGGTGCTGTTCTCCGGCGGCCAGGATTCCGCGACCTGCCTCGCCTGGGCGCTGGATCGCTTCGCGCATGTCGAGACGCTGGGCTTCGACTACGGGCAGCGGCACCGCGTGGAGCTGGATGTCCGCGATGCCTTCCGCGCCACGCTGCCCGGCGCGCGCCTCGGCCCCGACCACCTGCTGCGGCTCGATGCGCTGGGCGCGATCTCCGAAACCGCGCTCACGCGGGAGGCCGCGATCGCCATGGGGGCCGAGGGACTGCCCAATACCTTCGTGCCCGGGCGGAACATCGTGTTCCTGACCTTCGCGGCGGCGTTGGCCTATCGGCGCGGGCTGAAGCACATCGTGGCCGGCATGTGCGAGACCGATTACTCCGGCTACCCCGATTGCCGCGACGATACCATCAAGGCGCTGCAGGTCGCGCTCAACCTCGGCATGGAACGGCGCTTCGTGCTGCACACGCCGCTGATGTGGCTGACCAAGGGCGATACCTGGCGGCTGGCGGAAACGCTCGGCGGGGCGGCGCTGGTGCGGGCGGTGGTCGAGCACACGCACACCTGTTATCTCGGCGACCGAACCCATCGCCATCCCTGGGGCTATGGCTGCGGCACCTGCCCGGCCTGCGACCTGCGTGCCAAGGGCTGGCAGGACTACGTTGCGGAGAGACTGTGATGGTGTCACCCCGCGCCGAGGGCGTGCTCGCGTTGATCGGCTTCGGCCTGTGCATTCCCGCGGCGAACTGGCTGATCGGCAATGCCGGCACCGTCTGCGTGCCGAACGGGCCGTGCCTGGTGCCGGTCGCGCCGGGGCTGATGGCGCCGTCGGGCGTGCTGATGATCGGGCTGGCGCTGGTGCTGCGGGATTTGGTGCAGCGGCGGCTCGGCGTGGGCTGGGCGGCGGGGGCGGTGTTGGCCGGCGCGGCGCTGTCGGGCTTCATCGCGCCGCCCGCGCTGGTGGTCGCCTCCGCCGTCGCCTTCCTGCTGTCGGAATTCGCCGACCTCGTGGTGTTCACGCCGCTGCAGAAGCGCGGCCTGGTGCTGGCGGTGGCGGCGAGCGGCGCCGTCGGCCTGGTGGTCGACAGCGTGGTCTTCCTGTGGCTTGCCTTCGGCAGCCTGGAGTATCTGCTGGGCCAGGTGGTGGGCAAGGCGTGGATGGTCTTGCTGGCACTTCCGCTGGTCGCGCTGCTGCGCCGCCGCGACGAACGCCGCGGCATCCAGCCTGCCTGAATCGCGCAGGGGGCGGCGCCCCCTCGCCTCACGTGCGCCGCACGTTCCAGAACGTCGCGAAGCCTTCCAGCACCCCGGTGATGTTGGACCGGTACGCCGTCGGCTGCAGATACTGCCCGGTGGGGTAGTAGGGCACCTCGCGCATCGCCTCGAGCTGGATGTCGCGGCAGACCGCCTGCTGCGCCGCCAGGTCCGGGGCGCGGAACCAGGCTTCGCGCAGTTGCTCGATGCGCGGCATCGTCGCCCATCCGGCATAGCCGGCCTCACCATTGCCGCGCAGTGCGATGTGCCCGGCCGGGTTCAGCCAGTCGGTGCCGGCCCAGTTGGTCATGAAGGCGGACCAGCCACCGTCGCTGACCGGGCCCTTGCGGTTGCGGCGCTGGAGCATGGCGTTGAACTCGACCGAGTAGATCTCGACATCGAGGCCGGCCTGGCGGAACTGGTCCTCCATCACCGCGCCCATCGCCGCGTTGGGGGCGGAGGTGGACGGGATCATGAAGACCACCTTCTCCCCGCGGTACCCGGCGTCGCGCAGGGCCTGGCGCACCTTCGCGTAGTCGCGCGGCCCGCGCAGCACATCGAGCCCGGCATCGGAGGCCATCGGCGTGCCCGGCCCGAAGAAGCCGAGGGGGACGTGCATCAGGCTGGTGTCGTTGCCCACCAGGGACTGCATGCAGGATGTCTGGTCGATCGCGCCCCACAGCGCGCGGCGGATCGCCGGGTTGTCGAAGGGCGGCTGCAGGTGGTTGACGCGCACCATGCCGACAAAGCCGGATCTGTCCAGCACGCGCACCGTCACGTTGCGCGCGCGGCGCAGCTGCGGCAGCAGGTCGTGATAGGCGTATTCCTGCCAGTCGCGTTCGCCCGCCACCAGCGCGTTGGTCGCGGTGCTGGAATCCGGCATGACGTGCCATTCGACGCGGTCGAAATGCACGACCTTGGGGCCGGAGGTCCAGGCCAGCGCGCCGTCGCGCCGCGGCACGTAGCCCTCGAACTTCGTGTAGACATTCAGCGCGCCGGGCACGCGTTCATCCGCCTTGAAGCGGAAGGGGCCGGAGCCGATCATCTCCGTCACCTGGCGGAACGGGTCGGTGTTCGCGAGGCGCTCCGGCATCATGGCGCAGACCGGCACCGAGGCCTTGCCCAGAGCGATCGGCAGCAGCGGGAAGGGCTGCTTCAGGCGGAAGCGGATGGTGCGGTCGTCGGGGGCGGAGAGTTCGTCCGTGGCTTCCATCAGCGTGGCGCCGAAGGGGTCGCGCCGTGCCCAACGGCGGATGGAGGCAACGCAATCGCGCGCCAGGACGCGTTCGCCATCGTGGAAGCGCAGGCCTTCGCGCAGCGTCAGGTTCCACAGCCTGCCGTCATTCTCGATGCGATGGCCGTCCACCATCTGCGGCGTCGCCTGGTAGGCGGCGTCCATGCCGTACAGCGTGTCGAATACCATGTAGCCGTGGTTGCGCGAGATATAGGCGGTGGTGGTGACGGGATCGAGCGTCACCAGGTCCTGCTGCGGCGTGAAGCGCAGCGTGCTGGCCGATTGCGCGCGGACCAGGGACGGGCCGGCGAACAGCCCGGCGCCGGTGGCGGTGAGAAGCGAGCGTCGCAGCATGGCGCGGGGTCTCCTTGCGGGCATTGACCGCGACAGCATGCGGACAATGACCCGGTCGGAGCAATCCCCGTGCCGCGGAGCGGCGGAACTCCGCCCGCGCCGCGGAGCGGCGGAAAAGCGCCCGTGCCGCGGAGCGGCCGAAAGGCGCCCGTGCCCTTCGCGGCGTCAGTCCGCGCGGATGTTGTTCTCGCGCACCACGGCGCCCCACTTCGCCACTTCCCGCTGGAGGAAGGTGCCGAGGGCCGCGGGATCGGACATGATGAGCCGCGCCTGCTGCACATCCTGCATGGTGGTGCGCACGCGCTCCTCGGACAGCGATTCCTTCAGCGCCGCGTTCATCCGCGCCACCGCATCCTGCGGCGTGCCGTGCGGTGCGAAGACGCCCCACCAGGCCTCGGCCTCCAGGCCCCGGATGCCGGCTTCGGCGACAGTCGGCAGGTCGGCCAGCGCGGGCAGGCGCTGCGGGCCGAACTGCGCGAAGGTGCGCAGCGTGCCGCCGCGTGCATGCGGATGCACCACCGCGGCCGAGCCGATCATCATGTCGACATGCCCCGCCACCGTGTCGTTCACCGCGAGCCCGCCGCTGCGGTAGGGCAGATGCGTCATGCGCGTGTTCGACTGCCCCTGCAGCAGCACCATGGTCAGGTGGCCGATCGTGCCGTTGCCGGTGGACCCGAAGGACACCGCATCGGGCCGCGCGCGCGCGGCAGCGACGACCTCGGTGATGGATCGGAAGGGCTTGTCGGGCTTGGAGGCCAACACATACGGCGCGCCGCCGATCAGCATGACGGGATCGAGGTCGCGATCGGGGTTGAAGGGCAGTTGCGGGATGAGTGCGGCCAGCGTCGCGTGGCTGTCGAAGGTCAGCAGCCAGGTCTGGCCATCGGGGCGGGCCTTGGCGACGGCATCGGTGCCGATCGACCCGGCGGCGCCGCTACGGTTCTCGACCACCACGGGGGCGCCGAGGCGCTGCGTCAGGCCGGGGGCGACAAGGCGCGCGACGGCGTCGGTGGACCCTCCCGGTGCGAAGGGCACGACGATGCGGATCGAGGTCCCCTGCGCACGGACGGCCGGGGCGGCGAGGATGGCGGCGGTGCCGAGAACAGCGCGGCGGGTCAGGCGGTTCATGGACGTTCTCCCGGTGGCGTCGCCGCAGTGATGCGGCGCGGTGGTGGCAATGCCGCAGTGATGCGGCGCATTGTTGGCGTCGCCCCAGCGATGCGGCGCATTGTTGGCATCGCCGCGGTCATGCGGCGCAATCGTGGCATAGCCTCAGTGATGGGGCGAGCGCGCCGCCAGGGCAAGCCTCAGGTCGCGTCGAGCAGGTCGAGCACGGAGGGGTGGAACAGCGCCTCGGGCGGTATCGTGGTCGCCGCCAGGCCGTCGGCCACGGCGTAGCGGATCATGGCGGCGATCTCGTCGCGGTTGCGCGCGAAGCCGTAGGGCCAGGGGTTGCCGCCCATGGCGGCGATCTGCGCCTCGGCCTCGGCAGCGATCCAGGGCAGCGAGACGCGCAGCACATTGACCAGGCGCAGCTCCGCGATGGACGCGGCCTTGGCCGCGGCGAAGGCGCGGAACAATTCGACCGGCAGCCAGGGGTGGCGTTCCACCACGTCCTTGCGGACGGCCAGGCAATGCATGATGGGGAAGAAGCCGGTGCTGGCGAACCAGGCCTGTTCCTCGGCGCGGGTGTCGGGCCACAGCCGGTCGACCGGCGCCGAGCGATCGAGGAAGCAGCGCGGCGGGCGCGGGCCGATCAGCGCGTCGATCTCGCCGGCTGCCAGCGCCGCCTCCAGGTCGCGCCCCAGCGGCTTTACGTCGAAGCCGTCCGGCAGCGTGATCGCCACGCGTTCGCCGCCGGTGCGCCAGGCGATGCCCCTGGTGTCCACGCCGTAGTGTTCGCGCAGGAAGCCGCGCACCCACAGTGCGGCCGTCTGCTGGTATTCCGGCAGGCCGATGGTGCGGCCCGCGAGATCGGCGGCTGTGCGGATGCCGCGGTCGGTGCGGATGTACACGGCGGAATGGCGGAAGGCGCGCGAGAGGAACACCGGCACGCCGACATACGGCGCATCGCCCCGCGCGGTGGTGACGATGTGGCTGCCCATCGACAGTTCGGAAATGTCGAACGCCTTGTCCCGCAGGGCCCGGCGAAAGATATCCTCCGGCTCGCCTGGGATGAAGGTGATGTCGCAGCCGTTCACGCGGAAGCGGCCATCCATCAGCGGCCGGGTGCGGTCGGACGTGGTGCAGGCAAGGGTGAGCGGAATCATGTGGCCACGAGGTTCCCGGGCGTGAAGGGCATCGCACGCGGACGGATGCCGAGCGCGTCGTGGATGGCGTTGGCGATGGCGGCGATGGTGGGCGCGAGCGACGCCTCCCCGGCCCCGAGCGGCTTTTCCTCGGGGCGCGGGATCAGGCGCGTCTCGACGCTCGGCACCTCGCTGAAGCGCAGGATCGGATAGGTGTCCCAATCGGTGCTGGTCACGGTGCGGGCGTCGAAGCCCACGGCTTCCTTCAGCGCCATCGAGACGCCGTGGATGGCGCCGCCCTCGTATTGGTTGGCGACGCCGTCGGGGTTGATGACCTCGCCCACATCGGCGGCGATCCACAGGCGGCGGCAGACCACGCGGTCCAGCGCCTCGATCTCGGCCGCGACGGCGCAGAACGCTCCGGTGTGCTTGTAGCGCGCATAGGCGAGGCCCATGCCGAAGCTCTCGCGCCGCGTGCGTCCGCGCCAGCCGGCCATGTCGGCGGCCAGCGCCAGCACCTCCCGACCGCGCGCGTCATCCAGGTGGCGCAGGCGGAAATCGAGCGCGTCCTCGCCCGCCATCTGCGCCAGTTCGTTCATCACGGATTCGATCGCGAAGACATTGGCCGGCGCGCCCAGGCCGCGCAGCGCCGAGACGCGCAGCGGCATGCTGGCGACCCGCTTCACGCCGATGGTCAGCTTCGGGATGCGATAGGCCGGCACGGCATTGCGCTGCGCCCCGCCGCCCGAGGCCAGCGGCGGGTTCAGCGCGTTCGGGATCTCACGCGGCGGGTCCATGTATTCGACCGCCAGCAGTGTCGGCAGCGCGCCGCGCCCAGGGCGGGAGGAATGGCCGTGGCTGGTCACCTCCTCGCGCCAGCTTGCGATGGTGCCGGCGCTGTCCAGCGTCGCCTCGACCTCCACCACCATCGCCGAGGAGACCGGCCCCCAGCCGAGTTCCTCCGCCCGCGACCACAGCAGCCGCACCGGCCTGCCAGGCACCGCGCGCGCCGCCAGCGCGGCATCCAGCGCGACATCATCCGCGCCGTTGTGGCCGTAGCAGCCGGCACCTTCCATGTGGCGGACGAGGATGTCGTCCTCCGGCATGGTCAGCGCCTTCGCGAGGTCGGCGCGCAGGTTGTAGACCCCCTGCGAATGGGTCCAGACCTCCAGCGTCGCGCCCTGCCAGCGCGCAACCGCGCAGCAGGTGCCGGTCGAGGCGTGCGTCACGTAGGGGCGGAAGAAGGTCGCGCGCAGGGTCTGCGCGGGCGCGGCGGCGGGGTCGTCGCGTTCGAGGATGACGGCGTGTTCGCCCGGCGCATGGCGCAGCCAGTCGGCCAGGGCGTGCTGCGGCGGCAGGGTATCGGTGGCCTCCCAGGTGCAGAGCGCCGCGAGGCGCTCGGCGGCGTGCTCGGCCGCGTGCTCGGTATCGGCCAGCACCGCGAGGAAGGAGCCGTCGCGCGCGAGGATTGCGTCCGCGGGCAACGCGTCCTTGCGCCAGGCCACCAGCCGCGCGCGCCGCGCCGGCGGGCGTACCACGCGGGCATGCAGCATGCCCGCCAGGCGCAGGTCGTGGACGAAGCGCGCGGCGCCGAACACCTTGTCCGGCAGGTCGAGGCGCGCGGTGGATGTGCCGGCTACGCGGCGCGCCGCGGGCGGCTTCGCGCGCACATCCACGGGTGCATCGCAGTCCAGCAGCGCCGCATCGGCCTGCGACCAGTAGGACGCCACCGCGCGCCCATCCGGCGCGAGGAAGGCGCCGTCCTCGACCCGCAGCGCATCGAGCGGCACGCCGCTGCGCTGCGCCGCCACTTCCAGATGGATGGCACGCGCCGCCGCGGCCGCGTGGCGCAGCGCCATCCCGCTGTCCTGCACCGACAGGCTGCCGGAGGTGACACCCTCGTTCGGGCTTCCCGGCGTGGAGGCCGCCTGCAGGCGCACGCGCGGCAGGGCGACGTCCAGTTCATCGGCGACGATCTGCGCCAGCGCCGTCAGGATGCCCTGGCCAAGTTCCACCTTTCCCGGCGTGACCGTGACATGCCCCGCCGCATCGAAGGCGAGCCAGCGATCGAGCCGCGGATTGGCCATCAGGCTGCCGGGCAGTTTCCCCGGCGGGGCGGCGCGGCGGTCGAGGTCGCTCATGCGCGCATCTCCGCCGCCGCGCGCTTCACCGCGCGGATGATCCGGTTGTGGCTGCCGCAGCGGCACAGATGCGGGTCGAGCGCCGTGCGGATCGCCGCGTCATCCGGGTCGGGATTGCGCGCCAGCAGCGCGGCCGACGCCACCAGGATGCCCGACAGGCAGAACCCGCACTGACCGGCCTGTTCGTCGAGGAAGGCGCGTTGCAGCGCATGGGGTGCGTCGCGCGAACCCAGCCCTTCCACAGTCGTCACCTGGCGCCCTTCGATCGAAGCGGCCGGCAGCGTGCAGGCATAGGCGGGCGCACCATCCACCAGCACCACGCAGGCGCCGCATTGTTCCGCGCCGCAGCCGAAGCGCGGGCCGGACAGGCCGAGTTCCCCGCGCAACACATGCAGCAGCGGCGCACCGGCATCCGCCACCGACACCGCGGCGCCGTTCAGGGTGAAGGCGACCATGCGCATGCCTCAGTTCGCGGTGATGCGGGCGATGCGGATGCCCTCGGCCTGGCGGGTGATGTCCTCGCGCAGGAAGCGGTCGAAAGCCTCGACGGACATCGGGTTCACCAGCGCGCCGGCGCGGGTCTGCGCCTCGCGCGTCGCGGGCAGGCCCATGATGCGGTTGACCTCGGCGGCGATGCGTTCGCGGATCGGCAGCGGGGTCGCCGCCGGCGCCATCAGGCCGAGCCAGATGCTGGCCTCGTAGCCGGGCAGCACCTCGGCCACGGTGGGCGCGTCGGGCAGCAGCGGGCTGCGCCGCGGGCCGGTGGTGGCCAGCGCCCGCACGCGCCCGCCGCGCGCCTGCTCCGTCATGGTGGGAATGGCGTCGAACATCATCGGCACCTGGCCGGCGATCAGCGCCGTGCGTGCCTCGTTCGACCCGCGGAAGGGGATGTGGGTGATCTGGATGTCGGCCATGGCGCGGAAGATCTCGCCCGCCACGTGATAGGGCGTCCCGGGGCCGCTGGATGCGTAGTCGAGCCGACCGGGATTGGCCTTCGCATAGGCGATCAGCTCCTGCAGCGTATTCACGCCGAGCGAGGGATGCACCACCAGCACGTGATGCGCGACATTGATGAACGCCACCGCGGACAGGTCGCGCATCAGCACATAGGGCCGGTTGGGCAGCAGCGTCTCGTTCGCCGTGTGGGTGTTGGACATCAGCAGCAGCGTGTGGCCGTCGGGGGCGGCCTTGGCCACCGCATCGGCGCCGATGGTCCCGCCGGCACCGGGGCGATTCTCGATCACCACCGGCTGGCCGAAGGCCTGCGCCAGCGGTTCCTGCAGGAAGCGCCCGGCCACATCCGCGGACCCGCCAAGGCCGAACGGCACCACGATCCGGATGGGCCGCGTGGGCCAGGCCTGTGCCACGGCGCCGCGCGCCCCTGCCAGGGAAGCCGCGCCCAGCGCCAGCGCCGTCCTGCGTGCGATCATGATCCGTTCCTTCCCATCCCGTGCCGCCATTGTGGCCCGGTGCGGGGGCAGCGCAAGGGTCAGTCCGCCACCCAGTCGGGCACCGGCATGGCGCGGTAGGCGTCGCGCAGGCTGTTCGACCAGCCCTCGCGGACCGACCGGAAATACGGCTCGTCCTCGGTGATGCGCTTGCGCAGCGCCACCACCTGCGTGCCTTCGCGATACACCAGCAGGTCGAGCGGCATGCCGACCGTGAGGTTGGACCGCAGCGTGCTGTCCATGCTGATCAACGCCAGCTTCACGCCATGGATCAACGAGGTCTCCGGCGTCACCACGCGGTCGAGGATCGGCTTGCCGTATTTGTGCTCGCCGATCTGGAGGAAGGGCGTGTCCGCGGTCGCCTCGACGAAGTTGCCGGCGGCGTAGATCATGAACAGCCGCTGCGCCTGGCCGGCGATCTGCCCGCCCAGCAGCAGCGCGACATCGAAGCCGATGCCCTGCGCGCGCAGCGATGGCCCGTCGGCCTCGAACACCGCGCGCACCGCCGCGCCGACCAGCTGCGCGGCGCGGAACATGCTGGGCACGTCGCGCAGCGTGTGGCGATCGCCGTCGAGCCAGACACCCTCCAGCAGGCGATTCCATACCGCCTGGCTGATCGCGAGGTTGCCCGACGACAGCAGCGCCATGACGCGTTCGCCGGGCACCTCCTCGACATGCATCTTCGAGAAGGTCGAGATGTGGTCGACGCCCGCATTGGTGCGCGTATCCGACAGCAGCACGAGGCCATCGTTCAGGAACAGCCCGACGCAATAGGTCATGCGCGCCTCCGCGCCGTCAGGAATGCAGGTAGAAGGCGGCGATCTCGCGGCCGAGGTCGATGTTGCGGTCGATCTTGCGGGTCAGGAAGTCGTGCAGCCCGCCCTCCAGGATCTCCTCGATGCGGGCGAAGCGCAGGCGGGCATGGACCTCGCCGGCCAGGCGATGGCATTCGCCGCGCTTGCCGCCATGCGCGGTGGCCAGCCCGTCCAGCGTTTCCTCGATGCGCGCGTAGCAGGCGATCATGGACCGCGGCAGTTCCGGGCGCAGGATCAGCAGCTCGGCGATCCGCTGGGGCTCGAGCCGCGCGTGATAGACCCAGTGATAGGCGCGCAACGCCGCGACCGACCGCAGGATGGCCTGCCACTGCACATAGGCGACCGCGCTGCCTTCCTCGACATCGCCCAGCGCATGGTGGTGAACGTCGAGCACGCGCGCGGTATTGTCGGCGCGTTCGAGCATGGTGCCCAGGCGCACGAAGCGCCAGGCCTCGTCGCGCAGCATGGTGTCGGCATACGCACCATTGAACAGCACCGTGCGGGACTTCATCCAGTCGAGGAAGACCGGCAGGTTGTCGGGCGCGAAGGTGGCGTCCGAACAGCGCCGCGCCTCGGACCAGGTCTCGTTCACGGCTTCCCACATGTCGACCGTCAGCGCCGTGCGGACCGCGCGGCCGTTGCGCCGCGCCGCCTCGATGCAGGACATGATGGAGGACGGGTTCTCGGGATCGGCGGCCAGGTAGCGGACCACGTTCTCCTGCGTGAGGGGCACGTCCTTGGCGTCGAATTCGGGCTCGCAGCCCGACGCGATCAGCAACGCGCGCCAGGCATTGTCACGCTGCGCCGCGGTGCCGGTCAGGCTGGCGATGCGCAGCGCCACCTGCAGCCCGCGCGCATTGTTGCCGGCGCGTTCGACGTAGCGGCCAAGCCAGAACAGGCTGGCGGCGGTGCTGCTCAGCATCCCGCGCCCCCGTGGAACTGGGACTGGGCCTGTGACTGCGACTGGGTCTGCGATTGCGATTGAGACTGTGATTGGGATTGCGACTGTGTTTGCGTTTGCGACCGCCCGGGTTGCGGGATGTCGGCGGGATCATCCTCCAGCACCCAGGTGTCCTTGGTGCCGCCGCCCTGGGAGGAATTGACCACCAGCGAACCCTCCCGCAGCGCCACGCGGGTCAGCCCGCCGGGCACCACGCGAACCTCCCGCCCGCTCAGGATGAAGGGGCGCAGGTCGACATGGCGCGGCGCGATGCCCTTGTCGGCCAGGGTGGGCACGGTGGACAGCGCCAGTGTCGGCTGGGCGATGTACTCCGCGGGGCTCGCCTTGATGCGCTGGGCGAAGTCGGCGCGCTGTTCCGCCGTGCTGTGCGGGCCGACCAGCATGCCATAGCCGCCCGACCCGTGGGTCAGCTTCACCACCAGTTCGTGCAGGTGTTCCAGGACATAGGCGCGGTCGTCGTCGCGCTCGCACAGGAAGGTCGGCACATTCGCCAGCAGCGGTTCCTCGCTGAGGTAGAAGCGGATCATCTCCGGCACGTAGGGGTAGATCGCCTTGTCGTCGGCGATGCCCGCGCCCGGCGCATTGGCCAGCGCGACATTGCCGGCCTTGTAGGCCGCCATCAGCCCCGGCACGCCGAGCACGCTCTCGGACCGGAACACCTTGGGGTCGAGGTAGTCGTCATCGATGCGGCGGTAGATCACGTCCACGCGGCGCGGCCCCGTGGTGGTGCGCATGAACACCACGTCGTCCTCGACGAACAGGTCGGGGCCTTCCACCACCTCCACGCCCATCTCGTCGGCCAGGAAGCAGTGTTCGTAATAGGCGCTGTTGTAGGACCCCGGCGTCAGGATGGCGACGCGCGGCGTGCCGCGGCAGCCCGGTGGCGCGACGGATTTCAGCGTCTCGAGCAGTTCCTCGGGGTAGTGGCCGACCGGCGCGATGCGATGCGACGCGCAGATGCCGGGGAACAGGCGCAGCATCGCCTCGCGCCCCTCGAGCATATAGGACACGCCCGATGGCGTGCGGCAGTTGTCCTCCAGCACCCAGAATTCGTGCGGGCTGGTGCGCACCACGTCGATGCCGGCGATGTGGGTATAGACGCCGCCCGGCGGCTTGAAGCCGGCCATCTCGGGGCGGAAGGCCTCGTTCTCGCACACCAGCGCGGCAGGGATGCGGCCGGCGCGCAGGATCTCCTGCGGGCCATAGACATCGGCCAGGAACAGGTTGAGCGCACGCACCCGCTGCACCAGCCCGCGCGACAGCGCATCCCATTCGGCGCGCGCGAGGATGCGCGGGATGATGTCGAAGGGGATCAGGCGTTCCGGGTCGCCACCTTCGCCATAGACGGCGAAGGTGATGCCGATGCGCTTGAACAGCAGCTCGGCCTCGTGCCGGCGCTGTTCCAGCGCGGCCCGCGGCGTCGCGGCTAGCCATCGCGCGATCTCGGCATAGGGTCCGCGGATGAGGCCATCGGCGGTCATTTCGTCAAAGGCAGGCGTGGGCATGGTCACCGGCGCGAAATCCTCCGGAGACGAGCCTTGCCGAGCCAAGCCCTTCGGCGCAAGCCCGGGCTGGTTGCGGCGGCCCGGGATGACGACGTTTCTGCCCAGCAAGCGGGCGCCGCCTGCCCCCTGATGGGCAGGCCGGCCCTTCGCGCCTATCCTCGCGGACCGCCTGCCGGAGAGACCGCATGGACCACGCCGCCCCCGCCACCACCGCCGCCGATGCCCTGGCCGCCGCCTTCGCCGGTGCGGGCACGAAGCGCATCTACGGGGTGCCGGGCGGGGGATCGAGCCTCGACCTGATCGCGGCCGCCAAGGCGCGGGGAATCGACTTCGTGCTGGCGCGGCACGAGACCTCGGCGGTGATCATGGCGGCGACGGAAGCAGAACTGGCCGGCACGCCGGGCGTTGCGCTGTGCACGCGCGGCCCCGGCGTGGGCAACGCGGCGAACGGCATGGCGCATGCGGCGCTCGACCGCGCGCCGGTGGTGCTGGTGGCGGATGGCTTCGCGCCGGCCGAGCGCGCCTTCGCCACCCACCAGTATTTCGACCATGCGGCGATGCTGGCGCCGGTGACGAAGCTGCAGGTGTCGGTCGGGCAGATGGCGGCGGGGGACGCGGCGCGGCTGGCGCTGGCGGCGGTCATGGCGGCGCCGCGCGGCGCGGCGTTGATCGAAGTGTCGGGCCAGGCGGCGAAGCAACCCGCCACGCTGCCCGCGGCCCAGCCGGTGCCCGCCCTGCCCGCCCCCGATGCCGCCGCCATCGCTGCCGCGCGCCGCGTGCTGGCCGGCGCGAAGCGGCCGGTGGTGATCGCCGGGCTGGAAGCGGTTATGGCCGCGGAACCGTTGCGCGCGTTGGTCGCGGCCCTCGGCTGCCCGGTGCTGGTCACCTACAAGGCGAAGGGCGTCGTGGCCGACGCCGACCCGCATTTCGCCGGCATCTTCACCTGCGGCCTGGCGGAAGGCGCGGTGCTGGACGCCGCCGATGCGGTCATCATGGTCGGCGCCGACCCGGTGGAGTTCATTCCCAAGCCGTGGCGCTGGCCGGTGCCGGTGATCGAGGTCGCGACCTCGCCGCGCACCCTGCCCTATGCCGTGCCGGCGGCGGCGCTGACCGGGCGCATCGCCTCGGCGCTGGTGGCGCTGGCGGAGGGCGCGGCGCCGTCCGCCTGGCACCCCGCTGAGATCGCCGCCCTTCGCGGCGACTGGCTGCGCGCGCTGGCGAACGACCCGCGGCGCGGCGGCGGCATCGGCCCGCAGCGCGTGGTCGAGATCACGCAGGCCGCGGCCCGCGCCGCCGGCTTCGATCCGCGCGTGGCGGTCGATGCGGGCGCGCACATGTTCCCCGCGACCACCTTCTGGCAATGCGAGCGCCCGGGCGACCTGCTGATCTCGAACGGGCTGGCGACCATGGGCTTCGCGCTGCCGGCGGCGATCGCGGCGGCACTGCACGACCCGGCGCGCGGCGCGCTGGCCTTCACCGGCGATGGCGGGCTGCTGATGGGGCTCGGCGAATTGGCGACGGCGGCGGTGCTGGGCGTCAAGCTGGTGGTGGTGGCGTTCAACGATGCGACGCTGTCGCTGATCGACATCAAGAAGGATGCGCGCGACCTGCCGGCGGGCGCGCTGGGCTGGCCGCGCGCCGACCTGGCCGGCGCGATGCGCGCCATGGGCGGCGTGGGACTGCGCGCCAACACCGAGACCGAGCTGGCCGCCGCGATGGCCGAAGCCTGCGCGGCGACGGGGCCGGTGCTGATCGACTCCGGCTATCCCGCGCAGATCAAGGCGCTGCGCGGATAGGTCATGCCAGCGCCGGCACGCGGGCGTGCCAGTCGGTCTCGCGCTGGAAGGCATCCGCCGCCTGCAGCGCGCGGCCCTCCGCGAAGGGGCGGGCGGAGAGTTGCAGGCCGATCGGCAGGCCGCGGTCGTCCAGGCCGCAGGGGATGCTGACGGTCGGGATGCCAAGGTAGTTGAACGGCCGCGTATTGGCGGAGACCGCCATGTGCCGCGCCCAGTTGTCCGGGCTGGCGTCGATGCTGGTCTCGGCGAGCGTCGGCACGCGCATGCGCAGCGTCGGGGTCGCGACGACCTGGTGGCCGGCGAAGGCCTCCTGGCAGAATTGCCGCAGCAGCGGGCCGCGACGCGCCAGCGCCTCCAGGTAATAGGTGCCCGGGATGGCGTAGCCGCCATACAGGCGGCCCGACAGGTGGA